>NZ_JBNJLK010000021.1:0-42206 GCF_051195255.1 Falsirhodobacter sp. 1013 | reverse complement strand
AGATGCTGGCGGATGCCGCCCAGATCCACGAACCGGTCGATGGCCCGGATCAGGTGGTCCTGCGGGACGTGATCCTCAAGGGAGAACTGCTAGAACAGAGCGCCCTGCGCCACCTGCCGCGATCCCATCATCCCGATCACCTCCACCGCCTACGAATGGAAGTGAACCAGCCCCAGACCCGCCGATCAACAGGTGCTTTTCAACACAATCGCCCAGGAGCGGACGCAGGATATAGCGGACGACATCCTCCGGCTGGGTCGCGACCGAGCGGTTTGCGAGGGCGACAAGCCGAGGCTCGCTATCGAAATCGGCGAGCGGATTTAGCAGGTCCGGATGCCTCCAGAGCACAGCTTCGGCATCCGCGGTCCAGAAGCCTTCTCCACCGCCCCCAAGCGTTCCAGTAGCCTCAGGGCAGTTCAAAGCCAAGTTCACCGGCACTGGTGTGGTCTTGGACGTAATCGAGCCCGCTGTGCGGCGGAAGACGACGCGTGACAACGTCTGCGACCAGCTTGGACTCCAACATCTGAGTCATATCAATGCACCATCAATCGAGCGTCCTGCAGCTCCGCCAACTGGAGCATGCGGATCACGGTGCGGAGGTTTTCAGGCCGGTTCAGGCTCGCGATTCGGTCGAGAGCATCGAGAACGCCCATGGTCACCGCATCCGACAGCGACCTCCGCGACCGTTCACGCAAGACGAAGGCCCGAAGGTCCTTCTGCATCAGGTCACGCAGGACGAGGGCGCGACATCGGCTTCGGAACGGGGAGGAAAGCTGTGTAACGTCGTTGGACGTCGTCAACCCACGATACCCAACTCACATCGAAGGGCAGCTGGAAACGGGGACAATTCCAGCCCTTTGCCGTCAGGGTTTCCAAGAACGGGAGAAGCGATCCCGTCAGGCTATAGCTGCCCCCTTGGTGCCTTGAACTGGTCCGACCTTTTCAATCTCGTCGAGCACGGTAAGGAGATTTGCGATACCTCCCCCCCCCGGAAAGTCAGGTTCAAGAGACGGCCTGGTTCCGCGCTCTACCAACCGCGCTGCATACTTAGGCTCCAGACCCATTGAGTTTCAGAGCCAGAACAAGACGGTGGCTGCGAGAGCAATGGCGGAGAAGAACGTCTCCGGGCCTCGGTCGTAACGGATGGCGACCCGCCGCTAATACTTGAGGCGTCCGAACATGATCTCCATTCGGTTGCGCCGCATGTCGTATTTCACGGCCGTCTTGCGGGACTTCCGGCCGGGGATGCAGACCTTTATTCCCTTGTCTTTTAGCGCATCCCTGATGCCAATCCGCATCATAGCCTCGATCCGCCAAAAGCCAATCCGCCTTCGGCAAACCGCCCAGCAGCGCCGCAGCGCCCGTGCAATCGCTCACCTGTCCGGCCGACATGCAGAACCCGATCGGCCGTCCCCTCGCGTCCGTGACGGCATGCAACTTGGTGTTCATGCCGCCTTTTGTGCAGCCGATCTGGCGATCACGCCCCCCTTTTGACCCGCAGGCTCGAGGCCGTGCGATGCGCCTTCAGATCGGTCGCATCATGATTGCCTTGTGCTCGGCGCTCTCGGAGGCCAGGCCCATCATGATCCGGCCGAAAACCCGGTTGTCGCTCCGGCGGTTCCAGCGGTTGTAGAGGATCTTGTGCGGGCCATATTCCCTTGGCGCATCGCACCAGCGCAACCCGTTGCGATTGACGAAGATCATGCCGCTGAGCACCCGTCGATCATCGAGGCGCGGCTCGCCATGGCTTTTCGGAAAGAAGGGCTTCAAGCGCTCCATCTGCGCATCGCTCAGCCAGCAAAGACTGTTCATCGATCAGGTCTCCTCGCGGAGCCTGAATCACGCCAACAGCCTGAAATCAATGGGTCTGGAGCCTAGGTATTGTATCTGTCAGGTTGGATATGCCGCCTATTTCTGAAGGCTTTCGCACAATGCATTGGCGACGTTGACCAGCTTTCTGGCAGCGGTGATGATGACCTTGTGCGGTTTACCTGCCTTGCGAAGTCGATCTGCGAAGGACCTCAGGGAGAGTTATGATGGGCCGCAACCAGGGCCGTTTGGAACATCACGTGCCGGAGAGCACGGCGATCGCCCGTTCCCACAAAGGGTTCCGCTCTCATGCGCGATCGGGGCCAACTCAGTGAGTGCGGCCGCTTCTTCACCGGTGATGGTACCGATCTCGGGCATTTCGGCAATCAGCATTGTATTGGAAACAGGGCTGATCCCGGGGATGGAACGGAGATCGGTGGCCATTTCCAACAGGTGATCATCGCTCGCGACAGCCCGGATGATCCTGCCTTCAAGCTCCTTGATCAGGCTGTCGATCCGTTGCTTCAACTCGGTGTCGACGTCCTCAAACATCGCAACTATTCCCCGATGCGCCGGGCAAGGGCCACCATGGCTCGCTTCGCACCTTGATGGGACGCAACCTTCGCGGCCCATGTTCTCCGCCATGTCGCGCTGCCACGAAGCATCATGACGGTTGCTGCCTGGCACAGCGCGCCTCAGGTTAACGTCCCCTACTTCGATGACTCCGCCCGAGACGCCGTGTTCGCCTGACTGGTTGCGTGAAGGCGTGAGGCCGACCCATGGCCGGACCTTCTTCGGCGACGCAAATCAAGGGCGATCATCAACGGCGGAACGTTAGGGCAGCGCCACGACCGCGCCGACGCCTGGCATCGACATCGGAAGGTGACAGACAGGGTCGTCCTGCGCCAGTTGACGGACACGGCGTTCCAGTCCTGAGAGTTCATGCCGATGCACCGGTTCGCCAGCCTGGCACGATCTGCCGACATGGTTGCCGATGAACCGATACGAAGCTGTGATTATCCACATCAGGGAAAGATAACAGTTGCCCAAGCGCGAGATGCATGGCAATTCTGGTCTTAGTTGCCTCTGACTGTCTTGTATGGATCCATCAATCAAAACAGTTTAGAGGCATACAAGATCGCGCAAGAGCCCTTGGAGGGCCGTGTATGAGGCAGGAATGAACGAGATGAGCCTTCTGGAGCGGAGCTTCAACTCCGACCGAATCTCCCAGTTCGCCGAGAGTCTCGCGAGCTCGCTAGATCGCCAGATGAAAAACGCGTTTCGACCGGACGAGCGGAAGACGCTCAGGCTGTTCTCCGCACGGGAGGTGTCGGAGCTCACGGGAATCTCCATCTCGAACCTGAACACCCGGTTGGCGGATGACCCGGACTTCCCTCAGCCGATCACGGACACTCGCGGTCATCGCTGGTTCTCGGCGGAGAAGATCGACCAGATCCGCGACCGGATGTATGCCACCGGCAAGAATGTCCTGACCTACCGGCCGGGGCGTCAACCGGGCGATGCGTTGCAGGTCCTGAGCTTCGTCAACTTCAAAGGCGGGTCTGGGAAGTCCACCTCCAGTTGCCACGTGGCGCAGCGCCTTGCCCTTCGCGGATACAGGGTGCTCCTCATCGATGCGGATGCGCAGGCTTCTGCCACCACCATGTTCGGCTACCGCCCCGAGATCGAGTTCCAGGACAAGGGCACCCTCTACGACTGCCTGCGTTACGATCAGGATCAGGTCGGCATCGAACACGTCATCAAGAAGACCTACTTCCACAATCTGGACCTCGTCCCAGCTGGCCTGGTCCTTTCCGAATATGAAACCAACACGGCATATGCGCTTGGGCAGAGGATCACGCCCACCTTCGCCGAACGCCTGACGATCCAGCTCAGTAGGGTCGAGCATGATTACGACCTCGTCATCATCGACTGCCCGCCCCAGCTCGGCTTCACCACTCTCACGGCTCTCGCGGCATCCTCCGCCCTTGTCGTTACCGTGGTTCCAAGTATGCTCGACATCGCTTCCATGTCGCAGTTCCTGAGCCTGGCCGGCGACCTCTTCCGGACGATCCAGCACCACACGAACCGGTCGGAGCCCATCAGCTGGAACTTCGTGAAGTTCCTCCTGACACGCTACGAGCCTTCGGACGGTCCGCAGACCCAAATGGCAGCCTATCTGCGGGCCATCCTCGAGGACGAGGTCCTTACGGAGCCGATGCTGAAGTCGACGGCCATCAGCGACGCGGGCATGACCCAGCAGACGGTGTACGAGGTCGACCCGGGCAATTTCGTGAAGAAGACCATCGAACGCGCCGTCCAGAGCTGCAACGCCGTGTCCGACGAGATCGAGGGTCTCATCCAGCGGTCGTGGGGCAGGACCTGATGGGACGCAAGAATATCTTCGAGACGGCCCTCTCCCACCAGCTTCCGCCTGCCGCACCTTCCCAGGCTCCGCCTGCCGCACCTTCCCAGGCTCCGCTTGCCGCACCTTCCCAGGCTCCGCTTGCCGCACTACCTCCCCGCAGGCACGGTGCGCCGGCGTTGGAGACCCTGGGCAGCAGCCTGCGGGACATGAGCGAGAGCGGCATCCAGGAACTGGATCCGTCGCTGATCATAGACTCGGGCGTTCAGGATCGTATAGAACTCGATCCTGTCGAAATTGCCAGGCTCTCCGAAAGCATCCGCACGCATGGGCAGCAAGTGCCCATCCTTGTGCGGCCCCATCCGGACAGCATGAACCGCTTCATCATCGTCTATGGGCGGCGCCGCCTCGCTGCGATCCGCAAGATCGGCCCGGCCGCCCGGGTAAAGGCGATCGTCCGGCATCTCGCCGAGGATGCCGCCATCCTCGCTCAGGGTCAGGAGAACAATCTTCGGGTCGACCCGTCCTACATTGAGAAGGCGCTCTTCGTACGCGAGCTGAAATCCGCAGGATACGACTCTCAAGTCATCCAAGACGCTCTCGGCATCGACCGGACGGCGATCTCCAAGATGTCGACGGTCGTCGACAACGTGCCCCTCGACGTGATCCTGCACATCGGGGCGGCCCCTGACATCGGCCGCCGGCTCTGGACTGAACTTGCGCAGATCGCACGCGACGACGGCGTCGACCTGCGTCGCCTGATCCCCAAGGCCGAGCAGTCATCCCACAGCACCGGCTCGGACCGTTTTGGTAATATATTTCGACAAGCCAAGAAAATCATTGAGGAATCCGTCAGGGATGGCACTGCTCCCCCGAAGGCGAATGTCGTTGTGCCCGCGGGCACAACGACAAAGTCCGGTCCTACCGCTTCGAGGCCCCTCGCCCTCTCCGGACGTCACGTCGGGACGCTGAAGAAGACCGGTCGAAGTCTTTCGCTGAATGTCTCCTTGCGACATCAGCCCCAGTTCGGACAGTGGTTCGAGGAGAACGCGGACGAAATCGTGCGCCTACTTCACGATCGCTGGACGGAGAGCCGGGGCAAGGGGTGAGCCCCCTGCCCTATCTATTTGATCCAACATTCAACAACGAAAGGAGGACCGCTACAGACCGCACATAAGAAAAGAGCCCCCCAGAGAAATCCCTGGAGAGCCCGGTAGTCACGTTTTTGCACCTTCATGCCTACCAGCCTCCACTGTGCCCGTCAATAGCTTCCGTTTCGGGAGTTGGGTAAGGTTTGCCCACTCTTTCGTGAGCAAGGAGGAGGGACTACTCTCGGCTCCGCGGTTCGGCCGGTAACGACCATGACATTCAAAAAACTTATTCAACGTTCCCATCCCGGAGCGAACGATGTTGCAGTGCCCAAGGGCAACTCAGATCAAACATGGGCTATTTACCAGATGATCCGCGACGCGGCCCCAAGCCTCGGGCTCAAGCCGAAGGTCATGCAGACCCTCGCTGCCATGATCAGCTGCCTCAGGCAGGGCCGGGGGACGATCTGCTTCGCATCCACACGAGAGTTGATGCGCCGACTCGCCGGCGTCAGCGAGAGGACCATTCGTCGTCATGTTATGGATCTCGTGGAGATCGGGATCCTCAAGCGCCGCGACAGCCCGAATTGCAAACGCTACGTGAGCCGCGGGACGTCTTCAGGTGACAGCATTGCCTTCGGGTTCGATCTCCAGCCCATGATCGACGCGCGAGACCGGTGGCTTGGCGCCCTCGAACTCCACAACCGGAACGCCCTCGAGTGCCGTCATCTCGCTACTCAAATCAAGGATCTCCTCGCGCGCCTCGAGAAGGAAGATGTGGATCCAGGCATGCTCGCCGACGCAAGGAAGTGTGTCCGGCGCAAGCTGCCGGTCGATCAGCTCCGCGAACTCCGCGACCGTCTTCGGGCGTTCCTGTCCAAACTCATTGAAAAGACGATTGGCGACGGCGCCTCCCAACGCGCTCCAATCCCCCTGCCCCGCCCCGAAAGCCAAGCCGACATCGATCTGTCTGGAGCCGAAGGTCCTGCAAAAATGGCCGGCTCTGGCGGTCAGAATGACCGTGATCATTCTAGGTCTAAAACAGAGGAAATTGATAAGAAAGGCTCTAACGCATCGAGCGTGTGGACCCAGGGCGAGGTCGCGACCTTGCTGGAGAAACTGTCCAGTGCCTGCCCGGACGCATTGTGCTTTGCCGAAAGGCCACTGCGCACAGAGTCCGACATCGTCTTATTAGGGCGGCAGTTGGCTCCCATGATCGGCATCAGATCCGCATTGCACGATGAAGCCTCTTCAAACTTAGGTGCCATCGCGGCTGCGGTTTCGGTGATGGTGATGGTGAATATGCATGGCAGGATCAGGAACATGGAGGCTTACTTCCGGAGCTTGATCAGCGGGAAGCGACGGGAGAGCTTCGATCCCTTCTCATTGCTGGACCGGTTCGCGACGGCATCGAAGCCCTCATGACATACATGGCGGAACACGCTGCGCTTTTCGGGGGCAAAGCCTTCGAGTATCATCACCGATACCCGGCGGCTACGGGAGCGTTAACGTCCGGCGATCAAATCCCGCGGGGCGTACAATCCACGTCACAATACATCGCCGCTACAAGGCCGGCGGATCATGCGTGGAGGCTTGGCAAACGAAGCGGCGCAGAGGATCCAGCGAACTTCACCTCCAGCGGTGGCGAGCGCCCCATGGCCTGCCAGCGTGACCGCGGTCACAAGAAGATGGCCGGGAGCGTCTGCGGCCTATCGCGGCTGGACCGGAACGACAGGTGCATCCGAGATGGAGAGTTGGCTGCGGCAGGTGCTCACTGACGGCTTCCCCGGTGACGACACGGCGCGGGGTTGCCGGAGACGACCCTCTGCGCATTCACAGAACGCAGAAGGGCCCCGATCCGGCAGTTTGCCTGCGCGTCACGCCTCACCAAAGCTTCAAGGGAGATGCACCTATATGGCGGCTCAAGAGCATTTTGCGAACTGGATCGGACGGTAGGTGACAAGCGGGACTGTCAGGCGTTGAACGTTGTGGTGCCGTTAGGACGGGACTCAAACATAGTTCCTTGTGCGGAGATGCAGCCGAACCCGGGGCGGTGGCGTAGGTAAGAGATGACGGAAGTCGTCTTGCCGCAAACTGTGACCGCGGGCACGCTGTCAGAAGGCTACTCACGCCGAACATCCCACACGCGTACGGAGCAACCGGCGCAAACTTGGAAAAGCCTCCGTTGGAGTCGATCTCCAGCTAAACGGGACATGGTCGGAGATCCGGCGTCTCGGTTCTTTATGGGTGACCTCGAGGAACTGGCCGGGAAGTTCGAGCGTGCCGCAGGAGAGGATCGGAAGTAGGATTGAGGCGGGGAACCATATGTTGTCATAAAGGCTGAGGGCCCGCTTTCGATCGACTGATTGAATAGCCCGAAATTTCCCAAACGCCTTCAAGTCTCATCATCTGCCGCCGTTTAAATTCGGCGGGCGACAGCCTCCCGTTCCTCGCACACGTGCGCTTCCAATTGCAGAACCTCTCAACGTAATCGAACGCGTCCCGCCTTGCGTCTGCGCGGGTCCGGTGGGTCCTGCGCCTGATCCGTTCACGTTCGAGCAACAAACCGTGGGATCTGACACCTAGGCTCTCCACCCTGTCTGTGCTTCAAAAAGCGTATCCGAGACCACTCGTCGCGCCGTCGCCGGTTTTACGGACCAGCTGCACTTTTTCCTAGAAGGACCAGGCCCGAGGCGGTTTATTTTGCGGAACCCGGCGAGGGGAAGACAATCGGTGTCGGGCGCTTCCACCATGGCACGCGACAACCGCCGCTCGATCAAGGTTCTCCGGTAAGACATCATACGACGGAAAGTTCTGAGAGCGAGAGCGACTCGTGCTCGGCGCCCTTAAAGTATTCCGTGACCCGATCTTCCTAAGCAGGGTGTGTGGTCGAACACGAGGTCACGCAGCTTCGCGAGGCGGCGCGGCAGGCCGTGGAACACCTTTCCAAGCTTTGCACGAAATCGACCATATTGTTCACACAGTCCTCCCGCTGCGCCTCGTGACGCGCAAAGCTGCGGGAGACGGCCTGCCGTCACGCAGATCTACCCCTCGAGGAGCTCGCCAAAAAGTGACCGTCCTCGAGCGCCATCCAGATGCCATAGGCCGCATAGGGCGAGACCGGATGTACGGCATCCTCGACGTGATCGATACGGCCCGTCGACCAAGACTTCAGCGAGGGCGGTTGTAGATCTTCCACCGGAAGATCTGCGTGTCGGAACCGCCCCCTCCAGCAGCTTCGGGATCGGCTCGATCCAGTTCTTCCAGCAACTTGCTTCGATGCAACTGGGTAGGCAGGAGGTAGATCTGCTTCCTTCGCAGGTTCGACCACCCACCACTCAAAGCCGCGCTTGCCTTCATGCAGCATCGGGAAGAAGCTGACCTGCTGACGCCAGTCATGCGACAAGTCGCCATAGTTCGGTGGCACTCCCTCGACATGGTCGCACCATGCAAGCCACCCGGCGGATGCTGTCGGTACCCACGCGCATGTCCGCATCGACCCGGACACCGCTCTTGGAGTGAACCGCGACGCCCTGTGCGGTCTCCTCTTAAAGATCGGATTTCATAGCCCGTAACGATCCTGCCTTCGGAAAGGCCGAGGAGCGCAGCACGTCATAGTGACGGCCGCCGATGCCCATCCGCGCCCCGACCTCGGCGTCGAAGTGAAGGGCCGCTTGGGTCTTGCCGCGACTGCTCTCAAAAGGGGTCATGGTCGGTAGGCCAAACTGGCCACGTCAGTCCCGGAAGACCGCGGGGTTGCCAGAACGGGAACGCTCACCAGCACCGCGCTGCCGATCGCCTTTGGCTCCGCCTGCCGTTCCTAAAGCCGCACGTCGAAGCCGCGCCGGTGCAGGGTGAGGGTCGTGGACACGCAACGCAGCCAGCCCCCGAGGACCACAACGCGATTGCCATTCGCCACTCGATTGTCATGTTGCCTCACGCCTCACGCACGCCCGCGGCAACATCGCCAGGCGCACCATGTGGCTGCATCCATGTCTAAGATGGTGGAATCATAACACCTCTTCCATATGGCAAATAAATCTGATCCACTCTAGCTATCTGTTTTGGTGATGTCATGCGCTTCAAGAATCTTGACCTGAACCTTCTTGCAGCGCTGGATCTGCTGCTGACCGAGCGTAATGTCAGCCGTGCGGCGGAGAAGATGAAAATTACCCAGTCCGCGATGAGTAACGCGCTCTCGCGGCTACGCGCCTATTTCGGCGATGACCTTCTTGTGCAGGTCGGTCGCCGGCTGGAGCTGACACCTAGGGCGGAGGTGCTGGTGGAGCCGGTGCGCGACATTCTCGTCCGGGTCGAGGCGTCGATTATAGCGGCGCCCGACTTCGATCCCCGCACCTCGGACCGCTTGTTCCGTATCCTCGCCTCGGATTATACGGTAATGACGCTGCTGGCGGATTTCTTACATATCGCGGGGCAGGGGGCCTTGCAATTCCAGTTCCTGCCGCAGACCGACCAGCCCGACCGGGTGCTCGAACGGGGGGAGGCGGACCTGCTGGTGATCCCTGAGAACTACGCTTCGCAGGAACATCCTATGGAGATCCTTTTCGAGGAAAGCTTCGTTGCCGTTGTGGATCGGGCGCATCCGCGAATCTCGGAAATCCTGACGCTTGACGCGTTCTTGCGCGAGCGTCATGCTGTGATGCTTCCGTCTATCGACGTCCCTTCTTTTGAAAGCCAGGCGATCCAGGCTCTGGGGATCCGACGCAACGTCGACGTCGTCAGCTTCAGTTTCCTTGCGCTACCGGCGCTTGTCGTCGGAACGGACCGGATCGCGATCCTGCACCGGCGGCTGGCCAAGCGGGTGATCCGCACGCTGCCGCTGAAGATGCTGGAGCTGCCTTTCGCCATCCCGAAAATGCGCCAATGCGCCCAGTGGCACAGCTACCGGTCAAACGACCCCGCGATCCGCTGGCTGCGCGAGACGGTGGTGAAGGCGGCTGCTGCGGATCCCGACCACGCGAACGGGCATCTGTGACGAACGCCGACACGGGGCGCTTCACTTCCCGACAGAAGATGCGCACACCTTCGGCCGGCGCCACCACGTGCACAGGAAGGGCGGACTGAGGACGGCGGAGCGGGCCCCAAGTTCATGCCCCACGTCTGCGGCCTCTCGTACCCAACTAGGGCCGCGAAATTGTTATTCACAATGTTAATACATTATATGATTAATATCAATTATGTGAATGACCAGTTCCCGATTAATCGTTGGGGAGCCGGCTGGCAGATGTATGTGCATCTGCCGCCAGCCTGAACGGGAGGGGGAGCTCCCGTAGGCCGGTTTGCCGCTTTTGGGAGGATGTCCATGAAACGACTGATGCCGGGCTGTGCTGTCGCAGCCCTGACCGCCGCTCTATTGCCCGTTGCAGGCAAGGCCGCAGAGAACGGGAACACCCAGTATTCCCCCGGATCGTCTGGCTTCTATTCCGGAGCGATCCCGCCCGTGCAAGGACTCTATGCCTTGTCGCAGACCAGCTACTACTCGGCCGACCGGCTGACCGACGACAACGGGGACCGCCTGCCAGTAAGCTTCGGCGCGGACGTGAAGGTCGAGACGCTGCGCCTGTTGGGCGTCACCGGCTGGGAGGCGGCAGGGGGCAAGGTATGGTGGCAGCTGGTCATGCCCGTCATCCTGGACATGGACATCTCCGCCGGGTCTCACGGCGGCTCGACCTCGGGACTTTCCGATGTGCTGGTGGCCGGTGGCCTCGCCTGGCACAGCGGAGCGCACACCTATGTCTTTGGGATCGACGTCGCCCTGCCTACCGGAGATTACGATCCCGGCCGCTTGGCCAATGCCGGCCTCAACCACTGGTCGATCCAGCCGACGTTCGGATACCATTACCTCGACGTGACCGATCCCGCTTGGGAGGTCGCGATCGGGGTGCGCTACCTCAAGAACTTCGAGAATTCCGACACCGACTACACCTCCGGCGACGAGCTGGTGATCGACTATGCCGCCGGCTACAACTTCGGCTCGTTCCGCGCGGCCGTGTCCGGCTACCTGCTGGAGCAGTTGACCGATGATGAAGGGCCGAACGTCGCCTCCGATGGCAACCGGGGCAAGGGCGTCGCTATCGGCCCGTCGCTGAACTACACCTTCGCGAACCACGCCCTGCTTGGCATCAGCTGGCAAAAGGAGATAGAGACGGAAAGCCGCCCCCAGGGGGACACCTGGCAGATCAGCTTCGCGACACGGTTCTAGGGTCGGCGGGATGAGGGGGCTGGTTCATCTGTGCAGGTCCGATGCGATCCCGGAGGGCGCCGCCCGTGGCTTCTTGCCCGGTCCAGGCGCCCGCTGCGCGGTGATCGTCCTCCGGCGGGGCGGAAAACTGTCGGGATTTCAGGATTCCTGTCCCCATTATGCGGGCGGCACGCCAATGGCTTGGCGTTCAGATGCCTATCTGAACCGCTCGGGCCAGATCGTCTGCCACGCGCATGGCGCGGTATTCGACCCGGAGACGGGGGTCTGCATCCTGGGTCCCTGTCTCGGGCGGAGGCTAACCCGGGTGCCCCTGCACATCGATGCGCAGGGCAATGTCATGGTCAGCGACCATCTGGCGGACCGGCAGGAGCGCGCCGGCAAGTAGGAGAGAAAGATGAAATTTGCCACAATGCCCGATGACACGCCTGATGGGCGGCTGCACGTCGTCTCGCGCGATCTGACGCGATGCATGCCTGCCGAGGCGGCGGCGACGATGCAGACGCTGCTTGAAGGCTGGGAGCGTCTGGCTCCGGGTCTGGCGGCACAATACGCCGCGCTGAACGCGGGTGCGGGCGTCCCCTTCGAGGCGGGGCGGGCGCTGGCCCCCTTGCCGAGAGCATGGCAGTGGCTGGACGGATCGGCCTATCAAAGCCACGGGCACCTGATGAGCAAGGTGTTCGGCATGGCCGACAGCCCCGTGGACCGGCCGCTGATGTATCAGGGCCTGTCCGACCGGTTCCTGCCCGCAACGGCCGATGTTCCGCTGCCGTCGGAAGAGGACGGCATCGACTTCGAGGGGGAGTTCGGCGTGATCTGCGGGCCAGTGCCGATGGGCACAGGGGCCGAAGCCGCGCGCGGGCATATCCGCCTTCTGGTGCAGATCAACGATTGGTCGTTGCGGGTGGTGGCGCCGACCGAGATGCGGACGGGCTTCGGCTGGGTGCAGGCGAAGCCCGCCTGTTCGGCGGCACCCGTGGCCGTCACGCCCGACGAGCTTGGGGATGCGTGGCGTGATGCGCGGGTCGATCTCCCGCTTTCGGTCGAATGGAATGGGGACAGCTTCGGGCTGGTGGAAGGCTACCAGATGGCTTGGGGGTTCGACGAGCTGGTCGCCCATGCCGCGCGCACGCGCGACCTTGTCGCGGGCACGATCATCGGGTCCGGCACCGTATCGAACGCGAATTTCCGCGACGTCGGCTCCTCCTGCATCGCGGAGCGCCGGGGTATCGAGATGCTCGATCTTGGAGCGGCCCGGACCCCCTACATGCGCTTCGGGGACCGGGTGCGCATGGAATGCCGGTTGCGGAGCGGTGCGCCGCTCTTCGGCGCGATCGACCAGACCGTGGTGAAGCGTTAGGCGCCGCGCTGCGCCACTGCAGGCAGCTTCGATCCCGTGCTGCTGCCGGACGGGCAGCAATGCCGGTGAGATCCGGCCGCCTTCTCACCGCGATCTCGAACCGACCGTCTGGGCCGGGAGGAGCGACCGCTCCGGTCCCGATGGGCATGGCGGGGGCCGGTTCTACATGCCGGTCTCGGGCCCCATTTCAGAAAGGACCTCCGAATGATCCCCTGCATCATCTGCGTTGCCATCACCGGATCACTTCCCCAAAAAAGCGACAATCCGGCCGTGCCGATTTCCTTGGCCGAGCAGATCGAGAGCACGCATGAAGCTTTCGAAGCCGGCGCCTCGATCGTTCATGCCCATGTACGCGATGATGCGGGCAAGCCTATCGCGGACCCTGAGCGTTTCGCCCGACTCAAGGAAGGCATCGAGACGCATTGCCCCGGCATGATCGTGCAGCTTTCGACCGGCGGCCGGTCAGGGTCGGGCAGGGACCGGGGAGGGATGCTGCCGCTGTGTCCCGACATGGCGTCTCTCGCTGTGGGTTCGAACAACTTCCCCACGCGCGTCTATGAAAATGCCCCCGATCTGGTGGACTGGCTGGCGGCGGAGATGCTGACCTACGAGGTGGTGCCCGAGATCGAGGCGTTCGACCTTTCGCATGTCTTTCAGGCGGCGCTCATGGCTCGGGACGGGCGGCTGCGGGCCAAGCCATACGTTCAGTTCGTCATGGGAGTGAAGAATGCGATGCCCGCCGATGAACGGGCGCTTGACTTCATGATCGAGACGCTGGAGCGCGTGTCGCCCGGCTCGCACTGGTGCGCGGCCGGCATCGGGCGTAACCAACTTGTCGTGAACGAATGGTCGGTGAAGAAAGGTGGCCACGCCCGCACCGGTTTGGAGGACAACGTGCGCCTGGACCGCGAGACGCTCGCCCCGTCCAACGCGGCCCTGGTGCGGCGGGTAGTAGGCCTCTGCGAGCGGCATGACCGGCCGGTCGCGACCTGGCGGCAGGCGAGAGAGATGCTGAGGCTGCGCAGTGTTGGGATCGAGGCCTGACGGATCGACGTGGACGCGCTATCCCGGATGCGACTTTGGGTGGGTTGAGAGATCTGCACGTCTGTTTTCCCGGTCGATGATGTTGGCTATGAACGCCTTGGCGGGGGTGCGGAAGCCGAGACACTTGCGCGGCGTGGCGTTCAGTCCGCGCAGCTGATCCTGAGACAGGCTGTTCGGATCGGTGTCCCGACAGAGCCAGCGCCGCAGCCGCTTGTTGGCGCTCTCCACCGCACCTTTTCGCCAAGTCGATTGCGCCTCGCAGAACCAGGTCTGGGACCGACCGTGGCCTGCAGATGGGGCCAGTCGATGAACGCCAAGCCGCGGTCGGACGGTGCCGAGCGGCAGGCATGGCGGGGCAGGGGCATGAGAGCATGTGCGATCCGGGCCATGATCGGCCTGGTGCGATTTTTCTCATTCTTCAGCACCAGAAGGAAACGGCTCGTGCGTTCGATCATCGTCGTGACATTTGCCGGGCCGTATTTCTGTCGGAACAGCACCAGGTCACATTCCCAGTGGCCGAACTCCTTTCGGTGCGCGACGACGTCTGGCTGGAACAAGATGCTGAGCTCGGGCGCAAAGTTGCGCTTGCGCAGTCGGCAACCACGCCGCCTCCGACGGCCCGAGGGCAGGGGGCGCCAGAGCTCGCCCGGCGGCCTTCTTGGAAGTAGATGTGGCGATAGAGCGTCTCGCGGCAGACCCGACGCGCTGCGCGCTCGTATCGCATCCGCCCGACGATCTGCGCCGGCGTCCAGCCGGATCGCAGGCATCGATCGACCGGATCGCGCAAGCCGGGATAACGCACCAGCTTGCGCTTCCGACGTCCATCACACAGACCCTGCGCCACGATGCACCAGTAGCCGCCGAGCTTCGGGATTTCCTTGTCGTGGAAACGGTTGGCGCGGACGCGGGAGGTCGGCTCCGGCCGTGTCTCTGACACGCCCGGCACCTCACTGGATGATGTCACGGCACCCTGCACTCGAACTGGCCTGCCACGGCATAAGGATAAGCGGGATATACGCATAGCGGACGTGACGCGACAGCTCGGAAAGGCGCGGCATCGTCATGGGCCGTCAGTTCCAGTTCGCCGGGCTCGATCCCCTGTTCAACCCAGGCATCCAGAGCCGCCAGTAGGTCGACATGGCTGGGCAGCGCCTTTCCTCCGGCGTTGAAGATGCGGCCGGAATGGTCCGCGCCGGCGGCGGTGTAGAACCGGAGGAACGTCTCTGTCGCCTCTTCTCCCATCGTCTCCCGGACGCTGTCATAATACACGATGCCCGTCTCGGGGCTTTGGGCATAGTCGGCCATGTTCTCCTTGAGGATCAGCTTCCCACCCCCCTCGGCGAAGCGAGAGAGGTCCGGATCGGTCGCGTCCATCAGGTCCGACACTTCGCGCAGACGCGGTTCGGAATCCGACATCCGATAGCCGTCCATGTCGAACTCCGCGTCCTGCGCGATAAAATAGCGGACCATGCCATTGCCGTAATCCCAAGAGCGGGCTTCCTCTTCCGCCCCCTTGGCCGAGGGAGGCACAGATCCGGTGGACCAGCGCTGCATGCCGTTCGCCTGCCCCTCCCCGCCGATCGGCAGGCCGGGATAACTCTTGACCCCGTTGGCCAGCGCCATGCCATAGTCCAGCGGCTGGCGCAGCGTTTCGGCGACCTTCGCCTGTGCGGGCTTCAGGCAGCCCTCCGACCCGTTCTCGCAGACCAGCGTCCCGATGTCGAACACGTCGCGGCAGGCGGGCGTGTTTCCGATGACGCCGTCCTCCAGGCCGTCCAGCGCGTCGCATTGCGCCATCGCGCCCTGGGCCAGCACCTTGACGGCGGCCTCATCCAGCCAGCCGCCCTCGGCCCGCTGCAACTGCCCCATGCGGACCCCCGCATGCATCAGGCCCACCCAGTTGATCACCGGCACCGCGCTGACGATCCCGTCGAAATCGTGGGGATATCGCTGCGCCATCATCAGCCCTTCGCGCCCGCCTTCCGACCCGCCGAAATAGTAGTAGCGGGCGAGCGCCTGCCCGTATGCCTCGGCCGTGACGGCCACCACCAGATCGTGCAGCTTCTTGTAGGCGGCGTGAGCGAAGTTCTCCAGCGCCTCGTCATTCAGGGCGAAGGCCTGAATCTCCTCCAGTTCCTCGGCGTCGTGCCCGGAATCTGTGCCCGCCGTCACGTAGCCCTGCATCAGCGGCGTGGGGACCGTGGGCGGCGCATCGCGCAGCGGGTCCAGTCCTGTTACGAGCGAGCCGTTGAATCCACCGCCGCCATATTGCACCACTTTGCCGATCCATTCCGCCGGCAGGTTCACCTGGAACCGGATCGGCGGCGCGTCGGACACCGGCCCGATGGCGCCGGTCAGCCGGCAGAAGTCGGGTTGTGCCGGCACGCGCTTTCCATCGGCCACGCCCTCCGCCTGCGCGGCCAGGAAGCGGGCGTCGGTCACTTGGGCCTCGCCGCTCGGGATGCCGAAGCGGTCGGCGGGGATGACCAGCCCGGCCAGTGCGGCGCAGCTCCCCTCGTCGATCCGGGCCTGCGCGGTCCCGGCGGCCAGCAAGGCCGCGCCCGCCACGCCGCATCCGGCCAGCCATCTTGATGTTGTCATGTTCTCCCCCCTCGTGATCCCGCCGTGATGGCGGGGCAAACTCATTCCAGCAGATGTCGCGTCAGCGCGGCGTTGAACGCCCCGGCCGATTCGATGTTCAGGATATGCCGGCCCGGCAGGCTGACATGGCGGCCATCACGCACGTTGCGCGCAATGCTTTCAAGATCGGATGGCGGGCACACCGCGTCGTCCTCGCCCGAGATCGCGAGGACCGGCATCGGGAACGCGCCCACATCCGCGCGCAGGTCCGCCGCCCCGAGCGCCCTGCAGCAGGCGCAGTAGCCCTTTACTCAAGTGGAGATGAAGCGCTGCCTGATGTCGTCGACCAGTTCCGGCGCCTTCTCCGCGAACTCGGGTGAGAACCAGCGTTCCACCGTGGCCATGCGAATTGCGGACAGGGAATGTTCGCCCGTGGCCCCGCACGTGTGGCCCGGCTTTCGCGCTGCTGATCCGCCAACGCGGGCACGGGGCGCCGGGATAGCGAAGATCAGGAAGTTCTGCTGCAGCGGTAGGCCCCTTGCCAGCAGCATTCCTCGAAAGTCAGCCTGATGCAGGTTCTCTATTCGATCCGTTCTGAGCGGCCGTTGATGGAGCAGATGCAGGATAACCTGCTGTTCCGCTGGTTCGTGGGGCGGGGCATCGATCATCAGGTCTGGGGTCAAGGGTGCCGTAGGATCCGTCCAGTGGACAGATTTCACCCCTGAACGGGCGAGGCCCCGGGCCGAAGGCCGACGGTGTTCACGAAGAACCGCGATCGGCTGCTGAATACGGAGATGTCCCGCAAGGTGACGGCGGCGATCCTTGGCATACCACGAGGTCGCGCCACTTCCGTTGGACGATCACCTCTCGGTCGATGGGACGCTGATCAAGGCTCGGGCATCCATGAAAAGCTTCCAGCCGGAGGCAGTAGCCGCGTCGCCCGATGACGATCCGGATGGCCGGCTTGGACCCGACACCCCAAACCGAGGATCAACTCCAAGCGACCGGGACCGACCCGATGCCCCGCCCAAGCCGCCAGCACCCCGATGCTGAGGTCGACTTCCGGGGTGAGAAGCGGACCAGCACCGCCCATGCCTCCACCACCGACCCGGACGCGCAGCTCTGCAAGAAGTCTCTCGGCACCGGGGCGATGCTGTGCTTCATGGGCCATGCCTTGATGGAGAACCGCTCCGGTCTGATCGTGCAGGGCGACCTGACGCAGGCCGACGGTCATGCGGAACGCGCGGCCATGAACATGAGCCACCGTCACTCCCCCGGGTCGATCCGGCAACTGGTGCGGACAAGGGCCTTGACGCGGCCGAGTTCGTCGCCCACCTGCGCGAGCCTGTGTCACACCACATGTCGCGCAGAAAACGAGATATTCAGCGATCGACGGCCGCGCCATTCAGCACGAAGGCTACGCCCGGTCGATCAGGAACCGCAAACGCACGGAGGAGGCCTTCGGCTGGGCCAAAAACCGTCGGGGGCATGGCACAGACCGTCTATCGCGGCGTCGAGCGGGTGCGCGCTCGCTTCATCCTCACCATGGCCGCTAACAATCTTGCCCGACTGCCCCGGCTGCTGGCATCATGACGATGAGATATGGCCTCAGGCACGCAGGCCTTCGGCGTCACTCGGTCCAAGACCGAGTGCCGAAAGTAAATCGTTCCAACCTGCAGGCTTCTTACGCAACCTGTTCTCATGATCGGTGTCAAGCCCCTGTTCCATGGCAACTATCCCGGCGGTGGCGGACGTGGCGTAGTGTAGATGCGCAGGGTAGGAGACGGAACTGAGATGACGGTTGAGCAAGCTCTCATACGTGGGTTGGTTACCGCATGAGCGCGGTTTCGTCCTGGGGCTGCCTCGTTCCAAGGAGCGAGCGTCGACTGTGTCGGCTCATGACAGGGCACGAGGGTTCCCCACCACGTTCCGCCCCCAACCTTGCGCATCGGCGTGGATGGGCGTGTCTTGTCTTCTTAGCTTTGGGCCTTCGTCTCACCAGGAGCGATCGTTACTGCTCTGGCGATGGCCCAGATGAAGCCAACCATCTCGCGGGCGATGGCTGTGGTCACGACCACCGTCGCTCTCCCGGCCATAACCCGATGACGATAGCGCTGACACATCCGCAGCTGTCCCTTCCACGCAATGTCGCGCACGGCCTTGGGCAAGGCTTCAATCCAGGCGTAGAGCTTTGCATTCACCCGCGCCTGCATCCGGTAGCTCCACGCGCCTTCGATCAGCGCCCGTCGGGCAAGGCCGCTGCCGGCTTTGGTGATTCCGCCCCGCCGCACAGTAGTGCCACTGGAATGTTCAGATGGATTCAGCCCGAGATAGGCCATCAACTGACGCGGGTTGTCGAAGCGATGGAAATCCCCGACCTTGGCCACCACCGGCAACGATGAACGCGACCCCGCGCATTGCCTGAACTGCCTCCACTACCGGAGCAAGGGACCAAGTTGGGAGAAGATCCGCAATCTGACCCGTCAAGCGCTCGACCCGAGCCTCGGCGTCAGCTACCGCGTCGACATAATCCTGGAACACGATCTGCTGGACAGGATGCGGGAACCGCACCGTCGTCAGCCAGCGACGATAGGCCACGGTCCAGCCCTTCTTCCCAGGATAGACGCGACCATGCCGCAGCAGAAAACCCTGAAGATGCTGCCGCGTCTGGCCCAGAAACCCTCATCGCGGTCGCCCGTCCCGGACCAGATCCCGCATGGCCTCATGCGCCGCGTCCGACACCCAGACAGCCGTCAACTCGCTCGCCCGGTGCAGCTTCGCCAGCATCACCGCGTCCCGACGGTCCGTCTTCACCCGGTCGCCTGCCTTTACCGGAATAAGCGAGGGCGCCACCACGATGCGGTCATGCTTCAGTTCAACAAGTTGACGGTGCACGCCATACCCGTACGCCTCCGCCTCGTAGCAGAAATGCAATCGATCTCCGCCTGCGCCCAGCTTCTCCACCAGCTTGCGGACATGATCGGGCCGATGCGGAACCGTCCCCGAGGGTGGACCTCATCGCCACGTTCCCCCGCACAACTGCAACTGAACTCGTCGCCTCGTGGACATCCAGCCCGACGAACGTGCTATCTTGCATCTGGTCTCTCTCCCATTCCTGAGGCTCGGCACCGGCCCATCCGGAGCAACCCTCGAATGAAGAATGCCGCGGGAGGGGCCACCGGCCCGGTCAGCTCACAAAGCCATCATGGGGTCTAATGCAATCGTGTAGATATTCTTCATGTGGTTTCTCTCTGGTTCCATTCTTGGGCTATCACCGAATGCCAGCTTGGCGCATGAGGTGCGCAATCATGGAGGCGGCTTCATCGAGCAGCGCCTCATGATCGACCCCGATCAGTTTTCCGCCGTTCTTGCGGACAATGCCGCCGGCGATCACCGTGTCTACGTTCCCGGGATGTGCGGCGTGGGTCACCATGAACTCGGGTGTGCTTGCGGGGCGGGTGTTCACCGCATCCAGCCGCACCGCCACCAGATCGGCCAGCGTCCCCGGCGCAATCCGCCCCGTGTCAGTCAGGCCCAGCGTCTCGGCACCACCCGCCGTGGCCCAGTGCAGCACGGCGGCGTCGGCCACCGCGCCCTGACGTTCGGTCTGGCCGGCGGCAAGATCTGATGCGACCTTCATCACCCCGAACATGTCGGCGTTGCCCCCCAGCACCATGTTGTCCACCGACAGCCCTATCGCCAGCCCTGCCTTTGCCATCCGCGCGACAGGCGGGATGCCGTAGCCCACTTCCATCTCCGTCCACGGGCTGATGGACACGGGCGAGCCGTGATCGGCCATGCGGCGAAAATCGTCGTCGGTGGCGTGGGTGGCATGCACGATCTGCACGTCGGGGCCGAGGAACCCGCCCTCAGCCATACGTGCGATGTTGCCCGCAGCACCCCCCTTCCGGTCCGATGCCACATGGGACGTGATCGGCAGCCCCATCTCGCGCGCGATCCGCCATTCCTCCTGCCAGATGCCGTCGGCGCTGCGGTCGGGGCCGCGGGTGCAGAGACCCATGCGGAGGGTGGGCATGTCGGCGAAGCGGTCGCGGAAGGCGCGGAGGGCGGCGAAATCCATCCGATCCTCCGGCGGCAGGTCCTGGGGGTAGCCGTACGCGAAGATGCCGCGGATGCCGCCCTCGCGCATCGCCTCCCATTCGGCGGCGGCGAACTCGGGGTTGCGGATGTTGTGCGCCCAGTTATGGACGGTGGTGATGCCGCTGCTCCACGCCTCGGCCAGGGCGAGGCGGACGGAGAGGGCCGCAGCCTCGGGCGTCCAGATATTCGCGAGCGGCGCCATCGACGACGCGAACCCGCCGAGGTCGGTCTGCCCCATCCCGCGCGCGATGGTGTTCCACATGTGCCAATGCGTGTCGACCATGCCGGGCATCAGGAGCGTGCCCGAAAGGTCGATTACCTCCGCCCCGTTCGGGGCAATGGCGGAGCCGATCTGTTGGATCCGGTCGCCCTCGATCAGCACGTCGGCAGGGCCGGTGCCGAGGATGGTCGCGCCCGTCAGCAGCAGGCGCGGCGAGGTCTGTGCACGCAAGGCGGTGGGCAGAAACGCGGTAGCCGCCGAAGCGGCGAGCATCTGGCGACGGTTCATCGGGATCCTCCGGGAACGAAGACGGCATTGCCGAGGGGCGCGCCCTCCAGTCTGTCGGGCAAGGCGAGGGCGAGGCCGTTCTCGCCTTTCGCATGTTTGGGCAGCCGCTCCGTCTGCGGCGCAGGCACCATCAGGCGGCGGTCCGCACCGATCCAGATCGCGTCAGGAGAGATCAGGCGGTCGTCCTGCACCAGCGTCAGGATCCGCCCGTCCGGCACCAGAACCGCGATCCGCCGTGCCGCCACGTCCGACAGGTAGATGTTGCCCAGATCGTCGATGGCGGTGCCGCCGATAGGCGGGATTTCGGCCACCGTCTCGATCCGGGCGGCCAGTGCGGCGTCGTCCAGCGCCTCATCCCACAGCGCCGCCGTTTCGATCCGGCGCAGAGGCCCTGCCGGAAACGCCCAGTAAAGCCAGCGCCCGTCGCCTGAAAGCTCGATCATGTCGGCATGGACCTGCGGCCGCGTGCCCTCAGCATCCTGAAGCGGGCGGTTGCTCGTGCCGACCTCCACCGCGAAGGATCGACGCGCAGCAGGGGGTGTTTTGACAGGCGGCGCAGGGTCACGTTGCGGTCCAAGTCGTGCAGGATGATCCCGCCGAGCCCGCTGTCGGTGACGTAGACGCGCCCCCCCTGCTTGCGCAGGTCGTTCATCGCCGCTCCCTCGGGCAGGATGCCCGGCCCGAACGCCAAGTGATGCGCCAGCGTGCCGTCGGGATGGAAGGCGACGAGCTTTTGACCGCCCTCTGGCCCGCCCTGATCCACGGCCCAGATCAGGCCGTCGTCGAACACGTGGACCGCGTTGACGGTGGTCAGCCGGCCCAGCGGGGCGCTGGCCGGATCATGCCATGCACCGCCGGGGAAGGGGACCGGCGCGCCATCTTCCACACGGGCAAGGCCGGGGCTGTCCTCCATCCCCGTCCAGCTTGGCATCGACAGATAGATGCGACCTGCCGCGTCGGTCGTGATCCCATTGGCCAGGAAACGGCGGGACGTGGCGACCACCTTCAACCCCGCACCGGCAAAGGCGGTGCGGGGGATGATAGAGGCCATTGCGGCGGCGGCGATCAGGGTGCGGCGGGTCATCATCGGTCTTTCCTTCAGGCGGGCGGGGGCTGCCAGCGCATGTGCGTGGCACCGAGGGCGTCGCAGGCAGGGGGCGTCGGGAATTGCAGCAGCTCGATCAGCGAGCCCCAGGGGCAGCGACCGAACCAGAGGTAGTTGCCCTCGCCCGCCTCCTGCCCGAAGAAGGGGTTCGGCCCTTTCAGCATTGTGCCGCCCGCCGCCGCGATCGCCTCGCCCACCGCGCGCACGTCATCGCAATAGACCGAGAAGTGGTGCACGCCCATGTCCGTAACCTCCGGCACCCGCGTGGAGGTGGGGGTGATCGCTTCGAACAACTCCAGGTTCGCGCCGCCCGCGATGCGCAGCATCGACAGGGCGCGAAAGCCGTTGTCGGAGGGTACGCCGTTCACGGCGGTCATGTCGCGTCCCGGCTGGTCGGGCCCGTCCTTCGACACGACGCGGTAGAGCACCTCGGCCCCAAAGGCGTTGATGAAGAACCGTTCGGCTTCCGTGATGTCGGGCACGGTCATGCCGACATGCTCGATCCCACGCACGGCCATCAGCGCAGCACCGCGGCACCGGCCTCGGCGCAGGCCTGCTCCACCGGCTCGTTCGCGCCGGACACGGCGACGGCACCGACGCAGACGCCGTCCACCATCAACGGTTCGCCCCCTGCCAGCGGAATCATGCCCGGCAGATCACCCAGCCAAGTCTGGCCGTCCTTTGCCATCTTGCCGAAGGTTGCGAGGCTGTCCTGGAACTTGGCCGAGGACTGCGCCTTGCCAAGCGCGCCGTCCACGCCACCGGGCACCCCTCCATCCGCGCGACCGAACGCGACCAGCCAGCCGCCGCGATCGACCACTGCGACCGAAATGGGGAAATCGCGCTCCTTCCCGGCCTGCAGGGCGGCGTCGATCACGCGCTTGGCGGCGGCATAGCTGATGGAGGGCTGGTTCACGGTGTTCATCGGATGTCCTTTCGATTGTCGCGGAAGAAACGCGCGGACTTCCGCCTGCGTTTCTCGCGACATGGAGAAGGCAGCCTACGCGGATCGGAAACAATGGCCCGGATCGACCACATCGACGACCTGCGCGCCTTCACGGCGGTGGCGCGCGCAGGCAGCCTGTCACTGGGATCGTGGGTGGCCATGCTGAATCGGGTCGCCCCCGGGCAGGGCATCGCCATCATTCCCAACATGCTGCGGGATGCCCTACGCGTTGCACGCGTCGCCTTCCACGAGACCGAAGGGCCCGCGATACCCTCCGGCATCCTCGGGAGCGGCCGGGCAAACGAGGAGACGCCACTGGTGATGAACCTGCTTTCGATGTCCGAAAGCCTGAGCATGGGCCGAGCCTCAAGACCGGTGATGCCGCAGGTAGCCTCCTGGCGGAGAACCGGGGAGGGTCGAAGAACGGGTGGTGACGTTGCCGCGTGTGAGCATCAGGTCCGCATGTTCTTCGCCTCCTCGCGCAGCACCTCGAGAAACGCCTGCTGGAGGCGGCTCGGGAGCCAGTCGAGGCGCGTTGTCACGCCGATCGCACGGGCGGAGAGCCGGTTGGCGACCTCCGGGGCCAGGCTGACGGCGCGCAGCAGGTTCACCTGCATTTCGATCGCGATCTGACGCCGCGACAGCATCGCAAGGTGGTCGCTGTCCAGAAGGATCGCGCGGGTCAGGACAAGCGAACTGGATTCGACATCGACCCTTGGCCGGCTCGCCGCACCCTCGAACAGCTCGTCGAATGCCATACGGATGGGGGTGTTGGAGTGCTGGGCCACCCAGGGGAAGTCAAGCAGGTCCTCCAGCCCGGCACGGCCGATCGCGTGAATCGGATGGTTCGCGCGCGCGGTGATCTCGTAGGGGTCGTCGAACAGCACTTCGCCATGCAGCCCGTCCACGGTTGTCCCGTAACGCAGGGCCCCGATCAGCAGGTCGCACTTTCCTGTCCTGAGTGCTCGGGACAGCGTGTCGTATGAGCCATCGAGCACCTCGATCCGCGCCTGAGGATGCTGGGCTAGCAGACGGCTGATGATGCGGCCGAGAAGCTGCGTCCGCGCCAGGGGCAGGCTTGCCACGCGGATGCGTCCCTCCATCCGTCCTTCCAACTCGCGCAACTCATCATTCGCTTGCTGCAACTCGTTCAGGGCGAGGGCTGACCGGACCGCCAGTCGCTGGCCCGCAGCATTCAGCACCACACCGCTTTCGCCGCGGAGGGTCAGGCTACGTCCGAGATCCGTCTGGAGTTCGGTCAGTGCCTGATGGAGGGACGTCGGAGAGGCTCCCGTGTCGCGGCTCGCCGCGCTCAAAGATTCCGCGGCCTGCATGGCGGTCAACGCGCGGGCATGGCGCAACCCAAAGCGTCCGAGGCTCCGAGCAACCGCGAGGTCCTTCGGGATATGCGCTGCTACCGTGTCGGCCATTGCACGGGTGAGTTGGTCCTCCATGCGCCCGGCGCGGCGGCGGAAGACCTCGCCCGCTTCCGTCGGCACGACCCCCTGCGCATGGCGGTGAAGCAGGCAAGCGCCCACCGCCGCCTCAAGCTTCCCTATGGCCAAGGTGACGGCCGGCTGGGACAGGCCAAGGTGTGATGCCCCCCGGCTGAGGCTTCCATGTTCGCAGCAGCGCAGGAAGGTCGTGATATGGCGGAGTTTGAGATCGGGCATGCGCAACGGATCGTTCATGGCAGCTTTCCGAAAAACTTATGGCTGTACGATCAGAACATATGGGCGTTCGCGCGTCGAGCCGTGCCACCATCCGCACGTAGAGAATGGCGCGCAGCCTCGTTGCGATGCCATCGAGGAACTTACGCATTGTTCGGGGAGGAACGATGACGCATATCACATTCTTGGGCTTTGGCGAGGCGGCTCAGTCTATCGCTGCGGGGTTGAAGGGAAAGGCGCGGATGTCTGCGTTCGACCTGCGCTTTGCACAGGGGGAGGGACCGCTGCGGGATGCGGCTGCCGCGCGAGGCGTCACCCCACTCAACGATCTGGCGGGGATCGCAGACAGCGACATTGTTCTGTCGCTGGTTGTCGGGTCGGCGGCGCGGAACGTGGCTTCCGACGCGGCGCCGCATCTGGGCCGGGGCACGATCTATCTGGACCTGAACTCGGTCGGGCCGGCCACGAAGGCCGAGGCTGCGACCGCGATCGCGGGCGGGGCAGGTGTCTTCGTCGAGGGTGCCGTCATGGCACGCGTGCCGCCCCATGGAGAGAGGGTGCCGGTGCTGGTGGCGGGCGCAGAGGCACAGCGGGCGGCCGATACGCTGAACCCCTTGGGCATGAAGCTGGAGGTCGTGGGCACGGGGGCGGGCCAGGCCTCGGCGCTCAAGATGATCCGGTCGGTGATGGTCAAGGGCGTGGAAGCGCTGCTTATCGAGGCCCTGACCGCGGCCGAGCGGGCGGGCGTGACCGAGCGCATCCTCGACAGCGTGGGCGAGACCTTTCCCGGCATCGACTGGCGCGAAACGGCGGACTACTACCTGTCGCGCAGCTTCGAACACGGCCAGCGGCGCGTGACCGAAATGACGGAAGCGGCCGAGACGATCGAGCAGCTTGGTCTAGCCGCCGAGATGTCGCGCGCGGCCTGCCGCACCATCGCGACCGCCCATGCCGGAATGCAAGGTCACGGCCTGACGGCGCAGGGCGGCTACCGCGCCTTCGTGCCGGTCCTCGCCGCGCAGGGGAAGATCTGACATGGACGCAATCCTGCAATCCTTCGGCACGATCTTCAGCCTTTACGGCGTCGCGGCACTGGTGGTGGGCGCGCTTCTTGGCATCGTCATCGGCGCGCTACCCGGCCTTGGGCCTTCCATCGGCCTCAGCCTCCTGCTGCCCTTCACCTACAACATGCAGCCCGAGATCGCGATGCTGCTGATGATCTCACTCTACACCTCAGCCGAGTATGGCGGCTCGATCAGCGCGATCCTTCTGTCCACGCCCGGAACGGCGGCGGCGGCGGCCACCGTGATCGACGGCCACGCCATGGCGCAAAAGGGCAAGGCCAACGAGGCGATCACCATCTCCCTCACCGCCTCCACCGTCGGTGGCGTGCTGGGGGGCATCGCCTTGATGGTGCTGGCGGTGCCGCTTGCGAAACTGGCCTTGCAGTTCGGGCCGGCGGCCTATTTCGCGGTCGGGCTGTTCGGATTGTCCTCGGTCGCGGCGCTGTCCAGCGGATCGATGGTGAAGGGGCTTCTTTGCGCGGCCTTCGGTCTCGGCCTCGCCACGGTGGGGATCGATCCGATCGCGGGCACCCCGCGCTTCACCATGGGCTTCTTCGAGCTTTACGAGGGCATTCCCTTCCTTGCCGCGCTCATCGGCCTTTTCGCCGTGTCGGAGGCGTTCTCCATGGCCGAGGACCATGCCCGCCAATCCCCCAGGACCGGCAAGAAGGTGGGGCACATCTTCATGTCTATGGACCTGTGGCGGGAGACGTGGCGGACGATGCTGTCGGGATCGGTGATCGGTACGCTTCTTGGCATCCTGCCCGGCGTCGGTGGCAATATCGCCTGCTGGATCGCCCGCGACTACGCCCGTTCGCGGGATCGCCGGCCCGAAGAATTCGGCAAAGGCGCCGCCAACGGCATCGCCGCCCCGGAGGCCGCGAACAACGCGACCGTGGGCGGCGCGCTGGTGCCGCTGCTGGCGCTCGGTATTCCCGGCTCGCCCACCACCGCCATCCTGATCGGCGCGCTGATCATGCACGGCCTACATCCCGGCCCGCAACTCTTCGAGGAGGCGCCGGGCCTTGTTTACGCGATCCTCTTCGGGGTCATCATCGCCTCGCTCGTCCAGTATCTCGTCGGCTCGCTGCTCCTGCCAGCCATGGCGCGGGTGATGTCGTTGCCGCGGGCGGTGATCGCCGTGGGCATCCTCGCCTTCGCGATCCTGGGAGCCTCTGCGATCCGCAACCTCATGTTCGACGTCTGGATCACCATCGGCTTCGGCGTCATCGGCTACCTGATGAAGAAGCTCGACTTCCCAGTCGCTCCTGTCGTGCTGGCGATGGTGCTGGGCTACCTAGTGGAATCGAACTACCGCGCGGCACTTGTCACCTCGCAGGGCAACTACGCGATCTTCTTCACCGATCCGATCAGCCTGATCTTCCTGACCCTCAGCGCGATCAGCCTTGGCGTGCCGATCTGGCGCAGCCTGCGCGCCCGTCGGCGCCCGGCCCCCATCTGACCAATGGCGCGGGCGCCCGGGGCAGGGAGGCCCCGCCCGCGCTGTCCCAAACCATCTGGAGGAATCACACAATGATCCGTTCCCATATCGTTGCCTTGCTTTTGGCGAGCGCGCTTGCCGTTCCCGCCGCCGCGCAGGACTTCCCGCAGAAGACCGTCACCCTGGTGGTGTGGTCAGGGGCGGGCGGCGCGCTCGATACCTATGGCCGCAAGCTCGCGGAGCTTCTGGAAACCCAGGTGGGGTGGAGCGTCAAGGTCGACAACCGCCCCGGCGGCAGCGGCGCGGTCGGCGTCTCGCAGATCATGACCCAGCCGGCCGATGGCTACAACATTCTGGTCCTGACCGGCACGCTGACCTTCGGCATCGCGCAGGGGCTCATCCCCTTCGATCTCGACGACTTCCGCCTGCTGCGCGCGATGCAGTCCGAGCCTTCCTCGCTCGCGGTCAACGCCGACAGCCCGCTCACCTCCACCGCTGGCTTCGTGGAGGCGATGGCGGATGGCGGCAACCTGCGGGTGGGTGGTCACGCGCCGGGCGGCTTCCATCAATACATGCTCTACCAGATGATGCAGGCCGGCGGGTTCGAGAGTGGCTGGATCCCGCATGACGCCTCCGGCAAGGTGACGCTGGCGCTGCTGGGCCATCACATCGACGCGGCGATGATGACCCCCTCCACCGGCCTTGCGCAGGTGAAAAGCGGGGAGGTCCGGCTTCTGGGCGTCAGCACCGAGGAGCGCACGCCCTTCCTGCCCGACGTGCCGACTTTCCGTGAACAGGGATACGACATCGAGGGCGCCGTCTGGCGTGGGATCGCGGTGCGGGCGGGCACGCCCGACGACGTGGTGGCCTCGATCCAGAGCGCCATCGATGCCGTGACGGCCTCGGACGACTGGGCGAAGTTCCAGCAGGACCAGTTCCAAGACAGCCCCAACTGGAACGAGGAGGAGTTCACCCGCCGCGCCACGGACGAGCTTGCCCGGCAGACGGAGTTCCTGAAGGCTGCGGGGTATGTCCAATGACCCTGGCTCACGGCACGCAGCATGACGGCGCCCCCGCATCCCCCCTTCCGGGGAATGCCGCTCCGGCACCGGCCCATCTTCGTCAGAACGCGGTCACGGCCGTCCTCTGCACGGCGGCGAGCGCCGGTTTCCTTCTGGCCGCGCTGCGCCTGCCTGCGGGGCATTCGCGCGGCGATGTGGGGCCGGGGGCGCTGCCGGTGCAGATCGCGGTCGGCGCGCTGGTCCTGTCGCTGGTCTACCTGCTGCTCGTCTGGCGGCGGGCGAGCCTTGGCGGGTCGGATGACGGCTTCCTGCACGCGCGCGCTTTGGCGCTTCTGGGCCTGACGCTGATGACGGTGGCGGGCGCAAAGGTCGTCGGGCTGGCGCTTTCGCTGGCCGTGGCAATGGGTGTGGGCACGCTGCTCTTCGCGGGTTCCCATGCGCTGGTGCGCGCGGGCGCGACGGCCGTGGGGCTGTGGCTGATCGCGCATTTCCTGTTCGCGGTCTTCCTCGGTCTGCCGCTGCCGTAAGGTGGGAGGGGCGGCACCCAGAGGTGCCGCCCCCCACTATCAGGTCTCGGGCGCCGGGAAGACGCGACCGTCGAACAACTTCCGTGCCGTCCGGACTACGCCCGCCCCCTTGACGCCGCCATCCTCGTCGAGATCGAGGAACACCTCCATCGAACCGGAGGGATGTTCGACCTGGTAACGCCCACCCTCGGGATGCGCCGCGACCTCCGCCGCCGGGCCGGAGCCGAGCCGCGCCGCCGTGGCGACCGTGACCGCGGCCAGGACCCCTACCGAGGCGTGGACCCGGTGCGGGATGAAGCTGCGGGTGGAGAGGGCGCCGCCGTCCGTCGCGGCGGAGACCAGCGTCATCTTCGGCACCGACGCCTCCGCCACGTCGCCGAGGTTCATCATCGGCCCGGCCTTGAGGCGGATGGCCTCCAGCCTCGCCTTCAGCGCTGCATCGGCCTCCAGCTCCTCCCGCGTCTCCGTCCCCGACAGGCCGAAATCGGCGGTGCGCAGGATCACGCAGGGCATCCCGTTGTCGATCAGCGTCGCCTCCACGCCCTCGATCACGTCCACCTCGTGGCCCGTCGGCAACAGCGCGCCGCACATGGAGCCCGCGATGTTCTGGAACATGAGCGGCACGGCGGCATGGCTCTTCGGCACGCCGGCGATGATGGCGGTCCCGTCATAGCGCACGCGCCCGTCCGGGGTTTCCACCCTCGCCACGGCGACCTCGCCGGTATTGACCATGTGGATACGCACGGGGGTCACACCGCCCGCGGGCTGGATCATCCCCCGCTCGATCGCGGCGGGGCCGACTCCTGAGAGGATGTTGCCGCAGTTCTGCTTGTCGGAGACCAGCGCCTGATCGGGGAAGACCTGCAGAAAAAGGTAGTCCACATCCGCATCCTCCCGCGAAGAGCGCGACAGGATCGCGACCTTGGAGGTCAAGGGGTCCGCCCCGCCGATCCCGTCAATCTGGCGTGGATCAGGCGAGCCCATGATCCGCAGCAGCAACGCGTCGCGAGCTGCGGCGTCCTGCGGCAGGTCCTCGGCGAGGAAGTAGGCGCCTTTCGAGGAGCCGCCGCGCATCCACAGGCAGGGGATACCTTCAGACATAACGCAATCCCTTCTTCTCCAGCTTCGGACGCATGTCGTAGATGTCGAGGCCCAGCTCCCCGGCAGCCAGCCGCGTGCGCTTTGCTTCCTCCGCGCCGAGGCGTTTTTCGGCTGCGGCCAGAACCTCCTCGGCATCGGCGCGCTTGACCACGCAGACGCCGTCATCATCGGCGACGATGATGTCGCCCGCCTCGATCGCGGCGCCGGCACAGACGACGGGCACGTTCACCGAGCCAAGCGTCTCCTTCACCGTTCCCTGGGCCGAGATGGCCTTGGACCAGACCGGGAAACCCATCGCTGTCAGGTCACGCACGTCGCGCACACCCGCGTCGATCACCAACCCACGGCAGCCCCGCACCATCGCCGACGTGGCCAGCAGGTCGCCGAAATAGCCGTTGTCGCAGGGCGAGGTCGGCGCGAGGACAAGTATGTCGCCTTTCTGCAACTGCTCGATCGCCACGTGCAGCATCCAATTGTCGCCCGGGGGGGCGGAGATCGTCACCGCCGACCCGGCGATCTGGGCGCCAGTGTAGATGGGGCGCATGTAACTGGCGAGCATCCCGCGGCGACCCTGCGCCTCGTGCACGGTGGCGACCCCGGCGGCGGCAAGGCGCTCGACGATATCGGACGGTGCGCGTTCGATGTTCTGGACGACGATACCCATGGAAGATCCTTTCTGCTGTCAGACGTGGTGAAGGCGACGGGTGCGGGCGTTGCCGATAGTCTCCGCGAGGACTCGCTCGTCGAGCTTGCCTTCCCATTTCGCGATGACGATGGTGGCAAGCGCGTTGCCGATGAGGTTTACGAAGGTCAGGCCCTCGGCAAGGATCCTGTGGATCCCGAGAATAAGCGCGATGCTGGCCACCGGGATCACACCCGTGGTGTTCAGCGTGGCGGCCAACACGACGAAAGCCGCGCCGGCGACGCCTGCGGCTCCCTTGGAGGTCAGGAGCAGCACGCCTATCAGCGTCAGCTCGTGCCAGATGGTCAATGGCGTGTTGGTGGCTTGCGCCAGGAACACTGCAACGGTGGTGAGGTAAAGACAGGTCCCGTCAAGATTGAAGGAATAGCCCGCAGGGATCACGAAGCCCACGACAGATTCCTCGCAGCCTGCGGCACGCATCTTCTGGACAAGGCGCGGCAGCACCGTCTCGGTCGAGGTGGTGGCCGCAACGATGATGATCTCGTCCTTCAGATAGCCCATCAGCCGCCACAGGCTGACGCCGCACCACCAGGCGATGCCCCCGAAGACGATGGCCGTGAAGGCCGCGCACACAATGAAGAACTGGATGATCAGCTCTCCCAGCGACAGCAGAGATGCGGTGCCGAACTGACCTACGGTAAAGGCAATGGCACCAAACGCGCCGAGCGGCGCGAAATACATGATATAGCCGATGATGCGGAAGAAGCCCTGCGAGGCGCTTTCGATGACGGAGTAGACAGGCTTTCCCTTTTCGCCCAATGCTGCCAGAGCGATGCCGAACAGCACGGCAATGAACAGCACCTGCAGCACGTGCCCCTCGGTAAAGGCGCTCACGAAGGTGGTCGGGATGATGTTCAGGATGTAGGCCATCATCGACTGGTCGTGCGCGGTCGCGACGTAGGACTGGATCGCGTCAGCGTTCAGCGTCGAAGGGTCGATGTTCATCCCCGCGCCGGGCTTCCACAGGTTGACCGCGACGAGGCCGAAGACGAGCGCGAGGGTGGTGATGATCTCGAAGTAGATCAGCGACTTGAGCGCCATGCGCCCGACGCTCTTCATGTCATTCATTCCGGCGATGCCATGGACCACGGTCACGAAGATGATCGGGCCGATCATCATCTTGATCAGCTTGATGAAGGCGTCGCCAAAGGGTTTCATCGCGACGCCGATTTCCGGCGCAAGATGGCCAAGCGCGATGCCGATCAGCGTGCCGGCGAGGACCTGGAACCAGAGCTGGCCGAGAATCCCAAATCGGCCGGGCGCACCTTTGGGTGCGGGTATGCTGACGTCTGCATGGGTCATGTGTCGTTCCTCCCTCGAGCCCGCGCTGACGGGCGTCTGCACCGATCCGGCGCCTCCATGACACCTGTGGTGTCCTCCGAACAACGCGCCTTCCCACCCCTCTGGCAGGGCGACGCTTCGTTCACCTCCGCTTCGGACATGAGGGGGAGCGGCCCAAAAACGCAAAGTGGAATTGCGCTCGGCTCATAAGCTGTGATTAAGTCTGGTGTATGGACATCTTGCCGGACATGAACCTTCGCCATCTGGAAGCGGTCAGCGCGGCGCGCCGTCTGGGGAGCATCAGCAAAGCCGCTCAGAGCATGAATCTGTCGCAGCCCGCCATCACGCAAGGGATCGCGAAGGTGGAAGCACAGCTGGGCCACCAGCTGCTGGACCGGCAGCCGGGCGGCGTTCAGCCCACCCGTGCTGGCCAGCTGATGGCGGAGCGCACGGACCGGGCGCTCGGCTACATCTCGCGCGGAGGGCAGAGCGTACGCCGCGCTGCGCGACTGCCGCCCCTGCCTCATATCGAACGGCGGATCACCTATGGCCACCTGCGCACGCTGACCACCGTCGACCAAGCCGGCAGCTTCGCGCTCGCCTCCGGCTTGACGGGTCTGTCAGAACCCGCGCTGCATCGGTCCGCGCGTGATCTCGAACAGTTGCTGGGATTGCTGTTGCTGACCCGGCAAGGACGAACGGTGCAGCCTACACCGGCCGCGACTGTCCTTCTGCGCTTTGCCCGGCTGGCCTTTGCAGAACTTCGGGCGGGCTTGGATGAGCTTGCGGCCCTTCGGGTGGAAGGGGCGGGGCAGGTGACCCTCGGCACCTTGCCCATGGCACAGTCAATCCTGGTGCCGCGCGTTCTGTCCCGGTTTTCCCGGGTCTATCCCACGGCCCGGATCGGCGTGGTCGAAGGGCCATATTCCGACCTTCTGGCGGGCCTCCGGTCGGGGCAGGTCGATCTGCTGATCGGGGCTCTGCGCGATCCGGCTCCGGTAACTGATATCCGGCAGGAGGCGCTGTTTACCGATGACCCCGTCATCGTCGGACGGGCAAGCCATCCCCTTTCGGGACAACCAAACCTCGACTTTGCATGCCTTCTGGGGTTTCCCTGGATCATCGCGACGACCGCAGCCCCTGCGCGCCGCTTATGGGAGGCGATGTTCGCCGAACGCGGTCTGGCCGTGCCGCAGCGTTTCATCGAGACGAACAGCCTTGTTATCAGCCGGGGGATGATGCTGGAAGATGACTGGCTGACCCTCATGTCCCGCGACCAATTTGCCTTCGAACGGCGTGCGGGACTGCTGGTCGAGATCGCGCGGGCCACAGAAGTGCCGCGACGTCAGCTAGGGCTGACGGTGCGCGCGGACTGGCGGCCGACGCAGCTGCAATCGGCCTTCGTGGACATGTTCCGTGCCATTACCGAAGAATGGAATTCAGGAAAACCAATGGACGGGAAGCCGTTTCGATATGCCTGAGGCGGGGCCATGCAGCTAGAACCTCATCAAGCGAGGAAGCCGAACAACGTTCGCTTTCTTGCACCTGTTGGAGGAGGGGAGCGACGTCATGATCATCGATTGCCACGGACATTACACCACCGCACCGGCCGCACACACGGCCTGGCGTAAGCAGCAGGAAGACGCCATCAAGAGCGGAGGCGACATCGATCCCGCCTATCCCCGCATTTCCGACGACGAGATCCGCGAGACGATCGAGGCGAACCAGTTGCGCCTGCTGCGCGAACGCGGTGCCGACATGACCATCTTCTCGCCCCGCGCCTCGGCGATGGCGCCGCATGTGGGTGATCAGTCTGCCGCAAAGGTCTGGGCGCGCCGGTCGAACGACCTGATCAAGCGCGTCGTCGACCTCTATCCCGAGACCTTCATCGGCGTCTGCCAGCTTCCCCAGACCCCAGGTGTTTCGATCGAGACCTCGATCGACGAGCTGGAACGCTGCGTGACGGAGCTGGGCTTTGTCGGCTGCAACCTGAACCCCGACCCCTCGGGCGGCAGCTTCAGCGCGCCGCCGCTGACGGACCGCGCGTGGTATCCCTTCTTCGAGAAGATGGTGGAGCTGGACGTGCCTGCGATGATTCACGTCTCGGGTAGCTGCAATTGCGCGATGCACGCGACGGGGGCCTATTACATCGCGGCGGACACCATCGCCTTCATGCAGTTTCTGGAGGGCGACCTGTTCCGCGACTTCCCCGATCTGCGCTTCATCATCCCGCATGGCGGGGGCGGGGTGCCCTATCACTGGGGCCGCTACCGGGGCCTTGCCGACATGCTGAAGCGTCCACCGCTGGCCGAGCATGTGATGAGGAACGTCTTCTTCGACACCTGCGTCTACCATCAGCCAGGCATCGACCTTCTGTTCAAGGTGATCGACATTGATAATATCCTCTTCGGCTCCGAGATGGTCGGCGCCGTGCGTGGGATCGACCCCGAGACCGGGCAGTATTTCGACGACACGAAACGCTATGTCGACGCGTTGGCGATCCCGGAGTCTGACAAGCGCAAGGTGTTCGAGTTGAACGCCCGGCGGGTTTATCCTCGCCTTGATGCGCAACTTAAGGCGCGGGGGCTCTGATGGCCGATTTCACCATGGACCCGGACTGGCTCTGCTTCGACCCGGATCCGAGCAAGCCGTCCTTCCGCCCTCCGGCGGGCGCAGTGGATGCCCATTGCCATGTCTTCGGGCCAGGGAACGTCTTCCCCTACGCGCCGGAGCGGAAATACACGCCCTGCGATGCCGGAAAGGACAAGCTTTTCGCCTTGCGCGATTTCCTTGGGTTCGAGCGCAACGTGATCGTGCAAGCCACCTGCCACGGTGCCGACAACCGGGCGCTGGTTGACGCGCTCCGGGCGTCGGACGGCATGGCGCGCGGAGTCGCCACGGTGCGCGACACCGTTAAAGCCGAGGAGTTGGCAGAATTGCACGAGGCCGGGGTACGCGGGGTGCGCTTCAACTTCGTGCGCCGCTTGGTCGATCCGAAGCCCGACGCCTACTACTGTTCCATCATCGAGCGGATCGCCCCGCTGGGTTGGCATGTCGTGATCTACTTTGAAGCCGCCGATCTCGCGGAGAAGTGGGACTTCTTCACGTCACTGCCAACGACTGTCGTGGTCGATCACATGGGTCGCCCGGATGTTACCAAGCCGGTCGACGGGCCGGAATTTGGCCGCTTTATCCGGCTCATGGACGAGCACGAGAACGTCGTGAGCAAAGTGAGTTGCCCCGAGCGCCTTTCCCGGTCCGGTGAGCTGACTTACGACGACGTCATTCCCTTCGCGCAGAGACTGGTCGAACGCTTTCCAGATCGCGTTCTGTGGGGAACGGATTGGCCGCATCCGAACATGACCTCGCACGTGCCGGACGATGGCAGGCTGGTGGATATCATCCCCCGCATCGCGCCGACCCAGGAGCTTCAGCGCAAGCTGCTCGTGGACAATCCGATGCGGATCTATTGGCCATAGCTTTTGGAGAATATGCTATACTTGCAGCGAACATGCTTGGGGCCGCCATAGATGGCAATACCGCTGTGCCTTTATTGATCTTACAGGTAGATCGTGCTGTTCAGCACGATTGATCTTGGGTGCGTATGGCTCACGACGCCGCCGTGGTGTCAATCGGCACGCAAAACTGACCCCTTATCGGCGTCCCAAATTGACCCCCTTGATGCGGTTTGCGCCGGGGCCTGAGCCGACGGAACTGATCAGTGGTGGAGGCGGGTCAGGCCCCGGTCATGCGCGGTTCTTGAAGCGCCAGGACTCGTTGCCGGTCTCGATGATCTCGCAATGATGGGTGAGCCGATCGAGGAGCGCCGTGGTCATCTTGGCATCGCCGAGGACCGTCGGCCATTCGCCGTAGGCAAGGTTCGTGGTGACGTGATCGAGGTGCGCTCGTAGAGGCGGCTGATCAGGTGGAACAGCAGCTGACCGCCTGACTGGGCGAAGGGCAGATAGCCGAGTTTGTCGAGGGTGACGAAGTCGAGGCGGGTCAGGTAATCGGCGATGCGACCCTGCCTGCCGTTACGGGTCTCAGTCTCCAGACGGTTCACCAGATCAACGACATTGAAGAAGCGTCCGCGGGTGCCGCCTCGGATCAGGGCGCGTGCTATGGCAATGGCAAGATGGGTCTTGCCGGTGCCTGTCCCCCCGATCAGCACGACATTGCGCTGGTCGGCGACGAAGCTGCCGGTGCTGAGGTCGCGCACCAGACCCTCGTTGATCGGCGTGCCCGTGAAGTCGAACTCTTCGATGTCCTTCGCCAAGGGCAATTTGGCGACGGTCAGTTGATAGCGGACGGATCGTGCCAGCTTCTCGGCAATCTCCGACTGCAGCAGATCGCCGACGATCCGGGGCGGCTCATGCTGACGCTTGATGCCGGCGGCCATGACCTCGTCATAGGCGCTGCGCATTCCGTAAGGCTTCAGCGTCCCCATCAGGTCGAGGATTTGGGTGCGTTCCATGATGGCTTGTCCTCCTGAGGTTATCGTAGCGCGCAGTCGGCCACGGGCTCATGGGTCAAGCGCAGCGCGGTTGCGGTAAGCAGCAAGGGCGGTGGCGCGGGGTCGCGCTGGCGGGCAAGGATATTAATGACGGCCGGCGCGGAATGGACGCCGTGGTCAAGCGCTTCGCGGCACGCAGCCTCGACAGCCTGGAGGCCGTCCTCCGACGCAGGCCAGGATCTGGACCATCTGCCGATCGCCGTCATCGCTACCCTTCAACTTGCGCCGGATCGCGGACATGGCGGCGGGCAAGGCCCAGTCCCTGAAGGGCGCGCCATTGCGCAACGCTCCGGGTTTGCGCGCCAGAACAGGCACATAATGCCAAAGGTCATAAACAGTCTGGCCTCGTCCGAAGACGCGGGCATGCGCGGCGTCCACCACCCCGTCCTGCCGGATGGTGATGCGATCGGCATAGGCATGGACCTCGACCGGACGGCCGACAGCCGTGGCCAGCACCGAATACTTGTTGTTGTCGAACCGCACCGTGCAGGTCTTCGAGATCGATGCCGGAACGCTGTGGAAGCCGTCGAAGGGCCCGGCATAGGGCACGAGGTGTGGACGTTCCGCTTCGAACATCTCCCAGACCGTCTTCCCGCTTACCTCGGGATGACGATGGGTCTTGACATAGGCCACGCATTTGTCGAGCAACCAGCCGTTCAGCTTGTCGAGGCTCTTTACCCGCAGACGCGGCGTGAAGAAGCGCTCCCCCACCAGCCCGACCTAGTTCTCCACCTGTCCCTTCTCCCATCCGGAGGCTGGGGTGCAGGCGACGGGCTGCACCAGATAGTGGCTGCACATCTGCAGGAAGCGGCGATTGTATTGGCGCTCCTTGCCACTGAAGATCGCCTCCACCGCCGTCTTCATGTTGTCGTAGATCCCGCGCGTGCAGGCCCCCTTGAGGAACGCGAAGGCACGGTCGTAGGCATCCAAGACCACCTCCTGGCTCTCGCGCATATAGGCGCGGGCGAACATCATCCGGTTGTGGCACAGCCGGAGATGGGCGACCTTCACCGTGACCGTCACGCCCCAGATCAGAACGACCTCATGGCTCCAGTCGAACGGGTAAGCTTCGCCGGGAGCGTAGCAGAGCGGCACATAGGCCTCTGCCGTCACCGCCCCGCGGGTCTGTGACCACGTTCGCCCAAACCGGAGCACCGCATCGTATCCGCCCTCATATCCGAGAGCCTGCAATGCCTCGAAGATGCGGATTAAAGTCAGCCGCTCCCGCGACGCCTTCGACGCGTTCGAGGACAGAAACTGCTCCAGCTGCCCCTGTCACGGCCCGATCCGGGGCAACGGCTGGCGGCTGCGCTCATAGCTGAAATCCGTCTCGTCCGACCGAAGTATCATGCGCACCGTATTCCGCGACACGTGCAGTTCCCGGACGAGCTTCTTCACCGACCAGCCACGAACATAGAAGGCTCGCCGGACCCGCGCGATCGTATCCACCCGCTTCATCTCCCCCTCCGCTCGCTGATCCTCCAGCGAACGGTCCGACAAAACATCAGGGGGGGGTCAAAATTGGGTGCCGATACCCCCCTCTAAGGGGTCGAGATTGCACGCCGAAACACAGGCCGCTATGGCTATCGCCGGATCGCAGCTTTGTTGCGCGATGCCGGATGGCAGGTGAACGACAAACGCGTCGAACGCCTGTGGCGGCGTGAAGGGCTGAAAGTGCCATCGAGACACCCCAAGAAGGGCCGGTTGTGCCGCAAATGCCTGACGATCAGGGTGCGGCGCAAGCTGAACTCGACCGTCGTGGTTGATGCACTGGAAAAGCCGCGATCCATCAGAAATCGGTTGCCCACTTCCGTCAAGGTCAGCGGCGCGTTGCTGAACGGGGGGGTGTTGATACGTTGCACGGCACGTTTTGTGCCACGGTTCAACACGTCGTAGAACAGCCAGACATTTCCCCGTGCCGAATCCGAAGGCGAAAGCATCTGCAGATTGGAACCGATCTCCACCAGTCCGTCCCATCGCGGAGTGCCTGATCGATCAGTGCGATGCAGCGGTTCGACGGGTGAATCGGATCGACGGCCAGACGTGCGGTGCCCGCAACGAAATCATATGTGCTTGCGCGGAAATCATGACCGTCGAATGCTTCCTCGATCCGGTGCGTCTGCAGGAAATCAACCGGTGCGGCATGATCCGAATTGACTGGTCTCCAGCGAGGCCTTACGCTTCTTTGATCAAATAATCAGATGGGAGTTGCCCGTGGCTGTTGAGACGATAGATCTGATTCAAAGCCACGTTGGAGCCCGTCGCAGCATCACTGTCCACCGGTTCGGAACCGAAGGCGCGCGGCCCAAGATCTACATTCAGGCAGGTCTTCACGCGGCGGAAGTTCCGGGAATGGTCATTGAATGCCATCTGCTGCGGATGCTGTCCGGTGCCAAGGCTGCGGACCGCGTTCAGGGCGAGGTTGTCGTGGTGCCTGCCGCGAACCCCCATCGGGATGGGTACCACGGTCATGGGCGTTCACGTCGGGCGACACGCGATCGCCTCGGGCCAGAACTACAACCGGAATTTCACCGACCTCGCGAAGGTAGTGGCCGCCGAAGCACCCCGGTCGGGGAACGATGCGGGGGAAAATACCGCCGTGATCCAGGAGGCGATGCTGGCAAGATCGACGGCGATCCTCCCGAAGAACGAGGTGGAGGACATGCGCCGCCAGCTGATGCAGTTCGCGGCGGATGTCGATTACGTCTACGACATGCATGCCGAGGAGGACGTGCTTTTCGCCGCGGTCATTGCGCCGTTCACGCTGCCCTTTGCAACCGGGTTGCTGGGCGACATGCGGCCCGCCCTGACCTTCTGGGCCGATCACCCCCTCTGCTCGATACCGCGCTCGGCCGTCCATGGTCCGCGATCGCCGCCGCGCATCCCGATCGTCCGATCGTGCAGGGCTGCAAGTCGATTACGCTGGGACTGCGCGGTTCCGGCCATGTGGACGATGCGCATGCCCGCGCGGATGCCGAAGCGATCCTTGCGACGTTCACCCGGCTGGGCATGGTTGCGGGCATAGTGGGGGAGGTGCGTGCCCATTCCGACCCTATCCGCTTCGAGGGCTGGACCATCCCGGCCTGCGCCACCTTGCATCTTCGTCTATCACCGCGGCCTTGGCGAGGCGGTGCGCGCGGGCGACCTTCTGGCTGAAATCGTGCTGCCCTACGCGGTGGGCGAGGATCGCCTTCCCGTCGCCGCCATCACCGGCGGCATCTTCTTCGCGCGTTGCCACGCCACGGTCGTTCAGCGCAACGATGTGGTGGCCAAGGTCGCGGGCGACATGCCGCTGAACGATCCAAAACATTACTAGAGCCGCCGGAAGCGGCCTTACCTCAACACGGAGACTGCAATGCGACCCTTCCTGCTGGCCGCCGCCCTGATGATGGGCACGGCCCCCATCCACGCCGAGACGCTGCGCTTCGCCGGCCCCGTCTCGCCCTTGTCCTTCGATCCGCATGCGACCAACGACTTCACGACCGTGGCGCTCGTGCGGCAGGTCTATGACTCGCTGCTGTCGCTCGGACCCAACATGGAACCGCTTCCGGGGCTTGCCACCGAATGGCAGGCGGTGGACGACAAGACGTGGCGTTTCACCTTGCGCGACGGAGTGAAGTTCCACGACGGCAACACGATGACCGCCGACGACGTGGCATTCTCGATCAATCGCGGGCGTGAAAGCGGCTATTATGCCGGGCTGTTCGGCAAGATTGAGGGCGCCACGGTCTCGGGACCGCTGACGGTGGACGTGACCTCCTCCGAACCCGATCCTGTGCTGCCGACCAAGATGGTACGCATGTTCATCATGTCGAAACCATGGTCGGAGAAGCATGGCCTGACCGAGATCCCCGACCTTGGCGCGAATGCCGAGGCGTTTTCAGTCAACAACGAAAACGGGACGGGGCCGATGGTGCTCGTGTCCAACCAGCGCGACGTGAAGACGGTCTTCAACGTCTTCCCCGGCTACTGGCAGGAACGGTCGGGTAATGTCGACATGGCGGAGTTCGTGCCGATCTCCTCTGGGCCGACGCGGATCGCGGCGCTGCTGTCGGGGGAGGTGGACGTGGTGACGGATATCCCCCTGCAGGACATCGGTCGGGTCGAGGCGGGCGGCATGTCGATCAACACCGTTCCCCAGCTTTTGTGGACGCAACTGGAAATGGACGGCACCCGTGAAGTCGCGCTCGACACCTGGGACAAGCAAGGCAACCCCCTGACAGAAAATCCCTTCCGCAAGGTAGAGGTGCGGCAGGCCATCGCCCATGCCATCGACGCGCAGGCCATCGTGGACCGCATCCTGCGCGGCCATGCAAGGGTGCTGGGCGAAAGTTCCATTCCGCAGATGGGTGGCTATCAGGCGGATCTGGACGAACGCTGGGCAACGGATCCGGCAAAGGCGAAGGAGTTGCTGGCAAGCGCGGGCTATCCCGACGGGTTCCGCACGCAGCTGAACTGCCCGAACGAACGGTACGTCAATTCCGAGGATGTTTGCCGCGCCATCGCGACGATGTTGTCGCGGGTGGGCATCGATGTCAGCGTCAAGGGAATGCCCTGGGCGGAATTTGCCAAGATGCTGGTGCAGGGACCCAACAGCAGCTTCCACTTCATCGGCGTCGCCAGTGTCTGGGACACGCAGGACTCGTTCCTGTCGATCATGATGACGCGCGATGCCGAAACGAAAGACGGCTTCTTCAACTGGGCGCAGTGGACCGATCCGGACTTTGACGCCGTTGCGAACGAACTGCGCACCGCCTTCGAGCCGGCTCGCAGGAACGAGCTGTATCGCGATGGGCTGATGCTGGCCAAGGAACGCGTGAACGCGGTCTATCTGTATCAGAACGAGATCGTTTGGGGATCGCGTCAGGGCGTTTCCGGCGTCATGCGTCCGGATTCCGTTCTGGATCTAGCCAACTTCACGGTGGAGGGGCGCTAAAGCGCCCCCTCCTTCTTGTGGATCGCCTCGCGCACCACGCCATAGCTGGCGCCCGCTACCAGAATGGCGACGGGGTGGCCCTTCAGCGACCGTGACCCCATCCCAATTGAACGGTGGATGAGGTAGACGTGCATGGCGCGGAACTGCTGGAACAGCTCGTCGTATCCGATCAGCGCCTCGGCCACGGCATAGCTTTCGCCGTGGTCGTAGCGCGCGTCGTAGATGTTGGCGACCGCCAGTCCGCGCCCGTCCAGATAAACGCTGCGAAACGTGTCCTACAGATCGCCGATGCGCAGAAGAATTTTGAAATCCCGGCGATCCCTGACCCGAATCTTTGCCCAGCTGCTTGAGGACCTCTTGGTATTCGCGGGGCGACATCGTTCCCAGCACGTCAGCTGCTGGGTCATCAAGCGCATGAGACGGTGGACGCGACCCATCAGCGTGACTACATGGCGCGACGCGCCAGCGCTATGTAGTCGCGCACATCGACCAGTGTATAGGCCATGAGCTTCATCCAAAGCTCCTCCACCTGATGGATAATCTGGATCTGCAATTCGTTGCCGTTTCACATCTCGTCCGGCGGCTTCTGACAGTCCAGCAGACGGTCCACGGCAAGGTGGACGCCGTAATCCAGCATCTTCGGCGTCTCGATCAGGCGGCGCCATTCTTCCCGAGTCATGCGTCACCCTTGAGGTTGCGTGGTGGTCCGATCATTCTAGGAGACGCAGATAACATTGTTCCCTAAGTGTCTGATCGGACGGTTTGATGGTGCGACCCTTTCGTTGGAATGGAAGGATGCCCTATGGGACAAGTTCGTCACGA
>NZ_JBNJLK010000020.1:0-43471 GCF_051195255.1 Falsirhodobacter sp. 1013 | reverse complement strand
ACGTAGGGCACGATGCCTGCCGTCTCGCAAGCCTCGATATCTTCGATCTTGAAGTAGCCCCGGTCGGCCACGGCATCGATCTGAGCTACATCGAGGGCCTCACGCGCAGCCTTGGCCGTCTCGGTCAGCAGGCCCAGGTCGCCGACCTTGTTGTGGACCTGCTGCTCCACAATCAGTTTGTGCCTGGTATCGACCGCGATCTGGATGTTGTAACCGACCCCGACGCGGCTGCTGGAGTGCATTGCGCGTGCGTCCGGATCTGTCAGCGAGATCTGGTCCTCGCCGCTGTCCGCAAGAGCTTTGCCATGATCATCAAGGCGTCCACGCCGCTCCCGGATCACTGCGATCTTATCCTGAAGCTTCTCGACGGTGCCACCCTCCGGCGCGTCCTCACCGTTCTTGTCGGCTTCATCGAGCTGCTTGAGATACCGCGCCAGGCGTTCATCGCTTTCCGCAATCGCTTTGGCTAGTTTGGCTTTGGTAAAATTCCGCTCCCGACTGTTCACGGCCTTGATCCGGGTGCCGTCGACCGCGATCAACTCTCGTCCGAACAAGTCGAGTTCCCGGCACAGCACGACGAATTCCCGGAACACCTGGCGGAACGCCGTCCTGTTGTCGCGTCGGAAGTCGGCGATTGTCTTGAAATCTGGCGTCAGGCGGCGGAGCAGCCAGATAACTTCGAGGTTGCGTCGCGTCTCGACCTCCAACCGGCGGCTGGACCGCACCCTGTTCAGGTATCCGTAGATGTAGAGCTTCAAGAGATCGGCTGGATCATATCCCGGTCGACCGGTGGTCTTCGCCTGGACCCGTCCGAAGCCAGCACCCTTCAAATCGAGCCCGTCAACGAAAGCATCGATAAACCGGACAACGTTGTCCGACCCCACATAGTCGTCCACAGAGTCCGGCAAAAGCAGGAGTTGGGACCGATCATCGCCTGAAATATGTGCCATGACCAAGAATACCACGGTCGCCCAAACCTGTGAATCCTGTTTGAGTTTTCACACGGTCTGGAACGGTTTTGAACAGGGGAACAGAGTGGTTATCTGTCAGGTGGGTAGGCCGCCTCGGTCACAAACCTCCGGCGTCTAGTCCTGAGCTAACAAGGACCCCAGCATCTCGCGCACGATGTCAGCGGCGGGAGCGAATTCCAAACTCTCGTCCAGCGCCCATTCCGCGATCAGGCCGCAGATGAAGGCGGCGGTCATCTGCGCGGCAGCAGCGGCGGTCCATCCGGATCTGAGGGCGCCATTCTTCTCCACCGCCTCAAAAGCCGACAAAAGGGCATCGTGCAAGTTTTTCCGATAGGCGCTTTCGACACCATCGCCTCGGTCCCGCGCGAGAATGTCACTGCGCAAGACCATTCGCAGCAGACCTTTGTGTCTGCGATCGTCTTCAAGACGGGCGAAGATCGCGATAGCCGCATCCGCCACCGCGTCCAGATGCGCCCGATATCCCAGATGGCTCAGATCGGCGACCTCACGCGAAAATCGTTCCTGCGCCTGCGCGCCGATGGCGAACAGAAGCCCTTCCTTGTTCTTGAAATGCCAGTGAACCGCGCCACGCGTCACGTTCGCCTGCGCCGCGATCTGGTCGAGGTTGGTCGCGTGTCAGCAAGGGATGTTCTTCGGTGCGCTCCGAGACATTGTTGGAAAACAGCCCGTCCTTGATGTTCTTCGACTTGCTGACGACGCGCTTGGTCGTCATGCCCACTGCGTCGGACAATTCAGAAATCGTGTCCGGTTCGTTAGGCGTCAGGTATAGCTTGATCCCTGCCCCGCCCTGCAAGGTTTTGCGAACCTGCTCACCATAGACCACATCAAGGTCGGGAATGGTTTGGGTGACAAGCGCGAGGTTGCCGCCATAGCCACGCAGAAGCGAAATGCTCTCGGCCACGATCGGCATCCGCCCGATGCGCTGAAACTCGTCCAGCATGATAAGAATCGGAAACGGCTCGTCGCGACGGGGTGAGTGATCCTGAAGGGCCGCGATCAGGTCGGAGAAGAACAACCGGATCAGCGGGGCAATCGCGGGGATTCGTTGAACGGGGTAGTCAGGTAGACCGTCTGCGGGCGCCTGCGGAAGGTTGAATAATCGAAGTCGCTGGTGTCCGTGACGGCGCAGGTATGTGGGTTGGCCCATGCCGACATGCCTGCCGATGACAGAACCGACAGATAGGCGGACAGGGTGCGTTCGGTCGTCCCTGCAAGCTGCTCGAACATCAGTCGGGCGCTGCGGTCCTTCACCACCTTGGCGTAGGCGCCAAACTTGGCGTTGCTCTCGCCACCGCCAAAGGCAAGCTTATGGATGCGGCCAAGGGTCAGCTCGCCTTGCTCGTAGGCCAGAATTCCGCACGCGATGAAAATGGTCCGGCTGTTCGGAAGGAAGCTGGCGGCGCTGCTCCCATCGGCTTGCAAGAACAGTGTCGCGATCTTTCCCAACTCGGCCATGCGCTTTACCGGGTTCAGCACCTCCCTCTTCAGTTCAATCCTGTACGCACGTACGCACTTCATTACGCATGCACATGCATACGTACTACACTGTTCATATTCGTAGGTTCAACAACGCCATCTCAATCTACGTATGGTTTTCCTAAACAGGGTATGGCCCCCTGGTCAGTAAGCATTTGCTCCGCATGATACGTATTTACGCAGACACTTACCGCAGAAAAAGTTTGATTTCTGGAAAGCGCATAGTTAGAACTTTGTACGCACGCACTAACGCACCTGCGTAGTTACGCACATGCACACTTACGTAAGGGGATACGCAGATGAAAACTATACTAGTGGCGTCGCAGAAAGGGGGCGCCGGTAAAACAACGATCGCAAAAAATCTTTCGGTCGCGGCCTCGGCTGAGGGCGCCAAGGTCATGATGTTCGATATGGACCCCCAGAAATCGCTTCGCGAGTGGTATGACCAGCGCGAGGCCGACGAGCCTGTGATGCCTGGTCGAGACCCTGGGCCGAAGGAACTAAAAAAGGCTATAGATACCACAGCGATTCATGGTTTTGACTATCTGTTCATCGATACGCCACCGGCTTCTGATGCATGGCTATCTGACGCCATGAAGCTTGCGGACCTAGTTGTTATCCCCGTGCGACCATCGCCGACAGACCTTAGGGCCGTCCGAGCAACGTTGACGTCCGCAAAATCCGCAGGCACCGATTTTGTATTCTTTCTTTCACAGACAACGCGAACGAAAATGACCGATGAGGCAGTTCGGGCGCTTGCTGCACGCGGCAAGTTGGCCGATGTAAATCTCGCCCTTCGAGTCGCGCACGCCGAGACCGACATGGACGGACGATCTGTGATTGAAGGTGACGACCCAAAGGCGCGGGATGAACTTCTTGCAGCATGGGCATATGTGAAGGAGCAACTGTAATGGCGAAAAAGACGTTCGAAATGGGAGGTTTCCTTGATGAAGCTACTACACCCGAGCAGCCAGTAACTCAGCGTGGAGCTGAGAAGCCCGACCCTGCTCTGCAGGCAGTGGGGCAGGGGCCCTCGAAACGCTTATCCCTTGTCTTGGACTCTCAGACATACGCTGCCTTGCGACAGAAAGCTTTCGATGAAGGTACATCCCATCAAGCTTTGTGTGAACAAGCCGTAAAAAAGTTTCTAGGCACAAACAGGAAGTAAGTACCTGCGTACGCAGGTACGCAGAATACCGAAGATTTTAGCGAGCATGCTCAATTTGCTCCATCACTTCCTACAATTTTAGGGGCTCTAGCCTAACTGCAGGCCATGGGTGCATAGCACCACCGCAAGCCGCTAAATTGCTGATGAACTGGCCCCCGTGCCGCGGATCGCCACACCGGGGACGGCCCGGCCCACCTATGGCTACCGTCGTGTCACCGCGATCCTGAACCGCCAGCTGCGGTCGGAAGATCTGGTGCCGGTCAATCACAAGCGGGTCTACCGGATCACGCAGGTCCATAACCTGCTGCCGGCGCGACAGTATACGAAGCGTCCCGAGCATGTTCACGGCGGCATGGTTATCGTCATACGGTCAAATTTGCGGTGGTGTTCAGATAGCTTCGAGTTCACCTGCTGGAACGGCGACATCGTCCGTGGCGCCTTCATCCTCGATGCCCACGACCGCGAAATCATCGCCTGGCGTGCGGTGGTGAATGGAGGGATCAGCGGGTCAGACATCCGCGACATCATGCTCGAAGCCGTCGAGCGTCGCTTCGGGACATACCGTGCGCCTTCAGCCGTCGAGATGCTGTCCGGCAACGGCTCACCCTACATTGCTAGGGACACGCAGATCTTCGCCCGCCAACTTGGCCTGAAGCCTTGCTTCACCCCGGTCCGGAGCCCTCGGAGGTGCGCAGCACGCATGTCGGAGGCTTTCGTGAAGACGCTCAAGCGCGATTGCGTCCACGTCACGCCGCGGCCAGACGCCCAAACCGTTCTGGGATTGATCAGAGGCCGGATCGAGGACGACAACGACAATCACCCGCACTCTGGGCTGAAGATGCGCTCGCCCCGCGAGTTCATTGCAGATCAAACCGCAACCGCCTGAGCGTCCGGTGAAACAGGGGGCAAGACCAGATGATTATAATGCTGCTCAGCATCATCTCTGCCATCAACATCGGGATGCTCATGGCTCTTCGGAAGAAGGCAGGACATTTTTTATCCGGGCGGTCGTTAACCAGAGCAGGTTGCTGGTCATCTCAGTCTCCTCGCGGGGTCTGAACCATTACTGGACTTAGTGCCATTGGTGTCTGAACTTAGGCCGTGGCGGCCTACCATAGGTAAGTTATCCACAAGCGCCTCTGTGTTAGTATGTGTTAAATATAGTGTTAGGAGGTTGAAAAGTCATATTAACTCGTTGTTTCTATTCATCAAAAATGTTGTCCTGGTCTCTAATACCCCGAAGTTTAGTCATCAAATCCCGATAGACGGTCACTAAATCCCGACATGTCCCTCATGGCGTCTTTTTCCCTGTGAATGCGACACTGAACTCTTCTCCGCGGCTTATTTTACAGCCAAGGTGGCACACTAAGGCTGCAAAATCGGTCACTGTTCCCCCGAAACCCACGGCACGGTCACTGTTCCCCCGAATCTCTTCCTTCTGACATAGTGGTCACCGTTCCCCCGAATCTCTTGACAGGGTCACTGTTCCCCCGAATGATGCAGTATGGTCACTGTTCCCCCGAATCCTTTATATGACGAACTGCTTCCGGAGAAGTATCCGGAAGAGGATCTATTTGTCTGTGATGTTGCCGATGCGGTTCTCAAAGATATCCTGCCGCAACTCGAGCACCCATTCTATTCGCTTTCCAAAAAGCCTGATGTTGCGATTAGGAGGTATGAGAGGAACGGTCATTGGCTTGAGATCACGCCGAGCGTCAAAGGGCTTGCTACGATCTATGACAAAGATATTTTGATCTACGCAATTTCGCAGATCATGACAAAATTAAACCGTGGGCAAAAGGTGTCAAAGCGCATTCGGTTAGACAGCTTTGACTTTTTGCGTTTCACAAATCGGGGGACTGGCGGTAAAGATTATGATGCTTTGGTAGAAGGGCTGAAGCGTCTCTCTGGTACAAGAATAGCTACAAATATCAGAACGGGTAATGAAGAGCAGACGAGTTTGTTTGGCCTTATCGACGAAGCCCATATTGGTCGACAGTTAATAAACGGCAAGCCAGAAGGGCGGATTCTTTATATTGAGCTTACATTGTCCGATTGGGTATTCAATGCGATCAGGCATAACGAGGTGCTCACGCTCTCTCGTGATTATTTCCGACTTCGGAAACCAATGGAGAGGCGCGTCTACGAATTAGCGCGCAAACACTGCGGAAACCAGAAGTCTTGGCGGTGTGGTGTCGATGTTCTTTATGCTAAATCGGGCAGCAAAAGTCCAATGAAGCAATTCCGATATCTGTTGAAGCAAATCGGGGAAACGGATCACCTTCCTGATTATCATCTCGCTCTTGACGGAGACATGGTGGTGTTCACAAGTCGTGGGACGGTTCCACAGCCGGCCATCATCGAGGCTGTTTCCATTGGCACTTTGGACTCTGATATTTATGAGCAAGCCCGACAAGCCGCTCCCGGCTGGGACGTTCGGATGATCGAACAGGAATGGCGAAATTGGTGCACCCAAGAGGAAATTGAGCCGAAGGCACCGGGACGGCATTTTCTCAAATTTTGCGTAACTTGGTACGAGAAGCGAGGGCGAGCATGATGGTATACAACCCCAGAGACAGTAGTTTTGCGCAAGCTGTATTCAGACAGTGCCTGTTGATCAGTTGCAATCACCAATATTCATTTCTGTGTCATCTATCAGCTTGTTGTAGTACGACCAACGCAAAATTTGAATAAGCCTACACTGTGCCCTAGTTTGCAATGCCAGATGATTCCGTTCAATCGTCTCGCACTTGATTTCCTGATTTGAAAGTTGAGCTTTAACAGGCTGCTGAAAAAACTCTGGCCTCGACCCGGCTTTCGGAACATGATTCATTGGCGCCACTGCATGGACGGAGGTGGCGACGGGATCGCTGTTCAGTTACGTCGATCTCGAGGAGCGCGTCCCGGCCCGGCATCCGCTGCGCAAGATCCGGGCTGTCGTCAACGATGCGCTTCGTTCGCTGGATGTCGACTTTAATCGTCTCTACGCTGGTGAGGGCCGCCCCTCGATCGCGCCGGAACGGTTGATCCGATCCAGCCTGCTGCAGATCCTCTACTCGATCCGGTCCGAGCGACAGCTCATGGAACAGATGGATTACACCTGATGTTCCGCTGGTTCGTGGGGCTCGGGATCGACGACGCTGTCTGGGTCCCGACTGTGTTCACGAAGAACCGCGACCGGCTGCTGACCACGGACATGTCCCGCAAGATCATGGCCGCCATCCTGGCGCATCGCGAGGTGGCATCGCTGCTGTCGGACGATCACTTCTCGGTCGATGGCACCCTGGTGAAGGCCTGGACTTCGATGAAGAGCTTCCAGCGTAAGGAAAGAGCGACCCCCGACGGAGGCGATGATCCCGGCGATCCGCCAGATACGCGTGTGCTGCCCACATCCTCCCCCGACCAGTCCACCGCCGAGCCTGAACCGATGCCCCGCCCCACACGCCGCAACCGCAACGTCGAAGTCGGCTTCCGAGGTGAATGACGTTCTAACGCGACCCATGCCTCGACAACCGATCCAGAGGCCCGGCTGCTCAAGAAGTCACCCGGCGCCGGGGCCATGCTGTGCTTCATGGGGCACAGCCTGATGGATATGAGGCATGTTCCGCCACTGGTTCGAGGAACATGCCGATTGCGCTCCGGCCTGATCGTGCAGGCCGACCTGACGCGGGCGGACGGGCACGCCGAACGGTGTGCTGCCATCGACATGCTTCACCGCCACTCGCCCGGTTCGACCTGGCGCCTGACACTGGCAGCCAACCGCGGCTACGACAGCGCGGACTTTGTCGCCGAGCTGCGCCAGATGGTGGTCACGCCGCATGTCGCCCAGAAGTCCCGGCACTCCGCCATAGACGGCAGAACCACCCGGCACCCCGGCTACACCAAGTCACAGCGGCGTAGGAAGAAGATCGAGGAACCCTTCGGCTGGGTGAAGACCATCGGCGGCATGGCGCAGACCCTGTATCGCGGCGTAGAGCGCGTGCGGGCCTGCTTCACCTTGGCGATGGCGGCATGCAACTTGGCCAGACTGCCGAAATTGCTCGCGGCATGAGACGAGGAGCTACCGACAGAACTGTCTGCCCACGACTGAGACCTGTCGAATGCCCCATCTCCGGGAAGCCGTTCCGAACATTAGCCTTTTTCAGCGGCCTGTTAAACATTTTAGTGTATTGAGCCTGGCCCGGGTAGGGCTGCGTAAGCCCTGCACAGGATCGTTGGCGGTGACAAGCTCTGACACGGTGCGCTCGCCCTACACACCTCTGGGAATACCTTTAGCCCAACGCAGGCCAGAAGTCTGCAGCCCCTAGAAGACTCACATCATAGAACTGCCTCACCCCAGCAATTCCGTCGCCGGGTTCATCTCCACCTCGACATCGGCGTAGTAGCGCTGCGCCTGCACGGCCGAACTGTGCAGCGACAGCTTCATGGCGGCGGCCAGGGGTACACCGTCTAGGGCGGCCTGGGTCAGGAACCCGGCGCGCAGCCCGTGCGGAGAGGCGTAGTCGACGGGCAACCCCGCCTGTGTCAGACGGTGCCGCAGAATGACCCGCAGAGCGTCCGGAGCGAGCCGGCGCGCCAGCACGCGGTCCGCTGTCGAGACGGGCCGGAACAGCGGACCCGGTCCTGCCGGCCGCACCTTCAGCCAGTCCAGCAGGGCGTTCGCGGCGCGACCCTTGAGCGGCAGCCTGGGCGCGAGGGCGCGCGTTGTCGTCTTCGTCTCGAGCAGGCGCAGCCAGATCACACCTTTAGTCTTATAATCATCCGCTCCAACATCCTCGATATCCAACGCTGTGACCTCGCTGCGCCGGCGGCCACCTGACGCAAAGGCCAGCATCAGCATGGCCCGATCGCGGATCCCGCGGGCGGTGTAATCACAGGTCGCCAGAAGTGTCTCCAGAACCTCCCGGGTGACGGGCTTGGCGGACTTGGGCTTTCGCGGCCGGTCTGCGGCGCGTCGGGCCTTGCTTCGGGCGGCCGAGACCGCAGGCGCGTCGAACGGGGAGGCCAGATTGCGCATGCGGTGGAAGCTGCGCCAGGATGCGATCCGCCGGTCAAGGGTTGCCGGGGCGGGGCAGGCAAGGGACCGCCGCAGGCCCAGACCGATCAGGGCCAGCGCCACTCCCTGCGCCGGATGCGCCGGATCGTGGAGGGCTGTCGAATGATCGAGAAGAAAGCGCAAAGCGACGCGCTCCTCTTCCGGCCAGGTCATGTCGGTGCCGAAGGTCAGCTGCTTCCAGGCCCGGATGTAGACCAGGTCGCGTTCCCAGGCCCGCAGCGTGTTCGCTGGCGTGCCCCGGCGGTAGAGTTCGGTCAGCTCCTCGGACATCTCCGGCAGCACCGAGACGAGGCAGGACGAGGAGGGCAGGGAGGGCATGGAGGTGGTCCGATCGCGATCTTGAACCACGATCTTGCCGTGTCATTCGCCGTAAAGCAAGACTCGTGATAAGAGTTACTTATCATGACTGATGGATCAAGAAGACAAATGCTTCGGTAAACCGCATAGCTATCGTATAATGCGGTCATGAAACCTCATCTCAATGATAGTGAATGGTTCGACGATGACCCGCGGTGGTCGTTACCGTCCCCGTATGACCCGCCGGGCGAAGTGGAAGAGGATCCGGATGCGCCTGAAGGTGTCGCCGCCTGGGACCTACCGCTGCCCCGCGCCGACCGGCGCGATCTTCTCGATGTCGATCCCTGGCGGCGGGCGGAAGCGGCGCTGGCCGCCGATCTCGCACGGGCCGCGCAGGCTCTCGGTCGATTGGACGAAGCGGTGCGCCGCGTGGGGCAGGGGGCGGCGGAGCGTCTGGCCTATCGCGAGGTCGAGGCCATGCTCCGCGCCGACGGACGCTGGCTCGACCGCGACCGCATCGGCCGCGCGCAGCTGGACGCCGGCGGCGATCCGGATCGCGTCCGGGATCTGGAGCGGGCACGGTGGGCGCTGCGTCGTCTGACCGCGTCACCGGGGGTTCCTTCGGACCTGCGGCGGTTTCTGGGACGACATCGGCCGGCGTGGCAGGGGGATCCGCTGCTTGCGGAACGCGTGACCCTGGACGCCGCCGTCGACGACGTGCAGCACGCCTGGCAGGAGGTCCTTGACCGCTCCGCGCACCTGCACCCGATCACGCAGGGCTGCGCGGCGCTTCGGGCGTGGCGGCTTCTTGACGTGTCGGGCGAGGGCGAGGGTCTGGACGGGGCCGTGATGGCCTCCCGCATCGCGGCACGGGAACACCGGGCCCTTGGCTTTGTCCCCCTGGCTCCGGCGGGCCAGTCCTGGCGACGCGGGGGTGCAGTGCTGGATGTGCTGCGCCTCTGGATGGCCGAGGTGCGCAGCGGTGCGCTGTCCGCCCTTGCCGACCTCGACCGCGCCGCGGACTGGCGGGAGCAGGCGACGGCCCGGGTCGCGGATCTGGGGGGTCGCAATCCAGCGAAGGTGCTCGCAGTGCTGGCTGCCCGGCCCTATGTCTCCGCCGCCGATGTGGCAGAGACCGCCACCGTCAGCCGCGATACCGCCGAGCGGATTTTGCGGACGTTCGAACAGCGCGGCCTCGTGCATGAAATCACAGGGCGGGGGCGGTTCAGATTGTGGAGGGCCACGGTCTGATGGCAGAACGTCTGCAATCCAGGCAAGGCTCCGATCGATCGTCATGCCGAGATGACGAGATCATGCGTGCATGGGCAACGCCTCCTGCGGATCAGGTGTCCTTTCCCAAGAGAAGCGCCAGATGCTCGTAGGCCTCGAGGAGCGTGTCGAACTCCTGGTCCGTGAAGCTCGCCTGCTCGGGCCGGTCGTCATGGCCCATGTTGGCGAGCGTGAACACGACCTGCCCGTCCTCCTCGTGGATCGCGAGCTCCCGGCGCTCTTCGGCAACCATCTGCACGGCGGCGAAGTGAACAAGGGCCGTTTCGGAGAAGGAGATGATCTTGAACTCGGGTATCATGATGCGGGGCCTTTCGGATTGACTTTGTTTGGGCGTCCACTGACCAAATAGATTTGAGTGGACCTGCAATCCTATTTTATAGCGAGGTTTTTGAAAACACTGGCACCAAGTACTGCACGAGAGTGGCGTAAAGCGCCAAGTCGTTTGACATATAATGCCCCGATACGTTCGAGATCGATGCGACCCCCAAAACGCGCCCGTTCTGACATACGGGCGCGGAAAGATTGGCCACGCAATCCAGACGGACCAGAAGGTCCGCATCGGGGAACGCCCAGCGAAGTTCCGCCTCGTCATGGCACAGCACGGCGCGACCGGCTTTCAGCAACTCGGCCCCCCACGGGGTCGGTCCCATCGGTTTCCACACGCCCATGGGATAATGATCGGGGTCGTTGCTGTGAACGCGTTGGATTTCATCGCGGGACGGATCCCACTGGAGAACCGTGAATAGCATGACCCCGAAACGCTCGGCGCAGATATCCTCGAATGTGGTCAGCAAGGCCTGCGCGTCGGACCCGCAGGCATCCAGACGGGCATGCAGCGGGGTGGGGGGCATGTCGGGCAGTGCGATCGACAGTCCGGGGCGGGGGGTGATGTCAGCCATAAAGATACCTCGGCAGGAACAGGACGATGTCGGGGAAGATGGTGATCAGCAGCAGGCCCAGCACCATCAGGCAGAAGAACGGGAACGCCGCGCGGGCAACCTGCCAGATGGACCAGCCGGTGACGCCTTGCAGCACGAACAGGTTGAAGCCGACGGGGGGCGTGATCTGCGCCATTTCCACCATCAGGACCAAATAGATGCCGAACCAGATGGGATCGAATCCGGCCTGAAGCACCAGGGGCAGGGCGATCGGCAAGCTCATCACCACCATGGAACTGCCGTCCAGAATGACGCCGAGGCCAAGGTAGAACACCGTCAGAAGCAGCAGCAGCATATAGGGCGAAAGGTTCAGCCCGCCGATGGCCGCCGCCACGTCTGCGGGGATGTGCATGTATCCCATCGCCGTGGACAGAAAGGCCGCGCAGATCAGGATCGTGCAGATCATCGTGCTGGTCCGCAGCGCCCCGAGGATCGTGACCCGCAGCAGCCGCAGCGTCAGCTGACGCAAGCACGCCGCCACCACGAGCGAGGCCGCAACGCCCATGGCCGCCGCCTCGGACGGGGTGGCGATACCAGAATAGATGGAGCCGAGGACCGTCAGCATCAGCACGAACAGGGGCAATAGATCCAGCAGCGCCACGCCGAAATCGCGCAGGCTGCGCTGCGGGGGTGCGCCCGGCGCGACGGAAGGGTCCCGCCATGCGCGCAGCATGACGTATCCGGCATAGAGCGAGGCAATCATCAGCCCCGGCAGGATGCCGGAGGCGAACAGTCGCGTGATCGACTGCTCGGCAAGGATGCCGTAGACGATCAGCACGATGGAGGGCGGGATCAGCAAACCGAGGCTGCCTGCCCCTGCGATGGATCCGACGGCAAGGTTGCGGTCATAGCCGCGCCTGAACAGCTCTGCCGTGGTGATGCGTCCGACCGTGGCCGTCGTTGCGGGGGACGATCCGCTGACGGCGGCGAACAGCGTGCATCCCAGAACGTTCGTGTGCAGGAGGCCCCCCGGAATCCGCTCCACAAAGGGGGCCAGGCCCCGGAACAGGCGTGCGGAGATGTCAGTGCGGAAGATGATCTCTCCCATCCAGACGAACATCGGGATGGAAGCCAATTCCCAGCTGGAGGCGTAGCGGAACAGGATGCCGGAGGCGATGGTCCCGATCCGGTCCGGCGACTGGCCCATGACCAGCCAAAGCGACACTCCCCCCACGATCAGCAGGCTTGTGAAGATCCAAAGACCCGCACCCAGCGTCAGGGCCAGCAGGCCCAGCACCGTGAAGGCAGCGATAAGGGCGTCCATCGACAGACTCCTGTTGCGGGGTTATTCGACGAATGCGTCGTCGGTGGGGGTGGCGGGCGACGGATGTCCGGTGATCTGACGCAGGCCGAACGCCGCCAGTTGCAGCGCAAGGATCACGAGGCCGGAAAACAGGATCGCCTCGGGGATCCAGCTTGGCACGGCGGCGATGCTGCTGGACACGGTGCCGCGGGCATAATTGCGAGCAAGACGCGTCCAGAAAAACTGCATCAGCCAAAGCGTCACCACCAGCGTGCTGGCGGCGGCCAGAACCAGCGAGGCACGTTCGACCCATGCCGGAAGGCGCTGCGTCAGGACCGTGACGCGGATCAGCGCCCCATGTTCCACCGTATAGCCCAGCGACCAGAAGATCGCGCCGATCATGGCATAGCCCACGAACTCGTCCACCACGAAGGTGGACGTGTCGAACAGGCCGCGCAGGATGATCTCCAGCATGATGTGGCCGACCATTCCGACCAGCATCAGCGCGGCAAGAACGGCCCCGGCCTGCGACAGGGCATAGATCGCGCGGTACAAACGTGCCATCGGCGGATCACTGCCCGCGCAGTTCGGCATAGCGCGCGAGGATCGCCGCGCCCTCGTCGCCTGCATCTGCTGTCCAGCGGTCGACGAAGGGTTGGGCCGCCGCGCGCAGGGCCGCAAGATATTCGGTCGAGACGTCTTCCACGATGGTCATGCCATGTTCGCGCATTGCGGCGAAATTCTCCGCCGTGCGGTCCTGCAGAAGCGACCAGCCATAGGCCTGCGCCTCGGCGGCGGCGTCGCGGATGTTTTGCTGTTCGTCCTCGGTCAGGCCGTCGAACACGTCGCGGTTCATGTGGATGGCCTGCAGTGGCATGGCATAATTCACGACCGTGAACGCCTTTTGCTGTTCCCACATCTGCACGCCCACGCCCCCGTCGGCAGAAGTCAGGACCGAATCGATCGCCCCCGTCGACAATTGCGCGGGCACGTCGGCCCATGTCGTCTGCACCGGAAACGCACCCGCATTGCGCATCGTTTCGGTGGAGGACACGTCATAGGTGCGCACCTTCTTGTTCGCCAATGCCTCCACCGTGTCCAGCGGTTCGTTGCCCCACAATCCGCTTGCAGGCCACGGCGTCAGAACCAGCAGGATCTGGTTGCTGTCTTCAAGAATTCGTTCGTATGTCGGCGTCGCGGCCTCGCTCAATGCGCGGGTGTCGTCGATCGTGGGCGCGATGAACGGCAGGGAGGGGAGCTGGAACATCGGGTCGATCCCTGTCCAGAATACGAATGCGGAGGAGGCGAGATCGATCGCCCCGTCGCCCACGGCATCGAACTGGTCGAGGGATTTGTAACCCAGTGCGCTTCCGTGATGGGTGGTGATGGCCACCGTGCCCCCGCTTTTTTCGGAGACGAGCGCCGCGAAGCGGTCCGCCGTCATCCCGTGGATGGAACTGGCCGGATATTCGTTCGCAAGATCGAGGTTGGCCTGCGCGGCAGCACCTGTCGCCAAAAGGCAGGCGGCGGCAAGGGCGGGGATGAACGGGGTCATGTCAACTCTCCTGATCGGGGGGATGGGGCACGGTTCGATCCGGGCTCTCCATTTCTCTTGACAAAACATACCGGCATGTTTGTCTTTAAATGAAGCGGTATTTTGCAATCGTGTCATTTTTCTTTCGCGGATCTGCAAAACGCTTGAGAATATCAGGGGACAGGGCCGAACATGCGCGTCGATCAACTGCTGACCACCATAGAGATGCATACCGGGGGGGAGCCGTTCCGCATCGTCACGGGTGGTATACCGAAGCTGGCGGGCGACACTATCGTTGCCCGTCGCGCGTGGTTATTGGAACACGCCGACCATATCCGCCGCGCCCTGACGCTGGAACCGCGTGGCCACGCCGACATGTATCTGGGCATCTTGACGCCTCCAGTCTCTCCCGACGGGGATTTCGGGGTGATCTTCGCGCACAACGAAGGCTACAGCGACCATTGCGGGCACGGCGTGATCGCACTGACCACGGCGGCGGTCCTGCTGGGCTGGGTGGAACGACAACTACCCGAAACCCGTGTCGTGATCGACGCGCCCTGCGGCCGGATCGAGGCCTTCGCGGAATGGGACGGCGACCGCGTCGGCGATGTGCGGTTCGTCAACGTGCCGTCCTTCGTCTGGGCCAGGGACGTACATGTGGACACGCCCAGTTTCGGCCGCGTGACGGGCGACATCGCCTTTGGCGGGGCGTTCTATTTCTATGCCGACGGTGCGCCGCACGGCTTGTCCATCACCGCTTCGAACGTCGATGCCCTGATCCGCTTCGGGGCCGAGGTGAAGGCGGCGGCCAACCTCGCCCATCCGGTCGTGCATGACGAGATTCCGGAGCTGAACCACATCTACGGCACCATCATCGCAGGCCCGCCCGCGCATGAAGGATCGTTGCAGGCCAATTGCTGCATCTTCGCAGACCGGCAGGTGGACAGATCCCCCACCGGATCGGGCACGGCAGGACGCACGGCGATTCTAGCGGCGCGCGGCGTGATCGACGTTGGTGAGCGCTGGACCAACGAATCCCTGATCGGCACGCGCATGCACGCTCGCGTGCTGGAACGCGTCACCTTTCACGGTCGCGACGCGGTTATCCCCGAAGTCTCGGGTGGGGCCGGTTTTCTGGGAACGGCAAACTGGATGTTCGATCCGGCGGACGAACTGGCGGGGGGCTTCCTTGTCCGCTGAACCGCCCCTTGCGTTTGATGCCGAGGCCGTCGCGCAGGCCTTGCCCTTCGATGTGCTGGTATCTGCGTTGCGTGACGCGTTCCGCGATCCGGCCCATGTTCCGTCCCGCCATGTCCACCGGATGGAGGGGGGGATGCAAAGTCTTGTCATGCCCGCATGGACGGATCGTTTCTATGGCGTAAAGATCATCAACATCCAGCCTGCGAATTCCGCAAAGGGTCTGCCCGGACTTCACGCCGTTTATACCCTGTTCGATGCGGCGACCGGCGTTCCGCTGGCGTTTGTGGACGCGGACGAGCTGACGGCGCGACGCACCGCGGCGGCCAGCGCGCTCGGGGCCGATCTGCTGGCCTCCCCGGGCGGGCAGGATCTGCTGATCGTGGGGGCGGGGCGTGTCGCGCGTCTTTTGGCCGATGCGTTCGCAGCGGTGCGGCCCCTGTCGCGCATCCGCATCTGGGCGCGTGATCCGGTAAAGGCGCAGCAGCTTGCCGCCACGCTGGTGCAAGACGGCCACGCTGCTGAGGTCGCCACCGATCTGGAAGGGGCAGTCCGCACCTCTACCCTCATCAGTTGCGCCACCTTGTCCGAGGAAGCGTTGATAATGGGCGACTGGCTGCGGCCTGGCACTCATCTGGACCTGATCGGCAGCTTCGCCCCCCATATGCGCGAAACGAACGCCCGATGCTTCGCCCGCGCCGAAGTCTTTGCCGACACGGACGAGGCTGCGACGAAATCCGGCGACATTCTGGCTGCCCGCGCAGAAGGGGCGCTGGCCCCGGACGGCATCCGCGCGACGCTGACCCCGCTGGTGCGCGGCGACCATTCCGGTCGAAGCGGCCCCGACGCCATTACGCTTTTCAAGGCCGTAGGCTCCGCGCTGGAAGATCTGGCGGGGGCGGCCCTTACCTATACCCACGGACGTGACCGCACATGACACTCGTTTTTCTGAACGCCCGCATCTTCGACGGAATCTCGCGCGACCTGCAGGACGGCTGGGTGGTGCGGGTCGAAGGGGACCGCATCGCCGCCGCCGGCCCCGACGTCGTGGTGCCCGACGATGCCACCCGCATCGACTGCGCCGGAAAGGTGCTGATGCCCGGCCTGATCGACGCGCATGTGCATGTCGTGGCCAACAGCGTCGATCTGTCCGCCGACCGGCAATGGCCCTCGTTCGTGCATACGCAGGCCCGCCACATCATGGAGGGAATGCTGGATCGCGGCTTCACCACAGTGCGCGATTGCGGGGGCGCGGATGCGGGCCTTGTGCGGGCGGTGGCGGAAGGATGGATCAAGGGGCCGCGGCTGAACATCTCGGGCCTCGCCCTCAGCCAGACTGGGGGGCATGGGGACATGCGGTCCGTCTTCACGCCGCCGGGGCAGGCGGGGCCGCACCGCGTGGGGTCGATGATCGGACGCGTCTGCAATGGCGTGGCCGAGATCCGCGAGGCGGCCCGTGACGAGCTTCGTAAAGGTGCGGATTTCGTGAAGATCATGGCCTCGGGCGGGGCGGCGTCGGTCACGGACCCGATCGACAACACCCAGTTTTCCGCCGAGGAGCTGCGGGCCGTCGTCGAGGAGGCGGTGGCGTGGAACACTTATGTCTGTGCCCATGCCTATACCCCGCGGGCCATCCGCGCCGTGATGGCGGCAGGCGTGCGCACGATCGAGCATGGTAACCTGATCGACGCGGATACCGCGACCCTGATGGCGGATACCGGCACATGGCTGTGTCCGACGCTTGTCGCCTCCGACATCCTGACGCAATTCGCAGACCGTTACGGGTTTTCGGACGTGTCGATGCGCAAGATCGCGCATGTCTGCGAACGCGGGTTGGAAAGCATCCGTATCGCGCGGGCGGCGGGTGTTCCGATGGGCTTTGGCACCGACCTTCTGGGGATCGAGCTGCATCATTACCAAGGTCGCGAGTTCACCCTGCGCGCGCGGGCCGAAGATCCGGTCGACACGCTGCTGTCCGCCACGGGCTTGAATGCCCGCATGATGATGATGGACGGGCAGGTGGGAACCGTGACCGCCGGTGCGCTGGCAGACCTGCTGGTCGTCGATGGCGATCCCACGACCGATCCCGACCTGTTCACCCACCACGGCGCCCCGCTGGACGTAATCCTGAAGGATGGCGTTTTCCACAAGAACCGACTTGCCGACTGATCCGACCTGCCCCCCCGACCTGATAGGAGCCTTCATGACCTTGACCATCCGCAACGCCCGCATCGTCGACGGCACGGCAGACCGTCCGTCCGATCCCTGCGATATCATCATCGAGAACGGCCGCATCCGCGAGATTGCGGCCGCAGGCTCCGCCACCACCGGCGACAGCATCGACGCGGCGGGCCATGTGGTGATGCCCGGACTGATCGACTGCCATGTCCACGTCATCGCCTCCACGGCGGATCTGGGGCGCAATGCCCACCTGCCCAATTCGCTGGTCGCGGCGGAATCGGGCGCGATCATGCGGGCGATGCTGATGCGCGGCTTCACCACGGTCCGGGATCTGGGCGGCGCGGATATCGGCCTCGTGCAGGCGGTGGAGCGGGGTTTGTTCACAGGGCCGCGCCTCGTGATCTGCGGCAAGGCGCTTAGCCAGACGGGCGGGCACACGGATTATCGGGGGCCGTATTCCAACCGCGATGTCGGCTGGTATGCAGATCGGCTGGGATCGTTGGGCCGGATCGTGGACGGGGTCGATGCCTGCCGCCGCGCCGCCCGAGAGGAGCTGAAATCCGGCGCCCAGTTCATCAAGATCATGGCCGATGGCGGCGTCTCCTCCCCCAGTGATCCGATCGGATACCAGGCCTTTTCACGAGAGGAGATCACCGCCATCGTGGAGGTGGCCAAGGGGGCCGGAACCTATGTCTCGGCGCATCTTTATGACGATGCGGCGATCAACCGTGCGCTGGATTGTGGGGTCGAATGTGTGGAGCACGGCAACCTCGTGTCGGCATCGACTGCACGGCGGATCGCGAAGATGGGCGCGGTCGTGGTGCCAACGACCGTGACCTATGACGTTCTGGGCAGCGAGGGCCCGGCGTACGGCCTGCCCCCCGAATCCGTGGCCAAGGTGGAGGATGTCCGTAGCGCCGGATTAGAGGCTTTGTCGCATCTCCATGCGGCAGGCGTCACCACAGGGTTCGGCACCGATCTTCTGGGGGGCATGATGCCCCACCAATCGCGGGAATTCGAGCTGCGGGGCCGTTACCTTCCCGCGCAGGACGTGATCCGTTCGGCCACGCTGGATGCGGCAAAGGTGCTGCGGATGGAAGGGCAGGTCGGTCAGCTGGTGGCGGGCGCTCATGCCGACCTGATCTTCGTAAAGGGCGATCCCTTGCAGGATCTGACGCTTCTGGGCGATCAGGGGGCGCATATCCCGCTAATCCTGAAGGGCGGCACGGTCGTGAAACGCGACGCCCACATCTGATCCGGCGCTCAGGGCGAGCGGGGCAGGAGCCCTGCCGCCCGTGCCGCCGCCAGAATGCGTTTCCATTCTGCCAGAAGGCGCTGGTCCTGCCCGGGTTCGGTGTCGAAGCTGCGATGCACCGCGATGCCCCGCATCAGGCACAGGTTGATCTGGATGAAGTCTTTCGTGTGGTCATCGTCGGCGGGCAGGCCCAGCATTTCGGCCAGCAAGCGGTCGCGCAACGTCGTCCAGCGCGACATCTCCTGCCGCAGTCCGATGCCCAGATCGTCATCCATCCGTGCAGCCAGCATCATCTCCAGCGAGGCGATGTAGCGGCCGGTATGGAACAGCTTTGCCCACAGAACATCGACGAGGTCCTCGATCTCCAACCGCGGAAGATCGCCGGCGGGTGTGAAGGGCCAGCCCTGTTCCCATGTATCAATCAGGTAGCGGAAAGCCGCGATGATCAGGTCGTTGCGCGACGGAAACTGGTGGGTCAGCGCCCCGCGGGACACGTTCGCACGCCGCGCGACATCCTGCGTGGACATCTTTTCGTATCCAAGCTCGTTCAGCGCATCCAGCGTGGCTTCGCACAGCCGCATCCGCGTTTCTTCCGACCGCTCGGCCTGCGTGCGTCGCTTTGGGGGGGGCTGAATGTCCACCACATGCTCCTTCTTGTCCGCTTCCCAGATAGATTGTCACCGAACGCCTAACAAGCGAACAAACCGACCTGTTTTATTTGTCGCATCCATCACGACGCTTGACAGACATGAACAAACGGGCAGGAATGTTTCTAAATAAGATGTCACATAAACGCGACCCGATGGGAGAGACTTGATGATCCGCCTACTCACCACCGCCTCCGTGCTGCTTGGCCTTGGGGCCGCGTCAGCGTCGGCCCAGACCGATTTCATCGCCAACGTGTTCTATGACGCCAGCAGCCCGCTGGCTGAATACACCTATGTCGAGTGGGCCGATCTGGTGAAGGAGCTGTCGGAGGGCGATCTGAACCCGCAGGTCTATACCGGCACCGTTCTGCTGGCGCCGCGCGCGAACCTGCAGGCGACACAGGACAACGTCGTTCAGGTCGCGCACCAGACGGCGGTGTATACCCCGTCGGAAATGCCTGTCGCGAATGCCGTGCAGGAACTGGGCTTCAACTATTCCGATCAGGTGGTCGCCCTTCTGGCAGCTGCCGACTTTTCCATGCACAACCCCGTGCAACTGAAGGAATGGTCGGATTTGGGTCTCGTCTATCTTGGGGCCTATGCCACGCCGCCCTATGTCCTGTTCTGCCGCGAACCCGTGCGCAACCTTGCCGAACTGCAGGGCAAGCGTATCCGCACCGCCGGCTCCACCGTATCCGCATGGGTGGAACAGGCCGGCGGCGTTCCCGTCAACGTCCCGTCCAGCGAGATGTATACGGGGCTGGAGCGTGGAACCCTCGACTGCGCGTCGAATGCCCCCAACGATCTAATCGACCGTTCCCTTTGGGAAGTGGCCAAGCACACGACGCTGGTGCCGACCGGAATGTATTGGGCCGGTCCGATGTGGGGATACAACGCCGATTTCTGGGCCGATCTATCCGTGAAGGATCGTGGCACCCTGATGGAGGCCAGCGCCCGTTCGATGGTGCGCCTGGCCATCGGCTACAACGCCTCGGCCGAGGCGGCGTTGGTCAGCGCAAAGGAAAAGGGCAACACCATCTACGAGCCGGAACAGGACCTGTCGGATTCGGTCGCGGCCTTCCGCGAACAGGCGCTGGTCAACGTGTATGACCTGGCCACCAGCAAATACGGAATTGTGGACTCCAAGACGCTGATCGACGATTTCCGCGCCGCCATGGACAAATGGCAGACGCTTCTCGCAACCGTCGACCGTCAGGACGAGGATGCGCTGACCGCCCTTGCGATGCAGGAAATCTATGCCGACCTCGACCCGTCGAGCTATGGCGTGAACTGAGGAACGGGGCACGCCCCCACGGGCGTGCTGATCTTCGAAAGGTGGGATATCGCATATGATCGAGCGTGTGGCCAATGGGCTGAACCGCGCATTCCTCGTGATTGCTGCCGTGTTCATGGTGCTGATGATGCTGCAGATCACGCTAGACGTCGTGATGCGGGCAATGTGGAACACAACACTCGTCGGAACGCTGGAATTCGTGTCCTATTACGACATGGTGGGGCTGGTGTTCCTGTCCCTCGGCTATGTGGAATTGCGGCATGAAAACATCCGCGTGGACCTGTTCGCGCAGATGATGCCGCAACCCGTGCAGCTTGCCCTGTATCTTCTGTCCTGCATTCTGGGGATCGTCTTCTTCGGCATGCTGGGCTGGCAAACGCTGGAAGATGCGATCGGTGCCGCGGCGCGTCGCGAAACGGCCATGGCCAATTTCGTCTTTCACATCTGGCCTGCCAGATGGGCCTTGCCGCTCGGCTTTCTTGGTCTGCTTGTGGCGCTGCTTTGCAATTTCACCCGTGCCGTCGCCGCACGCCGCGCGTTTTGAGGGTCTGACGTGAGCCAACTTGAAATCGGTGTTCTCTACACGGTCCTGGCCCTCGTGCTTATCGGACTGCGGATGCCCATCGGGCTGTCGCTCGGTTGCGTGGCGGTGGCGGGCCTGGCGCATATGTTCAACCTCGATGTGGCATGGGGGATGATCTCGGCCACGCCGTTCGACTATGTCGGGCAATGGGAACTGTCCGCCGCACCGATGTTCCTGCTGATGGGCTTTATCTGTTCCAAAACGGAAATGACGCGAGGGCTGTTCATCGCCCTGCGGGTCTGGCTCGCCCGTCTGCCGGGTGGTCTGGCCGTGGCATCGGTCGCCGCCTGCGCCTTTTTCGCGGCGGCGGCGGGATCGTCCACCGCAACGGCGTCGGCCATGTCGCGCATCGCGGTTCCGGAAATGCTGAAAAACGGCTATAATCGCGGCCTTGCCACCGGCACCATCGCGGCGTCCGGCACGCTCGGTTCCCTGATTCCGCCTTCGGTGCTGCTGATCCTGTACGGCGTGTATGCCGAGGTGTCGGTGGGCCAGCTGTTCATGGCGGGTTTCCTGCCGGGCATCCTGTCCGCGCTGATCTACATGGCGATGATCGTCGTGAGGGTGAAGATCAACCCCAGCCTTGGCGGCGGCGCGGTGGTGGAGGTCAGCGCGGAGGAGCGTCGGCAGGCCTATCGCGAGATCTGGCCGCTGCCGGTGCTGATCCTGTCCGTTCTGGGCGGCATCTTCGGTGGCATTTTCTCCCCCACCGAAGCGGGGGCGATCGGGGCCTTCGTGGCCATCTTGATCGCGACCGTGCAGCGCCGCATGACGATGGCGCGGCTGCTGGATGCAATCGTGCAGGCCATCATCGCCACGGGATCCATCTTCATCATCCTGATCGGGTCACTGTTCTTCACCCGGTTTCTGGCGCTGTCGGGGCTACCTGCCGCCTTTGCCGACCTTATCCTTTCCGTCAGCAGTGAGCCGTGGTGGATCCTTCTGGCGGTGACCGTCATCTACCTCATCCTCGGGATGCTGATCGACAGCATCGGATTGTTGCTGCTGACGATCCCGCTGATCCTGCCCTTGGTGAACGAGGCGGGGATGGACCCCGTCTGGTTCGGCATCATCGTCATCAAACTGCTGGAGATCGGTCTTGTGACGCCGCCCGTCGGGCTGAACGTCTACATGATCAAAAGCGCGCTCGGGAACGAGGTCACGTTGAAGGAAGTCTTCCGGGGGGTGGGATGGTTCGTGGTGATGGACTTCGTGACGCTTTTGCTGCTGATCCTCGTTCCCGCAATCACGCTCTGGTTGCCGACCATGGCTTACCGTTGACGTTACATTATCGTACAAGATTCGCCAAAATGAGCTACTCCCCGATCATTGGACAGCTTTCCGGCTGATTTAAACTACTGCCTGTGCCTGCTGATCGGTTTCGATGCTGATGAAATAGACCACGGCGGGCGGCTGCCCCCCATGGGCGGCGTGGGGCCGCTTGTGATTGTAGAAGGTGATCCAGTGGCCGATGGCAGCCTTGGCCTGCGATCCTGTTTCCCAAGCGTGCAGGTAGACGCATTCATACTTCAGCGATCTCCACAGACGCTCGATGAAGACGTTGTCGATGCAGCGCCCTTTTCCGTCCATGGAGATCCGGGTGCCGACGCGCTTCAGCCTGTCGGTCCAAGCGAAGGATGTGAACTGCGAACCCTGATCCGTGTTCATGATCTCGGGCACGCCGAAGCGGTGGATGGCCTCGTTCAGCGCCTCGACGCAGAAGTCGGCCTCCAGCGTGTTCGATATCCGCCAGGCCAGAACCTTGCGCGTGAACCAGTCCATGATGGCCACCAGATAGAGGAAGCCCGGCGCATCGGCAGATAGGTGATGTCGGCGCACCAGACCTGACCCGGACGATCCACCCGCAGCCCGCCCAGCAGGTAGGGATAGGTCTTGTGGCCCTTTCTCGGCTTGCTGGTGTTGGGCTTCTGGTAGATCGGGAGTGAGGAGGATCAGGAAACACTCCGGGGAACTGTTTTCCCGACGAACGCGCATGAGCCGCCTCAGCCGCTGGATGCGCTTCTGGTTCACGCCGTGTCCGTCTTCGGGCTTACGCGGCCCCACTGGGGCCACGGCCCCTGCGACTTCTGCAGATGCCACGTCATCTGACGGACGCCATAGAAGGGGGTATCCAGGAACTGCCGGTCGATCAGCTGCATCAGCCGAGGTTCTGTTCCATCTCACCGGCCGGCTCGTGGTAGAACGACGAACGTGAAATCGACAGCAGGCGGCACTGCGCCCCGATCGACAATGCAGGGTGATCCCGCTCGATCATCCCGCGCCTCACTTGCCAATCCACGGCTTGAGCTTTCGTGACAAAAAATCGTTGGCGACAGCCAAAGATCCCCTCAGGGTCGAACGCATACCTCCGTAATTGCAACAATATCATTCTAACCATCGCCCCAATAAAGGAAAAAAAATCCTGCCTATTGGTCTGGTGCCCGAACACCATTTCTAAAATTCAAACCGGTTTGACACCCTGCAACCTTGGCGTGTACCAAACCCGCAAGATACGGAAATATATAACTATATTGGCAGTTATTCCTTCCCCAAAACGGGGTGGAGATTAAGGTACGACGAGGGAAAGGTGCTATTCGGCAATGCTATTCGACCTTTCGTCCGGAGAGGCGGGACGCTGCGCTACCAGCCCTTTGTGGCAAAAGACGGGCGCATCCATTGGCAGGTTTTCGGCATCGCGCCGAACGGTCATGAACTTCCGGTCTGTGTGGTCCGAACCGGGGAGGCGCGCATCCTCAAAACCATCGGCGCGGTTCTCAACTTCCACCAGGACTACTTCCCCCTCGCGACCGAGCTTTGTGTCGGCATTCTTCCTTTGGAAGAAGGGCAGGGGCTTCGCGGCGATGACGTTGAAGACTGATGATACGGGCCCAGGCGACAGAACCGTTGTCTCTATGTCTGTCGTTTCGCTGATGCTGTCCCCCATTCTTGGGCGCATCCTATGAGCCGCCCCATCCTCATCCTCGCTACGCTGTGCCTGACCGTTGGCGCTGCCTCGGCCGATGTGTTCGAGTTCCTGCCCGACGGGACCATGGTGCAGCGTGGCCTTCCGGAAGTGAGCGCCGCACCGGGTCCGGCTGTCTCGCGCCGGTCCACGGCGGTTCCTGCCAGCCGCGCTCAATATCGGGCGCTGGCCGAAGACGTCGCGCTGGCCCATGCAGGCGGCCCCGGCCCCCGTGCGGCGGGCCTCGATGCGCTGACCTTCCAGCGGGTGTTCGTCGCATTGGTCCGTCAGGAAAGCGGCTTCAATCCTCGGGCCGTCAGCCCCGTGGGCGCGCAAGGTCTGGGCCAGCTCATGCCCGCGACCGCTCGCCAGCTCGGGGTCACGGATGCCTTCGACCCCCATCAGAACCTGAACGGAGCGGCCCGCTACTTCGCGCAGCAGCTGGCCCGCTTCAAGGACGTGCGCCTTGCACTGGCGGCCTACAACGCCGGTCCGCATCGCGTCGAACACTACGGTGGCATTCCGCCGTTCCCGGAAACGCGGAACTATGTCGCCTCCATCACTGCCGCGACGGGGCTTCACGTTCCGGCCGCAGACCCTGCTTCCGTAACTCCTGTTGCGGAGGTTTTGACCCCCTCCCCAGACACACAAAGGAGTATCTCCGTATGGCAGTATTGACCCGGTACGGGCGGTTCATCGCTCTGGCCTTTGCCACGCTCATCGCCCTATCCCTGCCTGCACTGGCGCAGGATCTGTCGCCGGTGAACACCATGCTTGGCAACATCGGCAACGCCCTGACGGGGGCCACAGGCCGCGCCCTTGGCCTGGTCGCTCTGGCCGGAGTGGGCATCGCCTTTCTGATCGGGCGCATGAACTGGATGCTGGCCATCTCCGTCGTCTTGGGCCTCGCCATCCTGTTTGGTGCCGGCACCATGCTTGACGGCTTCGCCTGACCCCTCATGTCGGAACCTTGCTTCAAGGCCCTGACCCGGCCCGTCTCGATGGCGGGCCTCCCCATCACCTACCTCGCCCTGCTGTTCGGTCTGGTGGTGGGCGGCTTCATCGCCACGCTGTCCTTCCTCTGGTTCCTGGGCAGCGCGGTGGCGGGATACGCAGTTCTGCGTCTGGTGGCGAATTACGATCCGCGGATTGTTGAAATCGTCTTCATATCCCTCGCCAGAACACCTCTGCCGCCCTCGTGGTTCAAAGGAAAAGGGATCATCTACCGTGCTTGATCTGCAACGCGGCCTCGGCCGGAAAGCCCTGGAACCGCAGGGCATCACCCGCGAGCATATGCTGGCCCAACACCTTCCCTACATCACGCCCGTGGGCGATGATGTGGTGATGCTGCGCGACGGCGACGTGATGGGCAGCTTCACCGTGCGCGGCCTTGAGGCCGCCACCGCCGAAGCCGCGTTGATCGACGACGTGAAAGCCGCCATGGAAAACGCCGTCGCGCAGATGGGCCCCGATGTGGCGCTCTACATCCATCGGGTGTCCATGGAAACGCAGCCCCAACTTCCGCCCGTCCAGGGCGACGGCTTTGCAGTCGAAGTGGACCGCGTGTGGCAGCGCCACATCGCCCGCGACGGATTGCGTGAGCGCACGATCATGGTCACGGTCTGCCTGCGCCCGCGCAAGCTGACCTCGCTCTGGTCCAAGATCAGCGGCGGCGGCAAGACCGATCTGCGCGGACTGCGGGACCGCCGTATCGCGCGGCTCAACGAAATCATTGCCTTCATGATGCAGGTTCTGCGGCCTGTCGGCCCGCGCCGTCTGACGGTTGGTGGTGGGCAGTGGCTTGGCCTGCTTCGCACCTGTGTCACGGGCCAGTATGCGCCTCTTACGCCGGGATCGAGCTTCGAGCCGCTGTCGAACCTGATGGCCGGATCGCGGGTCGATTTCCGTGGCGACACCTTCACGGTGTTCGGCACTGACAGCGAAGATACCCGTTATGGCGCGATCTTCGGCATGAAGGGCTATCCGTCCGAGACGATGGCGGGGATCTTCGACCGCTTCGACATGGCGGCGGATATGGTCGTCACGCACAGCTTCACCCCGATGGATCTGGTCACGGCAACAGGGCGCTTGCAGCGCACCATCCGCCAGATGCGCGCCGCCGACGATGCCGCACTCAGCCTCCAAGCGCAGCTCGTGGAGGCCAGCGACCAGCTCGCGTCGGGACGGATCGTGTTCGGGCATCATCTGGTGACGATCATGGCCGTCGCGGAAAGCCGCGCCGAACTGGACGACATAGCGGCCTCGATCCGCTCGGCCGGACAACGGGCCGGGGCGGTGATCGTGCGCGAGGACATAAACGCCCGCACGGCCTATTTCGCGCAGCATCCGGGCAATTACGGCTACCGCTCCCGCGCCAGCATGACCAGCTCGCGCAACTTCGCCAGCTTCGCCTCCCTGCATGCGGCGGGCATCGGCGTGGAAGAAGGGCGCGAACCGTGGGGCGTTCCGCTCACGATCCTGCCCACGGTGTCGGGCGAACCCTACCGCTTCAACTTCCATGCGGCGGGTGCGCAAGGGGAGCGCACGGTCGGGCACAGCCTGACCATCGGGCGCACGGGCACGGGCAAGTCCGTGGGCATCGCGTTCCTTGCGGCACAGGTGCAGCGCGCGAACCCGCGCATCATCGCATTCGACAAGGACAACGGGTTGGAAATGCCGCTCCGCGCCTTGGGCGGAAGCTATGCGCCCGTCCGCATGGGCGAGGTCACAGATTTTAATCCCTTTGCCGCGGAAACCGACGAACGGGGCCGCGCATGGCTGACCGACTGGCTGTCGGCCCTGCTGGAACAGAACGGACCGCCCCTGACGGCGGAGCAAAGTGAATCCCTGTCCCGTGCGGTGACTGCGAACGCGGAGTCCGATGCGGCCCTGCAGAACGTCATGCACTTCCGGTCGCAGCTTCTCAGCGTCGATGACGGCGGCGATCTCTACACCCGCATGGGGGTCTGGGACACCGATGGGCAATATGGATGGGTGTTCGGCGGCATGGCGGCAGACCCCGTGCACTTCGACCAGGCGGTAACGGGCTTTGATCTGACGGAAATCCTCGATGTGTCATCCGTCCGGACGGCGTGGCTGTCCTATGTGTTCCGCCGCATCGAGCGCACGGTGGAAGACGGACGCCCCACGCTGCTGATCCTCGATGAAGCGTGGAAGCTGCTGGATGATCCGTATTTCGAGGCCCGGTTGAAGGACTGGATGCTGACGATGCGGAAGAAAAACGTGGCCGTGGTCATGCTGACGCAACGCGTGTCGCACATCGCGGAAAGCCGCGCGGGTAACTCGATCCTCGAATCCGTCAACACCACCATCGTATTCCCGAACCGCCGCAATACGGCGGAGGAACTGGCTCCGCTGAACCTCTCGGACAGCGAGGAGGCGTTCCTAATGAACACGGGCGGTGCCAGTCGCGCGGCTCTGGTCCGCAATGGTGACACCAGCACGGTCGTGGACCTCGACCTGTCCGCCCTCGGTCCACTTTTGCGCGTCCTTGCGGGTGGCAAGGGCGACGACATGTCGCCCGCGAACTGGCGCGACAATCCTGATTTCTGGAAGGAGATGTGACGATGACACGGCCCCTGCGCCTTGTGGCCCTTCTCGGCCTTTCCCTGATCCTCGGCGCTTGCGCCAACTACACCAGCCGCACGTCGCCCTGCGCCTGCGACTGGCAACCGCTCAACGCTCAGACGGAGGTGATCGTATGATCCGCGGTCTTCGCTCCACCGCCCTTGCGGGTGTTCTGTCACTGGCGACCATCACCAGCGCCACAGCGCAAGGCGTGCCGACCGAAGATCTCCGCTCCATCGCCAACGCGATCCAGCAACTCGATCAGATGAAGCAGGATTATGAAAACCAGCTTCAGCAGCTTGCCGCCATGACGGGCGGGCGCGGGATCAGCGACATTCTCAACAGCGTCACCGACCAAGAAACGCGCGAAGCGGCGGAAAGCCTGTCTTCGATCATGGATGGTGCAATCGGCGGCTCGAACATCGGCGGCAATTCCTCTGTCCTGACGGACCGGATTGCTGATCTGAAAGAGACTTTTGCCCTTCCGAACCTCGACACATTCCTGAACTCGGACCTGCCGCAAGACCGCGCCATCGCCACGCAGGCCGGTGCGGGCATGGTCGCAATGGCGACGGCCGAGGACACCTACACGCGGTCGAACGCGGCCATGGGGCGGGTGAACACGCTGATCGACCGGATCGATAGCAACGCGGACATGAAGGCCAGCGTGGACTTCAACTCGCGGATGCTGGCCGAAGTCGCCGTGCTTCTGAATGAAAACCTGCGCGTTCAGGCCAGCATCGCGAACGCGATGGGCAGCGATGCTCTGACCGCTGCACGAGACCGCGCCTCGCAGCGCAACTTCTTGCAAGGCACGAACGGAGGAGAATGACCATGAATCTAATGAAAACCGCCCTGATCGTCGCCTTAACGACGCTGAACGTGACCGGAACCGCACAGGCGAAGGATCTTCCCAAATGGGTTTGTGATGGCGGTGGAAGCGGTGAACCTCAAAAAATCCGCGAACTCGCTCACAACAATGGCATGGTCAACGTCCTCAGCCACTATCGCGACCGATGGGATGCTGATTTCGCGCGGGCACAGTGTGACGCGGCTGCGGCCGGTGAACCCGCCTACATCGGTTGCATGATCGGACATCGCGATTGGGATGCGATTGCCGCCATGGTGCCCAGCGAACTTTGGGGTTTGGATAACAAAGGCATCCGCCCGCATCTGCTGAAACTCCAAGATGAAGGCACAGGCTACCGCGACTCCCTGAACCACTGCCGCGAACTCGGCGTAAGCCGATAGGAGCAACCGATGGCGACCTACATTCAAACCACATTGGATAGCATAGACAACGCGATCCTCGGATACACGGAGTCCGTGTTTGCAGATTTTGGGGGAGCCATCGCAACCACCTGTCAGCTCATGGGCCTTGTTGCGCTGGCATTTATGGCTGCCAACTCCGTCATGCAGTTGGTGCCCGTCAGATATTCCGACTACCTGAAATGGGGCGTGCGTTTCGTCGTCGTCACAATGATCGCAACCTCGTGGCAGCAATTTCACCCTATCTACAACATCGTCACTGACGTGCCGGGAAACCTCGGCGCATCCTTCCTGCAAGCGACGAGCGCCACCAACATGAACGAGGCGCTGGATGAGATGATCACCAGCCTTTTCGAATTTTCGGATCGTGCAGCGGACGAAAGCGGCATGTTCTCGATCTCGCTGACCTCCGTGCTGATCTGGGTTCTGGGCGCACTTTTGGCGGTGGTCGCGATCATCATCATGTCTCTCGCGAAGGTCGGGCTCGCCATGGCAATCGCACTCGCCCCCATCTTTGTGCCCTGCCTCTTGTTCAAAGCCACGAGCAATCTCTTCGAGTCCTGGGTCAAGTTTACGCTTGGCTTCGCCATGATCCCGCTGGTGACGGCGGGCGTCATGGGGGCGATCGTCGGCATCGGAACGAACCTTATTAGAGAGGCAGATGGCGCGACGGAACTATCCGAAGCCGCTGGCTTCCTGATTGTCTCGGCGGCGGGCATATGGCTCATGGCGCAGGTGCCGACGCTGGTGAACAGTCTTGCGGGCACGATCACCGCGACGGCGACCGGCCTGAAGTCCATGCAGGACACGGCGGGAAGTGCCGCCAAGATGGCAGCTTCCGTCGCAGCCCCCTATGCGGCCGGCGCGATGGCGATGGCGCAAGCCGCCGCCGCTCCGGCTGCGGGCCAAAGCCGGATCGCGGCGGCCATGGAAGAACGCCAAAGCATGAAGGATGCGGGCAAGCGCAACGTCGAGCTGACCGGCATCCGCAATGCCGAACGGGGCCACAAATCCAGCTTTGGGGAACGGCGCGAGGCCGATTGGGCCGCGCGCATGGAGCAGCATCGCGAGAACAAGCGGTTCCGTCAGCAGCAGCGGGGCGTGGACAGCGCCGCGCATGTGGACCGCACGTCGCAAATGCTGAACCGTAAAACCAAAAAGCCCGGCTCCTAAGCCGCCCGACTTATCCACCTGAATGACATTCCTGCGCGGACCGATTCCGCGCCGCACGAGGACTCTGCCCGATGTTCAAGAGAAAGACAGCCTCCGCGCCCTCTCCCGCGCCTGTCACCCCGTCCGTTGCCACGGCGTTCGAGGATGAAGTGTTCTTCACCCTGCGCCGTCAGCGCAACATCGGGGCGGCCTTCGGCGTGGCGGGCATGGGCATTGGCCTCGTCGCGGTGATCGCGCTGGCGATGGTGATGCCGCTCAAGGAAATGCGCCCCTATGTCGTGATGGTGGACCGCACCACGGGGGAAAGCGAACAGGTCGTGGCGACACGTCCCACCAGCCTGTCGGATCAGGAAGCGGTGCGGGAGGCGGAACTGGTGCGCTACGTCACCGACCGCGAAACCTATGACGTGTCCGACAACAGCGAACGCATTCCGCAGGTGAATGCCACGTCGGACGGACAGGCCGCCGCTTCGCTGCGGGCGCTGTGGAACTCGGGCAACGACCAGTATCCGCCGAACCTCTACGGGACGGCGATGCTGATCACCGTCGCCGTCCGGTCGATCTCGCTTCTGGACGATGACACGGCACAGGTGCGGTTCACCCGCACCTACGAGCGTGTAGGCCAGACGCCCACGACGCGGGATTTCGTGGCGACGATCACCTTCCAATTCCGGCCGCGCACGGAAACGTCGCTGCAACAGGTCTGGGCCAACCCGCTCGGCTTCACCGTCACCAACTACCGCGTCGATGCGGAAACCCTGAACGCGAGGGGGAACTGACATGAAACGGCTTGCCACGCTTGCCGCTGCGGCGCTGATCGCCAGCATGGGGGCCGCCCTTGCGGAAACCACCCCGCGCGCCTATTCGGCCGATCCCCGCATCCGCTACTACACCTACAGCGAACATGACGTGTACCGCCTCGACGTCTATATGCGCTTCATCACCTCGATCCAGTTTGCCTCCGGCGAGAACATCGAGTCCGTGCAGGTGGGCGACAGCGCCTCCTGGCAGATCGTGCGCCTGAACCGGGGCGACGTGTTGTCGGTGAAGCCGCTCGTCCAGGGCGCTTACACCAACATGACCGTCTACACGGATCGCCGCGTCTACACCTTCGAATTGAACGCGAAAACCGCCCAGGCCGGATCGAACAGTCCGAGCTACCGGATCAGCTTCAACTATCCCGGCGAAGCGGCCCGCGCACGTCAGCAACAGGCGGCGGTGGCGGCACGTCCGAAGGACTACAACTACTTCGTGGCGGGCAAATCGACCAGCATCCGGCCCATTCAGGTCTACGATGATGGGGTGAAAACCACCTTCCGGTTCGCGCCGAACGCGCCCCGCCCCGGCATCTTCGCGGCGAACGCGGACGGGCAGGAAGCCATCGTGAACGTGCAGCAGACCAGCGAAGGGTTCGTGGTCAACCGCACGTCCGACCGCTGGACGCTGCGGATCGGGGATGAGGAATTGTGCATCGCCAGTGGCGAAGTGGTCAAAACCGTTCGGGGCGGCCGTCAGGCGCAACCGGCCAACAGCAATCAGGTGGTGATCCAATGACCGACCAAGACAACCACATCCCCAATGATGCTGAAAACGAGGATCGGCCGCGCCTGCGCCCCGATCCGGAAAATGACCGTGAAGCTCGTATTTCGGCCCGTAGCTCCGAGTTCGACGGGGGCGGTCCCGGCAACATGGTCAAGATCCTCGTCGGTGGTCTCGTTGGCATTATTATCCTCATTCTGGCCCTGATGCTGATCGCGCCTCAGCAGATGGCAAGCCTCTTCGGCGGTGGGCGCACCTCCGAGGCGCAGGACATGCAATCGACCAGTTCAGGCGATACCGGCCTGTCTACGGAAATCACCGAACGGGAAACAAACCTTGATACGGACGTGCCGGATACGGCACTGCCCGAGGGCGAAACAGCCGTGCCGACTGGCAACAGCGCGTTGGCCGACGCCGAACGGCGGCGGCTGGCGGAGCTGGAAGCGCGGCTGAAGGCCATGGAAGAAGGACGTGGCGAAATCACCCGCGATCTTCTGGAACAACAGGCGGCGGATCTTCGCGAACAGTTCGAGCGCGAACGCCAACTTGCAGAAGAAGCCTATCAGCGTCAGCTTCAGGACGCGATTGCCGCGCAGGGGATGGACGGCGAAGCCGATGCCCGCCAGCGTCTGGAAGAAGAGCGCGCCCGCCTCAACGCGATCAACGAGGCGCAGGTGTCATCGGATCTTCTGGTGCTGGACAGTTCCGGTCAGGTGACGGGCGGCGGGGCCAGCGGGGCCGGTGAACGCAAGCTGTCCACCCACGAGCAATTCATGGCCTCGGCGTCGACCGCCAGCTACGACACGGTGCGGGCCACCCGGATTGCCGCGCCGGATCGGACCATCGTGCAGGGCACGACGCTGGAAGCCGTCCTGGAAACGGCGATCAGCACGGAGCTTCCGGGCGTGATCCGCGCGTCGATCACCCATGATGTGTATTCCTATGACGGATCAACCGTCCTTCTGCCGCGCGGCACCCGCCTGATTGGCAGCTACAATTCGGACGTGTCTATTGCTATGAGCCGCGCACAGCTTGCATGGAACCGCGCGATCACGCCGGACGGACGCAGCGTGGAACTCGGCGGCTACGGTGCGGACCAATTGGGCATGTCGGGGCAGACCGGCTTTGTGGATACGCGCTTTGGCGAACGCTTCGGCTCGGCCTTCCTGATCTCGATGCTGGCAATCACGCCGCACGTCATCGTGGACGACAGCGCGGGCGAAAACACGCAAGAGCTTGCCGAAGACGTGGGCGAGGATCTGGAAAATACGACGCAGAGCGTGATGAACGATTACCTGTCCTTGCCGCCCGTCATCTACATCGACCAGGGCACGACGATGACCGTGTTCGTCAATCGCGATCTGGTGTTTTGATGACGGGACAGATGGCACAGTCCCCTGTGATGGTTCCGGCCAGCCATGCCGAACAGGGGCTTGCGCCATTGCGCGAGCTTCTGACCTCGGACGATGTGAACGAAGTGGTGATCAATCCGGACGGCGGGATCTGGATCGAACGCTCGGGCAGCGTTCATATGATCCGGTGGGAAGGCTCTTTGCCGGAAACGCGGATCAAGCCGCTCGGCGGCCATCTGGCAGGGGAAACCGGCAACCAGCTCGGCGCGAAGCATCCTGTCGTGTCAGGGCGGGTCGTCCTGTTCGGCCAGACGATGCGGGTTCAGGTGATCGTGCCGCCCGCCATCGAAAAGGGCGTCTCCGTCTCGATCCGCAAATATGTGAGTCGCGTCCTCGATGTGCAGGAAGTCGGGTTTCTTGACGGCGGGCAGGTCGATGTGGACGCGCTGCGGCGCGACCGCCTCAAGATGCTGACTGACATGGCGCAGGCGGGCGATCTGGAAAACCTGTTCCGCATGGCGATCCGCGACAAGCTGAACATTCTGGTATCGGGTGGCACGTCCTCGGGCAAGACGACGCTGGCGCGGGCGCTTCTGGCGATCAGCGATCACGGCGAACGCATGGTGACAATCGAAGATGCGCCAGAACTACACTTGCCGCACCCGAACGCGGTGGCGCTGGTAGCGGAACGGCGGGCCGGATCGGAACGCTCCCCCGCCCTTCTGCTTGAATCCGCGCTGCGGATGCGGCCGGATCGGTTGATCCTCGGGGAAATCCGCGGTGTCGAAGCTCTAAACTTTCTGGAAGCGATCAACACGGGGCATCCGGGGTCGATCAGCACGATCCATGCCGACAGTCCAGTTCTCGCGCTGGAACGGCTGGCGATGATGGTCATGCGGGCGGGATTGAACCAGACACGGCAAGACGTGCTGGACTACGCCCGCCAGACGGTCGATCTGATTGTGCAGGTCGGCAGGCGGGGCGGAAAGCGCGGTGTCCTTCAGGTCTACATGCCAGCCCTTGCACAGTAAAAAACGCCCCCGAAAGAGGGCGTTGTCTTTTAATCTTATCGCTTGGCGTTTTCCTGCGAAGCCGCATCCAGCGCGGCATTCAGGTCAACGACGTTGCTTGGACCCGAAACAGACGTTGCCTTATCTGCTTTTACAGTCGGGCTTGATGCGACCTCGGCTGTTCCTCCGTCACGCCGGAGGTTGGCATTTTGCGCGTGGCCCATGGCGTTGTCCAATTCATCCAGACTCATCATAACAAAACGCTGCTTGTCCGTGACCGCGTTAAGAGACTGCACCGTTGGTTCCTCCGCCTGTTCCTCGGAGGTCTGCTCGGGTGTGGGTTCGGACGGGGTGTTGTCCGCGACAGGCACAGGCTCGGGTTCGCGAACGTCCGGCGCAGCCGGCTCACTTTCTTCGACGGAAGTTTCAGAAACGGTCGTTGGTGCCGGCGCAGCTTCTGCGGCGGAGGGCGTCGCATCCTCAAGTGGATAGAGTGGCATTGAGGTCAAGGTCGGCGGAGCTGGCGGCGGATCATCCGGTGCAATGGGGTCCGCGTCCAGTGCAGGCGGCGGATCGTTGTAAAGCGATGGCGGCTGCGGATGCGGGCCGGTCTGGCTCTGGTAGATCTTCTTCAGATAGCGGTCGCGATAGTATTCCACGCGATCCGCCGTGATGGGCGGCATCCCCTGCACCAGAACCACGATCTTGTTCTTGGGCAGCATCCGCACCTGTTCGGCACGCAAAAGGCGTGCGCCTTCTTCCCGCTCTTGCCAGTTGCTCCCCATTTCGTTCGTGCGCCAAGACTTGCTGCGGCTCTTGCGCGTTTCATCCCCGATGGCTCGCGAGATATATTCGGGCGTGTCCTCGTCAGCCGGAGCCATGAACAGTTGCAGACGGCAGTTGGCGAGGAAGCCCGATGCGCCTTCTTTACCGTAAAGGTCGCGCAGGCTGGCGATGCTCTGCACCACCAGCATGACGCGGCCCCCGAAGCCGCGCAGTGTCGTGATGGCAGTCGCCAGCACGTCCATGCGGCCCAAGGATACAAACTCGTCCAGGAGCAACAGAACCGGAAACTTCTCGTCCTTCTGCGGCATCGAGGCTTGAAGCATGGCGATGGTCTGCTGGAACATCAGGCGGATCAGAGGTGCCAACGGCACAAGGTCGTTGGGCGAGACGATGATGAAGATCGAGGCCGGATCGCGGCGCAGGTCGTGGATGCCGAAGTCGGAAACGGCGGTCGCGTCCCGCACGGCCGGATCGGCCCAGAGGCCAAGGCCGCCGTCCGACAAGACGGACAGGTAGGAACTCAAAATACGGCTTTCCATGCCCGCCATGCGGTTGAAGATCGTTTTGGCCTCCGTGCTATCCACCTCGGCCGCCAGACGGCGAAACACATCTGCGGCTTCCCCCGGCGTAGCATAAAAGGCGTCATAGACAGCGGCGATGGTGGGGGTGCCGCGCTGAATGGCGAGGATGGCCCCTGCGGCGAACACGTCGCGCGAGCCTTCCAAGAACCCTTCACCGTTCCCCTTGGCGATGATGAGGCTGGCGGCCAGCCGTCGCGCTTCGGTGAAGCGGCGGCGTTCGCGGGCGCTGACCACATACATGAGAGGGTTGTAGCGGTGCGTTTGCCCATGGTCGTCATAGGGGGCAAATTTGAACACGCGGTCGCCAAGCTCTTCACGGCGGCGGGCGGTCAGGTCGTAGTTCTCGCCCTTCACGTCCAGACAAAACACGGAGCCTTTGTAGGTCAGGAGCGTGGGCACCACGATCCCGATGCCCTTACCGGAGCCGGTGGGGGCTGCAATGAGGCTGTGGGGGATTTCCTCGGTGCCGGGGCGCGTGGACAGAAACTCGCCACGGCTGCTCGGGCCTCCCATCTTTCCATAGATCGGACCAAGGATATTGGCGGGGGTGGCAAGAAGGTCCGCGCGCTTCAAGTCTGCTTTTGTAGACCAACGGGCGGTGCCGTGGCTGCTCAGCGGCTTCTTGAAACCGATGGCGGGCACAAGCACCGTCAGCGCGGCCATGACGCCAAGGCCGATGTAGAGGGCCATGCGGAAGGGTTCGCCAAAATAGCCGCGCGTCCAAGGTGCAAAGTCGAAAACGCGCAGCACCTCGATGTTGGCGAGATCCCCGCCTGTCTGCCACGTCACGTATCCGCTGGCGGCAACGATGCCCAACAAGGCCCCAAGAAGAAGCCCGCCACCGGCGAGCTTTGCAATTTCGGTTGTCTGTGCCATGCGCCGCCCTTTTACAGCCCGTGGCCGCTGTCGCGGTCCTTGCCCTTGGCCTGTCGCGCGGCAATGTCGCGTTCGGCCTCGGCCATGCGTTCCGCACGGTCAGCCAGCTTCTTCTCCTCGGCGGTCAATGCACGGGGCCGCGGCGTCGGTGTCGGGGCCGCGTCCTGTGTCCTACCCTCTGTGCTGTCCGTGGCACGTTGAGCGTGACGGGCGGCAATCTCGCGCTCGGCCTGTGCCATGCGCTCGGCGCGGTCCAGTTGCGCCGCCTCGCGCAACAGTTCGTTCGTGCGTTCAACGGGGATGAGGCGATCATTCGGGCGAACGTAGCCCTCGGGCGGGCGCACAATATCTGTCGCCTGATCCCATGCGGCGGAGGCAACGGCGGCATAGGCGGAGGATTTCGCGGCAAAGGACCGGAACGCAGCCTTGGCGTTTTTTACCTGCTCCTGGCCCTGCGCCCGCGCGTCCGGAGAGTCGGAATAGCCATAGTTGAAATCGGTCTTGGTGAAGCGATCCCGCAAGATGCGGATCAACGTCATGTCCACTTCGCCGGAGCGATCGACACTCACAGGTGTGCGGTCGGCCTGCGGCTGGCGATCGTCGGCTTTGAAAACAGCATGGATCTGTTCGGGGGACAGGCTGCGCTTGTCCGCCGCAACATATCCGGCAGGCGGGTTGGCGTTGCCCGATGCTTCATCCCATGCCGCCGATGCGACGGCCGCATGATCCGGGGACCGGCTGGCGAACGTGCCAAAGGCTTCCCCTGCGGCAGCGACCTGGGCGCGACCGCGACGGTAATCTTCGCCGGAGTCCGAATTCTGGTGCGTCCAATCCACGGCGCGGAACTGGTCGTGCAACTCCCCGACGTCCTTTACCGAGATTTCAACCGATGCGCCCGTGGCCCGCTCGTTGGCTTCGCGGTAGACGCGCTGGATGTCCCGATGTGTCTGGGCCAGCGTGGCATCACGCTGCGATGGGGTTTCCTCGGCCTCGCCGCGCTGACTGCGGGACACTTCGCGTTCCTGCGCCTCGGAGGCGGCATATTGCTGTGCCAGCCCACGCGACGGAGCCTCGCCGGAATAGCGAGCCACCATAGCATCGCCATTGAGGCCAGCCCGTTCGGCAAGCAGCTTCACTACGCGGTCGGCTTCGGCCTTGATTTCGGAATGATGCGGGCCGAAGGCTTCCTCACGCATCCCCTGATACCGCCCGTCCAGTGAAGGTTGCACATAAGCGCGCAACGCATCCCGCTCGGGCATCGACGGCGCGGCTTCCGCCTTCAGTTCAGCCACCTGACGCTCGAAACGCACACGATCCGCGCCGTGGGGAATGCCGGAAACACGGGCGTCCAGCACATCGAAATTGTCGCGCACAGTCGTGCGCGCCTGCTCAAGACGTTCGGCCATAGGGGAAATATCCTTGTGGGTCAGGGTCGTTTTGTCGTGATGGTCGGGGGTGATCTCCATGCCCTGCGCCAGCCGTTCGGAAGCGGCGCGCAACAGGTCGGAGAAACCCGGATTGGTCGCCCGCAAGGCGTTGGCATCCGCTTCCAAGCGACGGGCATGATGGACCAGAGCGGCAGCGGCGCGAATGGCGCTTTCCTCGGTATGGACGGGGGCAACGGCGGGACGGCGCTCGGCCTGCGCCCGACGATACTCCGCGTCCGGCACGGCCCGCTGGTGAACACCACGGGTCAGGCGCGGTGTGGCCTCAAGGTTGACGCCATGCTCGGCCGCCACGCGCACATGCACGTCGCGGAAGGTCTGGTAGTTGAACTCGCTGCGCTTGGAAACGGCCAACCACGTTCCGTTATCCATTCCCCGCCGATGCACGATGACGTGGATATGCGGGTGATCCTTGTCGGTATGGAATGCCGTGTAATAGTCGAAACGGTCGCCCCCGAAGTTTCCGGAGCCGAACATTTCCTGCGCCCACGCCCGCCCCGAGGCTTCGGCGGCGGCGGGGTCGGTATTGATCGGAAAGCTGACCACAAAATGCGACGTGCGGTCGGCCTTTCCGCCTTCCGTGGGCATCTGCCAGCCACGCGCCATCGCAGCGGCTTCTTCGGCGTCGATCTCGACGCCCATGTATTCCTCCGAACGGCGAAGGGGCAGATCATCCTGACGGCTCAGGTAATCCATTTGCGCCATCAAGCCCCGCGCCGTGGATGCGCCTCCGCCCTTCACCATCTTGACGACGGATTGCGGATTGATGGCGGGCAGTATCTGGGGCGAATAGGCAGCACCACCAGGTGCCACGTCTCTGTCATGGGCGGCTTTCAAGGCCACCTGCATTTGCAGCATCCGGCCGCCGCGCCCCAGCTTCACCTCGGCCCAATCCTCGCCCATGACCGCATCCAGCGCCGAATAATGGCGCGGGGCTGTGCGAGCATTTGCCAGAAGATCGGGAACGTGGATGCTCACTTTTGGGTCGCTTTCTTCAATCGCTCCGCCCCGTCAGACCGTCTCTTGTCGATGTCGAAAAGGGCCTGAAGGTAGGACTGCACTCGCGAAAGCTCCTTCCCGAGACGCTGCCGCTCTTCCATGAAGGCGATGAAATCCGGGTCTGTGGTGCGGTTCGCGGCCTTGGCGATCTGGTTCACGTTGACGGCGATGCCCCGAAGCTGGCGGGAAATGTCCGCCAGATGGGCGACGGAGGCCGCATCTTCTTCCAGAAAACCGCCCACCTGACGGGCCATGATCCGCAGGGCGCGGTTCCGTTTGATCCCCAAAGCGTCGATCTGGAGGTCGAACTCGGCCAACTCGTCCTCCGTCAATTTCACGGAAATGGTCTTGGTCACGACCGCTTTGGACGTGACGGCATCGGGGTCCGTCCACTGCCCGCCGATCATCCGGCGCTTCTTCCACGGCTTTTTTGGCGTTTGGTCATCGCTCATTGCGGGGGCCTCGGGTGGGGTGGGTTTCGATACTTATGGCACAAGGTTCTACCTGTGCATATATCCTGCCATTCACTCAAACCCACCCATAGGATGAAACTTGCTGACGCAGGAAGCTCCGCTTTAGCCGCCACCTTCGGCGGCTTCTTCCGTTACGGGATAGTGCTGAGAGCCACGGAGAGGGGGCTGGAGGCGCGACAAGGGGGCATCCGGTGGGGGTGGGCAATCAACGCCAGATGCGACACTGCAGGGGCGCATACACGCGCTGCGCGACGGGTGGGCTTTCAAGTCAGGACTATCTTTTGGGCGTAACGACATAAACGACATTTCAGCATACCGCCATATCACCACAACACGCCGAAATCACAACGGCGGTAATACACAACGTCATTTCCTCAGATCAGTGCTTTAAGCATAAAAGCATAAGGTCACGGATGGATAACGGCGTTAAACGATAAGGTCATTATGACGCTTAGGCATTGGCGCATAAGTACGTAACATGATTGACGCACAACGCTGTAATGTGCTAACGCCATAACAACACACCGACACATAGGCGCATCGTGCTAACGTCACTCATGCACTTCATGTTATCGGCACAACATGGCAGCTTGAATCGCGAGGCCCATCATGAAGTTCGTCACATTCGCATCCTTCAAAGGCGGAGCCGGTAAGACCACAGCTTTGATGGCTTGCGCTTCGGCCTTCCTGACGCGCGGGAAAAAAGTCGCCTTGTTCGAGGCGGACAACAACGATCCGTTGAGGACGTGGCGGGACAATGCCCGCGAAATCGGAACATGGGATGAAGCGGTCGGCATCTTCGATGCCTATGACGAAAAAACGCTGGAAACGTCCTATGAAGCTGCCACCGGCCAAGGCTTCGAATATGCGCTTCTGGATTCTCGTGGCGGCGATTCAGAGCTGAACACCACGGCGATCTTGAACGCGAACATGGTCCTGATCCCCACGTCATTGACGCCCATCGACATTGAGTTTGTGATCCGGACACTGCGGTTTGCCGTTCACGCGATGAAAGAGGCAGATGTGACGGTTCCCGTCGCCTGCCTGCTCACGCAGGTGCCGAATGCCAGCAAGCAGAAGGCTTCGGAAAAGCAGAGCATCGAGATTTTGAGCAAGTTGCCCACAATGACGGCGCAGCTTGCCGAACGCGGTGCGTTCGCGGACCTGTTCGCCAACGGCCTGCTGCATCTTCACCATGCAGCACTTCTCGGAAACCCTGCCAAGAAAATCGCCGCATCGCATACGGACGTTGCATTGAAAGAGGCGCAAGCCTTGGCCGACGAAATCATGGAAGCGGTTGCGGAAGAAAGGGCGGCATGATGGCGGGGTTCAAGAAATACACTGTCGATCACGAGGCGCTGTTCAACGATGTTCGTTCGAACCGTTATGCCAAGGACAAAGCGCCGGAACCGGCGAAGGCCGAAGGCCAGCCGGTAGAAGATGGACCGAAACCGGATGAACGGCCACCGATGACCCCTGCGGTCGAGGCGCAAAATCAAGACACGGCACCGCCCGTTGAGAAAACGGATACGCCCGCGCCTTCCTCTGCCGAACCCGCCAGTGCGTCTGCCAAGCCAGCCGCTAAGGGTGCCGCGAAAGAAACGGAAACTGTGCAGGTCCGGGTCAGGGTGCGTTTTCCCGCGTCCGGCGTGTCTCCGAAGTATGACGCCTTGGCGGCGCAACTCGGGGAGGATGATGCCTTTCGCGCGGTGTTTCGGGCGGCGTTCGAAAATTACCGCAATCGGTTGGACGAAGGCAAAATGCCCGAAGGGCCGAAATCCTATCCAATGGGCAAGGAAACCCATCGCAGCACCAAGGTCATGACCGTGCGTCAGTTCAAAGTCGTCACCGACGCTTTGGACCCTGACGGGCTGACGGCACCCGCCACATTGGGCCGAATCATAGCGGAACGGGCCTTGGCTTTGTTCTTCGATAAGGAAGCCAAAACGGCCTGATAGGGCAGGGGGACGATGACGGGTATTCATGTTAGTCGCCTCGCAGCGGCCAAAGCTCTCGTGTATGCCGCCCATGCCTGCCATCCGGAGGATCGGGAACAGGCCCTTATCTCGATCCTTTGCAAGCTGTGGGAACAGCCGGACGTCGATGCCTTCACGCATGAGCATCTGGATCAAGCGGCGGCGCTTTGGGCCACGACCGCGACGGATTGCGTTCTGGACGCCTACTTGAAGGCGCTGACGGCGGAGCGGGCACGCCGCGCCATGGGCGCGGCGGCGGTGGCTGAACCGGAACACAAACCAGACGTGAAAGCGCCAAAGCCGGAACCGGCTGCGCCGCCCTGCGCTTCCACACCGAAACCGAAAGAGTCGTGGCCGCGTGCGAAGGACCGGCCCGCCGTGGAAGGTGCGGAAACAGCCATGTGCAATCTTTACCGCCACACGCGACCGCAAGAGGCGCTGCGCGGGATCTTCCGTGGCTTGCCCGTTGAGGATCGGTTGGGCAACCTGCCTGCACAGGAACGGATTTATCCCAACGAGCTTGCACCCGTCCTGCGCCATACAAACGGAGAAGGGCAGGGGCTGGAACTGGTAATGGCGCGGTGGGGCCTGCCAAGCCCTAAGCAATTCCATTCCAAGAACGGCATCGACAAGGGCGTGACCAACATCCGCAATACGGAGTCGCCGCACTGGCGACGGTGGCTCAATCCGCGGTTCCGCTGCCTCGTTCCACTGACCGCATTTTCCGAGCCGGTTTACGGCGAAGGAAAAGCATGGTTCACGCCCGCCGATGATCGACCGGCTTTTTTCGCGGGGCTGCATGTCCCGCAATGGACCTCGATCCGAAAGCTGAAGGACGGGGAAACCACCGATGATCTTTATGCTTTCCTGACCACCGAACCTAACGCGGAAGTGGCAAAGGTGCACCCCAAGGCGATGCCGGTCATTCTGACCGACCCCGACGAATGGGACGCATGGCTGCATGAACCGTGGAGCGTGGTGCAGGAGCTGCAACGTCCGTTGCCGGACGGTGCGCTGTCGATGGAGCTTGTGGCGGCATAGCCGCCAAAAGATTCCCGGTTTTCCAAGGCCGCACGGCCGATCATGGCGTAATTGAACGGCCTATCAAATGGCGAAGGTCAATGGAGCCTTGTGGGAAACCGATGGAAAGTGCCGCGCAGCGGCCCCGGCGCGGGTAGCGCCGGTTCAGCCGGGGTCGGTTCCTAAACCGGCCACGGCTGAACAACCAGAGCCACACAACGCTCAACTCGCTACAAGGGGCGGGATATGGAACGGGCGGTGCATCCGTCCACAATAAGCATTCAACATCCGCGCACAGTCTTTGTGCGCTAGCAAAAGGACCCGCCTCTAGGCGGGTCTTGCTGTGAACGGGGTCGGGGTCAGTGTTCCCAATGCTCGCGGGTGTATTTCCGGCCCATGATGGTAATGCGGGCCTTGTCATCAATGGGGATCAGGTCGCGGGTCTGGACGTCGCCCGCCTCGGTGATCGCATAGACGCTGCATGTCACGTCATCGGTCGAAAACCACGGCACCTGAAACCGCCAGTTGCCACGCCCTCCTTCGCGGCTCTGAAAATATCCATGCCAGTTCCGGCATTCGTAATTGCCTGCCCACCAGATTGCGCCATGCGCGGCTTTGGTGATCGTGTCGGGAAAAAGATCGTCCATCGGTTCACCTCCGATTTGCAAGGCAGGGGGCGCTTTGGCCCCCTGCCTGTCGCGCTTAGGCGGCCTTCAGTTCGGCCATGCGCTCGGTGAGCATCCACAAGGCGCGGTTCAGGTTGCGGTTTTGGTCGATGCCCGCGACCTCGCGCACGCTGCGGCGGCGCATGTAGCCCTTATCGTCGCGAACGTATCCGGTCATGCCGCCCTTGATCGTGTTTTCCTGCACCACGTTGAACGCGGTCCAAAGGTCGGTTGCGCGGTCTGCGGTGCGGCGTGGGCGGATGAAGCTCTCGGCCGATACGGGCGCGGCCTTGCCGCCGTTCTCGTGCGCGGCGGGGAAGCGCAGGCTGTGCGCGGCTTCGGCCAGGATCGCGCGTTCCTCGTCCTGCAAGGTGATCGCGCGAAACTCCTGCACACGCTCGGCAATCTGCGGGGCATCTTGCAGAACGCGATATGCGCCTTCGATGACTTCGCCAATGGCGTTGCCCGAATGCCTCACTTTCACTTCGCTGAAGGTTTCGCCTGCCATCAGGCCATTGGAACAGACGAAGCGGAACTATGTCCGGAGCCGGACTATGTCCCGCGAGTGCAAATTCTCGCCGGGTGGTGCACATGGTCGTAGCTTGG
>NZ_JBNJLK010000019.1:0-43859 GCF_051195255.1 Falsirhodobacter sp. 1013 | reverse complement strand
CAGACGTGCCATCTGCTCATCCGTCAGCCAGAAAGGATCGCTCATGTCACCGCTCCGCTTTCGGAGCCGTGAATCACACAGCGCAACGCAAATCAATGCATCATGACCCTAGATCTGACCCACGCCTGAGAAGTCTCCGGTTTATATACCATCTAAACGCATATATCACGGCCCGATATGGCGCCTTCAACACCTTCAAGTTGCTGCGAATTGAAAGATGGTAATGAAAAGCCCATAAGAGAGAGGATGAAATATCCTTCATCAATGCAGAACTTCAGGCGATCATGTCGACCAGCGTCGGTATTCGGATCCATCGTTGCCAGCTTCGTCTCATACCAATCTTGGACCAACTTCCTCTCTACCGGTGGTTTAAGAAGGATGAGAGAAAATGCGACGCGTCGACGGTCAGCGTCGGATGTATCGGCTGTCAGCGCAGCAGCGCAGACAGCATCTATCATCCTCTCGCGTGTCTTGAATACGACCTGAACACGAGACTTGGTCGTATTGGCAGCGAGGGCGATGCTGTCAAACGTCAACGACATAGCGCCCCGGTCCTTAACGACGGTGATGGCCGCTTCGATCAATATGTCACGATCGATTAGAGCGCTCATTCCCACCTCCTTCTCAGATGCCCCCTCCGGCGAGCCGGAGGGAGTTCTGCAGAAGATCATCCTTCCAACGTCGCCGGTGCCGCGTTCATCTTCCGGCCTCGCCTAGAAAGCCGGTTGATCAACACGAAGAAAATCGGAACGAAAATCAGCGTCAGGGTCGTGCCGACGATGGTACCCATAAACGTAGCATAGCCGATCGCCTGTCGTGCCCCCGAACCCGCACCCGTGGACAGCACGAGTGGCACGACCCCCAGCCCGAATGCGAGAGAGGTCATGAGGATGGGGCGGAAGCGGAGGCGCAATGCCTCGCGAGCCGCATCCACGGCGCTCTCGCCCAGCGTCTGCATGCGTTCACGTGCGAACTCCACGATCAGGATACCGTTCTTGCCGGTCAGGCCGATTACGGTCAGCAGACCCACCTGGAAATACACGCCGTTGGATTGCCCCCCGATCAAGGCGCCCAAAAGGGCCCCCAAGGCACCCACTGGCATCGCGAGGATCACTGCCAGCGGGATGGACCAACTTTCGTAAAGCGCGGCAAGGCACAGGAACACCGCTGTCAACGCCAGTGCGTACAGCATCATCGCGCCCGATCCGGAATCTTTCTCCTCCAACGACATGCCCGTCCATTGCAGGCTGAAGCCGGAAGGCAACTGGGTTGCTAGCTTCTCCATCTCGGCAAGAGCTTCCCCGGAGGTATGGCCGGCGGCGGGACTTCCCTCCAGCGCCATGGCGGGCAAGGCGTTGTAGCGCGTCACCTGCTGTGGGCCGAATACCCATTCCTGCGTGGAGAAGGTGGAGAAATCCACAAAATCTCCGTTGCTGTTCTGAACCCGCCATTGCGAAAGATCCTCCGGGCCCGACCGCGCTGCCGGTTCGCCTTGCACCCAGACCTGTTTGATGCGGCCTTCGTAGATGAAGTCGTTGACATAGCTGCCCGACCAGATCGTGGACATGAAGTTGCCCACGGAATCTGCAGTCACCCCTACTGCACCGGCTTTGGCCCAATCGATGTTCAGCCGAAACTGAGCCGCATCCTCGACCCCGCTCGGACGCACTGCCGTGAGGATCGGGCTTTGGGCCGCCATCCCGAGCAATTGATTCCGCGCGTTCAGCAGATCCTCGTGGGTTTGACCTGCCGACGCTTGCAGGTAGGCCGTGAAACCATTGGAATTGCCAAGTTCCGTCACCGGAGGCGGCACGATGGGAATTACAATCCCTTCGCGGATGCCACCCATGAGCGGCCCGAAAGCCCGCGCCGCGATGCTCTGGGCGGTATTCTCGTCACCCTCGCGCTGTTCCCAGTCCTTCAGCTTGACGAACATCATCGCCATGTTCTGGCCCTGTCCCGCGAAGGAGAACCCGCTGACGGAAAAGATCGAGTCCACGTTCGCGGCTTCGGCGTTCTGGTAGTATTGCTCGACCTTGCGGATGACCTTGGTCGTCTGCTCAGCCGTGGTTCCCGATGGCGTCTGGATGATCGTGATGAGCGAGCCCTGATCTTCGTCCGGCAGGAACGAGGTTGGAGTGCGTTGATAGAGCACGATCATGGACGCAAGGATGACGGCGAAGATGATCATCATACGCAGCGGCCGGGTGATCAAACCACCAACGATACCTGTGAAGCCTCCGGTCACACGACCGAAGCGATCGTCGAACCAGACACCGAAGCGTGCAAGTAGTCCCTTGCGGCCGTCCTTCACTGGCGGCTTGAGCAGGGTGGCGCATAAGGCGGGCGTGAATATCAGCGCCACCATGACCGAGATGGCCATCGCCGAGACGATCGTCACCGCGAACTGCTTGTACATCTCCCCTGTGGATCCGCCGAAAAAGGCCATCGGAACGAACACAGCCGAGATGACGAGCCCGATGCCGACCAGCGCACCCGATATCTCTCCCATGGATTTGCGCGTGGCTTCCACTGGGCCGATATGTTCCTCGTGCATGATGCGCTCGACGTTTTCGACAACGACGATCGCATCGTCGACAAGCAGGCCGATCGCCAGCACCATGGCCAGCATGGTCAGCGTGTTGATGGTGAAACCTAGGGCCGCGATGACGCCGAGCGTGCCCAGAAGCACGACCGGAACCGCAAGCGTGGGGATCAGAGTTGCACGGATGTTGTGAAGGAACAGCAGCATCACGAAGAACACGAGGACGATGGCCTCTATGAGCGTATGCAGGACCGCCTCGATCGACAAAGACACGAAGGGAGTGGTGTCGTAGGGAACGACATAGCTCACGCCCGCAGGAAGGTTGGCACTCAACTCTTCCGTCTTTGCCTTGACCAATTCGGCCGTGTCCAGAGCGTTGGCTCCCGACGCGAGCTGGACCGCCAGGCCGCTGGCCGGCTTGCCGTTCATGAAGCTGGAAATTTCGTAGTTTTCGCTGCCCAGCTCGGCCCGAGCGACGTCGCGCAGCAGAACAAGGCCGCCATCAGTGTCGGCCCGCAGGACGATACTCTCGAAATCCTCAGGCGTCTTCAGCAAGGATTGGGCCGTGATGGTGGCGTTCAGCAACTGGCCCGCCGGCGCGGGGGCCGCACCGAAGCTGCCTGCGGAAATCTGTGCATTCTGCCCTTGGATCGCGGCGATCACCGCGTCCGGCGACAGGTCGTAATATTTCAGCTTCTGTGGATCCAGCCAGATGCGCATGGCGTATTCCGATCCGAAGACCTGCACCTTGCCGACACCCGCCAGCCGTGAAATGGGTTCCACCATGTAGGAGTTGAGGTAATCCGCCAGATCGACCGCCGTCCGTGATCCGTCGTCGGACACAAGCGCCACGACCATCAGGAAACCGACCGCGGATTTCTCCACCGTCACGCCCTGACGCGTCACTGCCGACGGAAGACCTGCCTCGGCTTGAGACAACTTGTTCTGGACCTGAACCTGCGCAATGTCGGGGTCAGTCCCGATCTGGAAGGTCAGAGTGATCGTCGCACTGCCGGTCGAGGTCGTGTCGGAGTCGATGTAGCGAAGGCCGTCAAGCCCTGTCATTTCCTTTTCGATGATCTGGACCACGGTGTCCGCGACGGTTTCCGCCGACGCTCCCGGATAGCGAGCCCCGATGACGATCGAAGGCCCCGCGATGGAGGGGTATTGCGAGATGGGCAGGCGCATGATCGACAGAGCGCCAATACCCATGATGATGATCGCGATGACCCATGCGAAGATGGGCCGGTCGATGAAGAAACGTGCCATGGATCAGTTGCCCTCGCCACCGGCCGCCGGCTGGGTGGGGGCCACCACCTCCACCGCAGCACCCGGCGCCGCTTTCTGGAAGCCGGACGTCACCACCGCGTCCCCCGCCTTCAGGCCGGAGGTGGTGATCCACTTCCCGTCGTCCGAGGTCAAGATGGTCAGCGGCCGCACGGCCACCTTGCCGTCTTCCACGACCCAAGCGCTGGCATTGCCCTGCGCGTCCCGCATCACAGCATCCTGCGGAACGGGGATCGCGTTCGGAGCCTTGGTCTGCGGCAGTTCCACCTCGACGTAAAGGCCGGGAAGAAGGGTCATGTCAGGATTGGGAAAGGTGATGCGGAGCGTGACCATCCCCGTGGTCGCCTCGACCTGGGGTTCGGCGGCCGTCAGCAGACCCTTCTCGGCGTAGGTTTCGCCATTGGGCAGGATCATCGACGCGACAGTCGAACGGATCTTATCCCGGCTTTCGGCGGAACTGTTCCACTTGAGCAGGTCAGCCGCCGACTGGGTCACGTCGACATAAACCGGATCAAGGGTCCGAATGATGGTGAGGATCGTCGTCTGCCCCGCACCGACCAGTGACCCGCTGGTGGCTTGGGATAGTCCGATAACTCCGGTGACGGGCGCACGGACAGTCGTGCGCTCCAGATCGATCTCCGCGCTTTTGAGCTGCGCTTGCGCGGCTTGGAGGGAGGCGGCGGCCGCGTCGCGGTTGGCGAGAGAAGTGTCCAGATTCGCTTGGGACCCAGTCTTGCTCGAAAAGAGGTTCTGCGCCCGGGTGGCGTCCACGACGGCCAGGTCGTAGTTGGCTCTGGCCTGCGCGACCGACGCCTGCGACGCTTGCACCTGCGCCGCGTATACTTCGTCCTCGATCTTGTAGAGGGGCTGCCCCGCCTGCACGATACTGCCTTCTTCGAAAAGCCGTTCGCGGATGATGCCCGACACCTGCGGTCGAACCTCTGCAACTGTGGAGGCTTTGATCCGGCCGGGAAGGCGGGCGGAAAGGACGAAATCCACCGGCGTGGCTGACATCGTGGTGACAGTAGGAGCCGGCTGGTCCTGCCCAAGGGCGGGCAGGCTTCCGGCAAGGCAGGCCGTCATCAGACCGAGCGCGGCGCCTTTCAAAGCAACTGGGGACATGGTCTTATCTTTCGAATGAGAGGAAACTGGAAGTACTGCAAAGATTCATCGACGTGGCTCGTCCATGCATGGACCGGCCCGAAGAAGACGAAGATGAAAGCGGAGGATCTTTCCGCCCATCGTTGCTGCCGGAAAGGCTTTGCCGGAGCGCAACCATTCGCTGATCAGACCGTTCATGGTGATAATCACAGGCAGCGACGCCTCTTCGGACGGGGAATCATTGGGCAAAACACCTTTGCTCGGTCCCTGCCCGGCAAGCCTAAGCAGAATGCCAAAAATTCACGGTTCGCGGCCTGCAACCACGCGTCGTTTGCCGCACCCAGCAAGTTACTGGTCATGATGCTGACCGTCCTCTGACTGCTGAGGTGCTGTTCGACATGGAGCAGTATCTCCGTACCCGCGTCCATGAGAAGCAACAGCGCATCGTCCGTGGACGGGCTGTTCGCCGCGGCGACGTGATACGGACTTGGGGAGGTTTGGAACGTTCCGGCAAAGCTGGAAGCAATTCAGATTTGTCCTTGAAATGCCAGTAGAAGGTCCCGCGCGTCACCCCCGCCGCATTGAAAACGCACTCAAGGGTTGTGGCGGAGCCGTCTCGTTCGCTGAAAACCTGCTCTTTGGTCGGGGGGATCGCAGAGCGTGCCGGTTCTGCATCTTCCTTCGTTCTACGCATGATTCACCCCCGTAAAGGCCCCATATACAAATATACATACGTGTATGTATACGGCAATCTTCAGCTTGCTACGCATTTCGCAGGCCTGCCCTCCGGGAAGCCAGGCGACCCCGTTGCTTATTCAAAAAGAGGGCGCAGAACCGGCTGAAGGACGGCCAGAATACGATCCACTCTCTGCCGTATGTTCTCTTGTGACGGGGGTGCGGAATGGCCCATGGCCACCATGAAGAACTCGTGTCCCAAAAGGCCCCCAACAAGAAAATCGACCAGATGATCCACCGCCCACTCGTCTGAATGCGCTGGCATCAATCGGCTGAGGATCCCGACGAGAGTGGTGTGCCCGTGGCGAACACTTTCTTCAAAGAAGATCGCCCCTAGTTCTGGCGACAGGGGGCTTTCGGATAGGACAAGACGCAGCAAGGCGATGTGGCGGGGCGAGAGGATGAAGGACGCCATGGCTTCCAGAACCGCCCGCAGCGATGCCTCGCCGTCCAGATCACTTTCCACTGAAACGCCAAAGTGAGGGAACTCTTGGATTGTGGCTCCTACGACCTCCGCGAAAAGCTGCTCCTTCGTTGCAAACACTTGGTAGACAGTTTTCTTCGACATTCCGCAGGCAGCGACAATGTCATTCATACTCGTAGCGGCATATTCTTTGGCCAGAAAGGCCGCTTCCGCTGCCGCCAAGATCCGGCTGCGGCGCTCTGCAGGTTCCAGCACCAAGGGTCGGCCGCGGGGGGCAGCAATGTCCATGGAAAATTCCCGGCTTGACTTAGGAAACTTTTGGGTTCCTTTAACATCGGCACTTGTGTGCCATTGGCAAGAGCAGACTACTTATTCAACCAAGACGCGGAATTCTGGTGCGAGGGTCGTATGATCCGAATCCAGATTGCAAAGGGGATCACGATGATAGCATCGAGCAAGATGTGCGGCGCGTGCCTCATTGCCGTTCTGGCGTTGTCTGGATGCCGGGAGAAGGAACAGGACGCCCCCCAAGCGACCCGGGCCCTTCAACTTGTGACTGCGCAACCCCGTCCGTTCGGGGAAGTGGTCACGCTGACCGGTTCGCTTGAGGCGCGGGTGGAAAGCAACCTGTCCTTCCGCACGGACGGAGAGATCGTGGAACGTCTCGTAGATACGGGCGACCGGGTGAAGAAAGGCGATCTTTTGGCTCGTCTCAACCAGCAGGTCCAAGCCGCCGAAGTGGAATCGGCGCAGGCGCAGGTGGCCTTGGCGAACGCGCGGATCAGCCAGACCTCCGCCGCGTTCACGCGCGCTCAGGCCCTTCTGGAACGCAATGCCGGTTCACAAAGCGACTTCGATGAAGCCGAACAGGATGTGAAGGTGGCCCGCGCCGACGCCTTGGCGGCGGAAGCCCAACTGGCCAGCGCCCGGGAGTCCTTGTCCTATACCGAGTTGCGGGCCGACTCCGACGGCATCATCGTCTCCCGCCAGCGGGACGTGGGTGAGGTCGCGGCGGCGGCGGCGACGATCTTCACGCTGGCCCATGACGGACCACGCGATGCCGTGTTCAACGTGTCAGAGAGCCTTCTGTTCGTGGACCAGACCCCACCAACGGTGAAGGTGCGCCTTGCCAGCGATTCCTCCGTTTCCGCCGAAGGTCCGATCCGGCAGATTTCGCCCGTGGTGGACGCCGAAACGGGCACCGTGCGCATCGAAATCGGCTTGGAAACCGTGCCGGAGGGCATGAATCTTGGCGCCGTGGTGACCGGAACCGCCACCCTCCCCCCGATTGACGTTTTCGAGGTTCCGGTGGCATCGCTGACCTCCAACAAGGGCCGCCCTGCCGTCTGGGTCGTCGATCCGGCCACAGATCAGCTGGAAGCGCGGACGATCGAGGTGTTTTCCTACAGCGATGATGCCATCATCGCCCGGGAAGGGCTGCGGGCCGGCGACCGGGTGGTGGTCCAAGGGACCAAGCTTCTTCGCGAGAGGCAGAAAATAGTGTTCGACAAGAAGGAGGGGGCGGAATGAGATGGCTTCATCTTGCGGCCGCGGGATTCCTGGCATTGGCACCGGCGAACCTCCTTTGGGCGCAGTCTTCGACACGTCCCGTCAAGACGATCGCCGTGCAACCCTTCGGGGACCAGCCAAGCATGTACTCCGGCACCGTCGAATCGCAGCTCAGCATCGATTACGGCTTCCAGATCCAAGGACGCCTGATCGATCGCGAGGTGGATGTCGGGGATGAGGTGGAGGCCGGCCAGGTTCTGGCCCGAATCGAATCCGCCGTGCAGGAGCAGGAGGTCCGCTCGGCCCAAGCAGCACTGATCGGAGCACAGGCCTCGCTGGCCAATGCGACCACCACAGAGGGCCGTCAGCGTGCGCTGCTTTCGGCCAACGCGGTCGCACGGTCGCGTGTGGAAGAGGCGGAGCTCTCTTTGCAATCAGCCCGATCGTCCGTCCGTCAGTCCGAAGCCTCGTTGGATCAGGCGCGACGGCAGCTCGATTATACACAACTCGTCGCCCGCTTTTCCGGGGCGGTCACGGCCGTGGGGGCTGAACCGGGGCAAGTCGTCTCGGCGGGCGATTCGGTGGTGACAGTCGCGCAGACCGGTGCCCGCGATGCCGTGGTGGATATCCCCGAAGCCGCGGCTTCCCTTCTGCGGATCGGCGTGGCCTTTCCCGTCCATCTCGCTTTGTCGCCCGACCTTCAAGTGAAGGGCACAGTGCGCGAAATCGGGCCGCTCGCCGATCGGGTCACGCGCACCCGGCGCGTGAAGCTGGCCATTCCGGACGCCCCCCCCAGCTATCGCCTCGGCTCCATCATCAGCGTGGCGCTGCCGGGCGGCGATACGGAAACGCTGGCGCTGCCGGCCGCGGCCGTATTGCAACGGGACGGCCAAACCTTCGTCTGGGTGCTGAAAGACGGACAGGACGTTCCTGAATTGCGGCCCGTCACCGTGCGCCAGACGCCGGATGGACAATGGTCCGTTGCCGAAGGATTGCAGGCCGGCGAACAGGTCATCGCCGCCGGAGTCAACAGCATCAAAGACGGACAGCACGTTCGCGTCCAGGGAGCATCTTAGTGAAATCCTTCAACCTGTCCGAATGGGCATTGGGCCACCGCTCCCTGCTGTGGTATTTCATGATCATCTTCTCGATCGCGGGCTTCTTCTCGTACCTGAACCTTGGCCGCGAGGAAGATCCCGCCTTCACCATCCGCACCATGATCATATCCGCGCAGTGGCCGGGCGCCACGGTGGACGACACGATGGAGCAGGTGACGGAGCGGATCGAGCGCAAGATCGAGGAACTTCCCGAGCTTGACTATACCCGAAGCATAACACTGCCGGGGCAGTCGACCATCCTTGTCAACCTGCTTGAGACGACGCCTGCCGACAGCGTCCCCGCAACCTGGACCCGCGTTCGCAACCTTGTCCGCGACATCCAAGGCGAGCTTCCCGACGGCGTGGTGGGGCCGGCCTTCAATGACGATTTCGGCGATGTCTACGGCAACATCTACGCCTTCACCTCGGATGGCTTTTCCCGCCGCGAACTGCGCGACTTCGTGGAGGACGCCCGCGGCAAGGTCCTCGGAGTGGAGAACATCGGCAAGGTCGATATCCTTGGCGCGGAGAACGAGGTCATCTATCTTGAATTTTCGCCACGTCGCCTGGCCGCCTACGGGATCGACCAGCAGGCCGTGATCGAGGCGCTCCAGCAGCAGAATGCTGTAACGCCATCGGGGGTGATCCAGACCGAAAGGGAGCGGATCAGCGTGCGCGTCAGCGGCCAGTTCTCGTCCGAGGAAAGTTTGCGCAACCTCAACCTGCGCGTGGACAACCGCTTCTTCCGGCTGAGCGATGTGGCTGACATTCGCCGCGGCTATACCGACCCGCCGGACTCGCTGTTCCGATACAACGGCGAGCCGGCCATCGGGCTTGCCATCGGCATGAAGCCCGGTGCCAACCTGATGAAGTTCGGCGAAGCCCTGCACGAGGAGATGGACCGCATCACCGCCGAGATGCCCGTGGGCGTCGGCATCCATCTTGTGTCGGATCAGCCGCTGGTGGTCGAGGAAGCCGTGTCCGGTTTCGTGCATGCCCTGGTGGAAGCGGTGGCCATCGTGCTGGCCGTCAGCTTCATCAGCCTTGGCTTGCGCGCCGGGCTGGTTGTGGCGATCTCCATCCCGCTCGTGCTGGCGATGACCTTCCTGGTGATGGAATATCTCGGTATCTCGTTGCAGCGCATTTCGCTGGGCGCCCTGATCATCGCCTTGGGCCTTCTGGTCGACGACGCCATGATCGCCGTGGAGATGATGGTGTCCAGGCTCGAAGCGGGCGATTCCCTGCCCGTGGCCGCCACCTCGGTCTGGACCGCCACGGCCTTTCCAATGCTGACGGGGACGCTGGTCACTGTGGCCGGCTTCATTCCCGTAGGCCTCAATTCCAGTTCTGCAGGTGAATTCACGTTCACGCTGTTTGTCGTCATCGCGACCGCCCTCATCCTGTCCTGGATCGTGGCTGTGCTGTTCACGCCGCTGATTGGCGTGATCGCCCTGCCCAAGAAGATGAAGAACACGCACGAGACGAAGGGCCGTTTCGCCCGTCTGTTCGCGCGGGTCCTGGGATTCTGCATGCGTCACCGGTGGCTGACGATCGGGACGACCGTGGCGGCCTTCGCCCTGTCGATGTTTGGAATGCAGTTCGTCCAGCAACAGTTCTTTCCCTCCTCGGACCGGACCGAACTGATCGTCGACTGGAGCCTGCCTCAGAACGCTTCCATTTACCGCACTTCGGCCGAGATGGCCCAATTCGAGAAGGAGCAGCTGGAAGGAAATCCCGACGTCGTGCGCTGGTCCAGCTATATCGGTCAGGGCGCACCGCGCTTCATCCTGTCACTGGATGTGCAGATCGCCACGCCTGCCTTCGGGCAGACCGTGATCGTCACCAAGGATCTTGAAGCGCGTGACCGGGTGCTGACCCGGTTCCGGGACTATCTGCTCAGGACCTTCCCCGACACCGACGCCTATGTGAAACTTCTGGACATCGGTCCGCCCGTAGGACGCCCTGTCGCATATCGTGTCAGCGGACCCGAGGTCCAGACCGTGCGTGAACTGTCCGAAAGTCTGGGCAACATCATTGGCACCAATCCCGATCTCGGCGAGGTGGTGTTCGACTGGAACGAGCCAGCCCGCGTGGTTAAGGTGGAGGTTCTGCAGGACCGCGCAAGGCAGTTGGGCGTGTCGTCGGAAACCATTGCCTCCACCATCAACAGCATCGTGGGCGGACAGACCGTGACGGAGGTAAGGGACGACATCTACCTGATCGACATCGTTGGACGGGCCATCGCCGCAGAGCGGGGATCCATTGACACCCTGCGCAACCTTCAGATCCTGACCGAAAGCGGTTCATCCGTCCCGCTTTCAGCCATGGCGACCTTCCATTACGAAGTGGAACAGCCGGTGATCTGGACACGGTCGCGCCTTCCGACCATCACCGTTCGGGCGGGCATCGACACCGACCTGCAACCTGCGACGGTGGTGAAGGAACTGACGCCTGCGGTGGACAAGTTCATCTCGGAACTGCCGGCCGGCTATAAGATCGAGATCGGCGGTTCGGTTGAGGAGAGCGGCAAGGGTCAGGCCCCAATCATCGCGGTTGTCCCTCTCATGCTGTTCGCGATGGCGACGATCCTGATGATCCAGCTGCAAAGCTTCAGCCGGTTGTTCCTCGTGTTCGCGGTGGCGCCGCTAGCCCTGATCGGGGTGGTGGCGGCCCTTCTACCCAGTGGCGCGCCGATGGGCTTCGTGGCCATTCTTGGGGTGCTGGCGCTGATCGGAATCCTCATAAGGAACTCTGTCATCCTGATCGACCAGATCGAGAAGCTGAGGCGCAGCGGGGTGGAAGCATGGCAGGCCGTCTTTGAAGCGACGGAACACCGGATGCGCCCGATCCTGCTGACCGCGGCGGCGGCCAGTCTGGCCCTGATCCCCATCGCCCGGCAAGTGTTCTGGGGCCCGATGGCGTTCGCGATGATGGGCGGGATCATCGTGGGCACGGTGCTGACGCTCCTCTTTCTGCCGGCCCTCTATGTGGCGTGCTTCCGAATCCATCCACCGGCCGGCACTTCAGGGCCCGACCGTCCGCACCACTGACGCAATCCGACGCTTCGGATGAGCCGACCGCCCGGCCAATCGGGCGGACCGGCCGTTTGCACATCGTCTTCTGGAATTCCATGCGCAATTTCCTTCTTTTTCACCTTCTCCCAGTGCTTCTTGCGGCAGGCTGTGCAGAGCGGCCGCAATCGGCAACCCTGTGGCCCGTGGCAGATCCACCGGCGGCGGGTAAGCAGTTGGAGCTGTTCGTCGCCACCACGCGAACGCCAGCACCGATGGCCGCGGACGGCTTCACCGACGGGCGCGCGCCAGCTCCCAGCTATGCCGAATTCACGCTGTCGCTGCCGCCGAACCACGTTCCTGGCACGATCGAATGGCCTGAAAAGGGGCATCCCGATCCCCGGACAGATTTTGCGGTTACGCGGCACCTGAAGCTGGACAAGAGCACGTTTGTCGACAGGATCGAGCGCGATGCGTCCAAGGAGACCATCGTCTTCGTGCATGGATTCAACTACAGCTTCCAGGAAACGCTGTTCCGGTTCGGGCAGCTCGTCTCCGATTCCGGGCTTGGGGGATCGGCTGTGCTCTTCTCATGGCCGTCCTCGGCCTCGGGGTACGGCAACGACAAGGAGGCGGCGACCTATTCCCGCGATGCCCTGGCCGATCTGTTGACAGAACTGGCACAACAGTCGGGCAAAGAGCCGATAACGGTATTCGGTCACTCCATGGGTGGCTGGCTGGTCATGGAAGCGCTGCGGCAGATGCGTATCGCGGGAAAGGATGAAGCGCTGTCGCGGCTGGCGGTCGTGCTGGCTGCACCCGACATCGACGTGAACGTGTTCCGGGCACAGATCTCCGTCATCGGGCCCATGAAAATTCCGTTGACCGTCTTGGTGTCTTCCGACGACCGGGCGCTACGCGCGTCTTCGGCCATCGCAGGCCGCCATCCCCGCCTCGGGTCCGTTGCGTTGGACGATCCGCTTGTGCAGGCGACAGCGGCAGAGAACAACGTCACGATGATCGACATCTCCTCCGTCTCCGCCACGAGCGGGATGAACCATGACCGGTACATCGAACTGGTGTCCTCTTATCCCGCTTTGGCGCGGGAAATGCGATCAGAACATCATATGACCCATGCAGGAACTTTCGTTCTGGATGCCGCTGGGGGCCTTCTGACAGCCCCGGTTCGCGCCGTCGAAGCGGCGATCGGAGACTGATCCATGGCCCGGTTGTCCATGATCCTTCTGGTGCTGACATATGTCGCGGTGATGGCCTGGACACTGGCTGCAATCCTATTCCAGACGCATGGGGACGTTTCCCGCTGGGCATTGATCTGCGGCGAAGCAATGGTCGCCGCGTTCATCGTCATGGCCATCCGGAAGAACCTCTGCCTTGGATGGTGCATGTTGCTGGCGACAATAGCCGCGATCGCCGTCATCTGGTCGACCGTTCTTCCCCAGGAGGATCTGGAATGGGCTCCGGATGTCATGCGCAATGTCACGGCGCAGATCGACGGGAACAAGGCTGTCATTCACAATATCCGCGCTTTTGACTGGTTAACGGAAGATGAAGCGGTCCCGCATTGGAAGGACGGGGTCTATCCGCTGGACGGCATCGTGGCGGTTGACCTCTTCACATCTGTCTGGGGCAGTCCGGCCATCGCCCATATCCTTGTCAGCTTTGGTTTCTTGGACGGTCGCCATCTCGTCTTCTCTGCTGAAACCCGCCGTGAGGCTAATGAGCCCTACTCATCCGTTGGCGGGTTCTTCAAGGCCTTTGAACTGGTCCTGATCGCCGCGGAAGAAAATGACATCATAAAGCTGCGCACCAACAGCCGGGGGGAAGACGTTTCCATGTTTCCATTGAAGCTGGGCCCGGAGCAGGCCCGCGCTCTCTTCATTTCCTATCTTGAGCGAGGAAACGGACTGTCGCAAACACCGGAATTCTACAACACCATCAGCGCCAACTGCACCACGGTGGTTTTCCGGCTCGCCCGTCTGCTTGACCCCGGCCTACCGATTGATTGGCGAATCCTCGCCTCCGGTTATCTGCCGTCCTATCTTCATGATCTGGGTGCGTTGAAAACCGACATGTCGCTCGAGGCTGTGCTGTCTGCGGCCCGGATCACCTCTCATGCCCGCGCGGTGCCGGGAGGTGTCGAGTACTCAGCATGGATCCGTACGCGACAAGTGAATCCTGCCGCGGAACGACGGACACGGAATCCTGGAAGCGAATGACCTTTCCGTCAGGTTGTTCCATGCCAGTTGCGGCCCTCCACCTGCTGCGGATTTTTTGAGCAGCGATCGGCGCCATTTCGACAAGAGGATGAAGGGTGACGGAGGCGAACTGGCTGATTATGTAGCAGTACAGGATGGCCGAAATGACTTTTGCCAGCTTGGTTGCTGTGCGACTGTCGTGAGTAGGACGAAACGTCACGTTTGGTGCACTTCGAGATTATGAACGGAATCTACATAGCAAGAGTTTGTGCCTTGGCTCCAGATTCATTGAGTTTCAGAGCCAGAACAAGACGGTGGCTGCGAGAGCAATGGCGGAGAAGAACGTCTCCGGGCCTCGGTCGTAACGGATGGCGACCCGCCGCTAATACTTGAGGCGTCCGAACATGATCTCCATTCGGTTGCGCCGCATGTCGTATTTCCCGGCCGTCTTGCGGGACTTCCGGCCGGGATGCAGACCTTTATTCCCTTGTCTTTTAGCGCATCCCTGATGCCAATCCGCATCATAGCCTCGATCCGCCAAAAGCCAATCCGCCTTCGGCAAACCGCCCAGCAGCGCCGCAGCGCCCGTGCAATCGCTCACCTGTCCGGCCGACATGCAGAACCCGATCGGCCGTCCCCTCGCGTCCGTGACGGCATGCAACTTGGTGTTCATGCCGCCTTTTGTGCAGCCGATCTGGCGATCACGCCCCCCTTTTGACCCGCAGGCTCGAGGCCGTGCGATGCGCCTTCAGATCGGTCGCATCGATCATGATTGCCTTGTGCTCGGCGCTCTCGGAGGCCAGGCCCATCATGATCCGGCCGAAAACCCGGTTGTCGCTCCAGCGGTTCCAACGATTGTAGAGGATCTTGTGCGGGCCATATTCCTTTGGCGCATCGCACCAGCGCAACCCGTTGCGATTGACGAAGATCATGCCGCTGAGCACCCGTCGATCATCGAGGCGCGGCTCGCCATGGCTTTTCGGAAAGAAGGGCTTCAAGCGCTTCATCTGCGCGTCGCTCAGCCAGCAAAGACTGTTCATCGATCAGGTCTCCTCGCGGAGCCTGAATCACGCCAACAGCCTGAAATCAATGGGTCTGAAGCCTAGAGATAGTGGATGACATAATTTCGGGCCTGCATTGATCTGACCGTTGCACCTCAAACATATCGATCAATCCAGCGTCTGCTTCGCCTGCTCGAGGATGGCGCGCGTCAGCGGTGCGATGCTGCTGGCCGCAAGATGGCTGGTCTGCCAGAACAAGGGCACATCCAGCTTGGCTTCCGGCACAAGTTCGACCAAGCGGCCCGATGCGAGATGCTCCTGCACCAGATGTGTGGGGTTCAGGCCCCAGCCCATGCCAGCCAGAGCCGCTTCAACGAAACCATGGGAAGAAGGCAGCCAGTGTGTCGGGAGTGAGACGTGCCGACCTGCATAGCGCCGCACCCATTGCTGCTGTAGGCGATCCTTCTGATTGAAGGTCAATGCCGGCGCCGTCGCAAGGGCTTGCGCCGTGACGCCTTTCGGAAAGTGGCGGCGGACGTAATCGGGGCTGGCCGCAGCACTGTAGCGCAACATGCCGAGCGTCTTGACCTGACAGCCTTGAACCGGCTTGCCGAGGGCGGTCACGGCCGCCATGACGCGCCCTCGCCGAAGCCATTCCGCGGTATGCTCTTCGTCATCAACGGCAATGTCGAGAAGGACGCCGCCGTTCTTTGCAAAGGACGCGATGGCCGGGAGAAACCAGGTCGCCAGACTGTCCGCATTCGTGGCGATGCGCAGGGTGACGGGCACGGCCCTGTTTTGAAGCCGGGCTTGCGGAAAGTGATCGATCAGCCGATCCTCCAGCATTCCGACATGTTCCATATGGCGGCACAGCCATGCGCCCTCGTCGGTCGCGATGCAGGGACTGCCGCGTTCGACAAGGATGACGCCGAGACGGTCTTCCAAGCCCCGAACCCGTTGCGAGACAGCCGACGGCGTGACGCCGAGCGCGGTGGCCGCGGCCTCGAAACTGCCGGTCTGCACGACAAGCATCACCGCCCGGGCTGCGGGATAATCCAGCATTAGCAATCCTAACAGGAGCTTAGTGTCTTTAATTTGGCTAATCCAAAAGGTTCGGCTATCGCAAGACTGAATCCAACGACGGGACGAACATGGACCTAACGACCTTCATCACCGGCATGACGATGGGACTCAGCCTGATCGTCGCTATCGGGGCGCAAAACGCGTTCGTCCTGCGGCAGGGCCTGAAGGGTCAGCATGTCTTCTGGATCTGCCTGACCTGTGCGCTGTCAGACGCGATCCTGATCATGTTGGGGGTCACGAGCTTCGGCAGGATCGCTACATGGCTGCCCTGGGTCGATCCTGTCATGCGTTATGGGGGAGCCGCCTTCCTTGCCTGGTATGGTGCGAAGAGCCTTCGCTCAGCCTTCAGATCCAATGAGATGCTCATGGCGTCCGCCAAGGAGGATCGCACCAGTCTGGCAAGCGCCTTGCTCACCTGTCTGGCCCTCACGTGGCTCAACCCGCACGTCTACCTGGACACCGTGGTGCTTTTGGGCACGATCTCGACGCAATTCGAGGGACAGAAGGCGGCCTTCGCAGCCGGAGCCATGACCGGCTCGTTCCTGTTCTTCTTCGCGTTGGGCTACGGGGCCACACGTTTGCGTCCGGTGTTTGCGCGCCCCTCGGCTTGGCGCATCCTCGAAGGGGGGATTGCATTGGTGATGTGGGGGATCGCGGTCAAGTTGGTGCTGGGATCGTGACGTGCACGCTCAACCGCAGGCCCCGCGAAGCGTCCCGCATATATCAGCTCAATATCAGGGTTCTGAGCGTCTCTGCCGACTAAGCCTGTCGCGCCGCATAACGGATGGAGATAGATCTTGTCGGTGGCGGAGTGGCGTTGCGCAGCGAGGCTTCGGTGATCCTTATGCGCCAAATCTGACGTCCATTGAGATAGCGGCGTCTAGGATGGTCTCGGGAACCCGCGACCTGGTGGGGTCAATATGCGGGTTCGCCGCGGGCACCTGACGTTGACGCCGAAGTGCGCTTATTCGATCGAACCGCGGTCGACCTTCCACGCGTCCTTTCGACTTGCAGACAATGTCCCGCCATATCGACATGACAAAGTCAAAGCTGCCGCCAAGACACCAGTGCGTCAACGACCTCAAAGCAAAAGTGCCGGATGTGGGGCGACCTGCTAAAATAGCGGTATTGCCCGCCATCGGCGGCCAGACTGCGTCTGGCTGTTCCCATACGAACGCCCTGCGAGCCCGGATATGCATGCGCCCAGCCGGCCCTTACGGGCACTTGTGATTCCGACTGTTGATTTTCGCCCGGACGTAACTCCGGTTCAGGGCATGACTGTTATCGAACCGACCCGTGTGATCCTCTCCCCGACGACACGAGTGATGGGGGCCAAAGAGAGATCCACATGCGACTTTTGAATGTCATCCGCCAGATGGCGCTGCGCGAAAAGCTTCCGATCCGCGAGATCACGCGGCGCACCGGTCTGTCGCGCAACACCAATTCACCGCGCGATCTGACGCGAGGAACGCGATCAGGCTGGCGATTTTCGCGGAGGTTGAGGGGGGTGCCTGTCGCGATGCCGCCGATCACGTCCGTGATCATGCGCTTGCTGCTGCAGCGGCATCGCGCTTTTCGTCGGTGCACGCCTGGGCCACTTCCTCTTTTTCAGATCGCAACAGGCTACGCCGCAATGTCCTCGGCTGTCTCGATACCGGTGATCGGCTTTAAGATAATGTGCGGCCGCGCGGGCAGCGGCGCAGCGTTTGCGAAAGGCTCCGCCCCAGAGGCGACAGCCGGAGGCTATGTCCACCGAGCCCAGGCGCATCTTCAAGCCCTACATGCGGTGAGTAGATAAGCTTCCAACGATATGTTCGTATCACACGGGTCCGATGGCATGTTGATCCGCTGCCTGCTCAAATCGCTCGGTTCTGAACGGAGTTATGGCAAGCCCAGCACGAAGTCTATTGGAGGCACCGGACCAAGAGGGTCATAGCGAGCGGTTTGCCGCTACCTTTACTCTGGCAGGGGATGAGGCGAGGCGGCTTTCTCTCCAGAAGGTGAACAGCCCCGCAGCCACGACGAAGGCTGCACCGATCAGCGTGGCCGAGGACGGGAACTGGTTCATAAAGACGATCCCGATGGTGACCGACCAGATCAGCGTCGTGTAGTCGAAAGGAGCCAGCAAGGATGCGTGCGCGTGCTTCAGGCTCAACGTCATCAGGATTTGGGCAAGGCCGCCAAAGATCCCACAACCTACCAGCAAGGCAAGCTGCGTCGGCGTCGGCATCACCCAGCCGAAGGCCGCCGTTGCAAGCCCGATCAGAGTGGTCATCAATGAGAAGTAGAGCACGATGGCCGCCGGATGCTCCTTCCCGTTCAGATGGCGGATCTGCACGGATGACGTGGCAGAACACAGCGCCGCCGTCAGCCCGCAGATGCCGCCGATCAGCATCGCGCGGTCCATGCTGCGCCCCCCGACCTCCAGATACGGCGACAGCATCACCAACACACCGAAAAAGCCCACTGCTACCGCCGACCAGCGATAGAGGCGCACCTTCTCGCCCAGAAGTGTCGCGGCCAGGATCACGGTGAACAAAGGGGCGGCATAGCTGAGGGCCGTCGCATCCGCCAGCGGGATGTAGGCCAGCGCGAGGTAGTTGAAGAACATCCCCCCCGTGCCCGACATCCCGCGCACCAGATGCCCACCCAGGTTCCGCGTCCGTAATGAGGCCAGGATGTTGCCCTGCAGCGTGACCCAGATTACCAGCGGCACCAGCGCCACGAAGGACCGGAAGAACACCACCTCGCCTGTGGGGATCTGGCCATCCAGACCCTTGACGCAGGCCAGCATCAGGGTCGCGCAAAGCGCCGCCAGAAGCTTGAAGGATATGCCGGCCGTCGCGTTCATGATGCTCTCCTTGCGCCCGATGCCTTTTCACCACCCCCGGCCGCGCCTGTGAACCGGGGAAACGGCTTCATCAGAATCCCGTCTGACCCTATCGCGGCAGCCTTTGTGCTAGCTCTTGCAAAGGGCGCAAGAAGGCGCCGGAACCCGAAGACCAGCAGGCCGGACCACATGGATCTTGAACATATCAGGCAACTTCTCGAACTGTTCGGCCGGTCGCGGCTTCAGGAACTGACGCTGACCGAGGGCGACACCACGATCCGCGTCCTGCGCGGCGAGGCGGCCGCCGCCGCACCCGCCGCGGTGCCGGCGCAGACGCAGGCCGGACATGCCGTCGCCTCGCCGATGTTCGGGATCGTGCACAAATCGCCGAACCCCGGTGCCGCGCCGTTCGTCAAGGTCGGTGACACGGTCGCCGAAGGCCAGCCCATCTGCACGATCGAGGCGATGAAGGTCTTCAACCTTGTTGCCGCCGACCGCGCGGGCACCGTCGCGCGCATCCTGTTCGAGGATGGCGGAGAGGTGGAGGCCGGCCAGCCGCTGGTGGAATTCGCATGAGCTTCGACACCGTCCTCATTGCCAACCGGGGCGAGATCGCGGAGCGCATCCGCCGCGCCTGCGCCGATCTGGGGCTTAAAAGCGTGGCCATCTGCTCCGAAGCCGACCGCGATGCGCCCTACGGTCCAAAGGCGGACCGGTTTGTCTGCATCGGCCCCGCCAATGCGGGCCAAAGCTACCTCAACGCCTCGGCGATCCTGCTGGCGGCACGGGCCACGGGCGCAGGCGCGATTCATCCCGGCTATGGCTTCCTGTCCGAAAACGCCGCCTTCGCCGAAGCGATCGAGCAGGCGGGCCTGATCTTCGTCGGCCCGCCTGCCTCGGCCATTCGGACGATGGGCGACAAGATCGCGGCGAAACGCGCGATGATCGAGGCGGGGGTGCCCTGCGTTCCCGGCCCTGACACCGCCCTGCCCGCCGACGACGCCGTCATAGCGGCCACGGCGGCCGAGATCGGTTATCCTGTGATCGTCAAGGCGGCCGGCGGCGGCGGCGGGCGCGGGATGCGGGTGGTGCACGATCCTGCGGCTCTGCTCGACGCCGTGTCGATCACGCGCGAGGAGGCCCGCCGCGCCTTCGGCACGCCCGAGCTTTACGTCGAGAAGTTCCTGCAACGCCCCCGCCATGTGGAGATCCAGGTGCTCTGCGACGCGCATGGCAACGCGGTGTGGCTGGGGCATCGCGACTGCTCGCAACAGCGCCGCCACCAGAAGGTGGTGGAGGAAGCCCCCGCCCCCGGCATCCCCGCCGACATCGCCGCCCGCGTCGGCGCCGCCTGCGTGGAGGCCTGTTTGCGTATCGGCTATCGCGGCGTCGGCACGTTCGAGTTCCTTTACGAGGATGGCGAGTTCTACTTCATCGAAATGAACACCCGCCTTCAGGTCGAACATCCGGTAACCGAGATGACGACGGGCATCGACATCGTTCAGGCGCAGCTGCGCGTCGCTATGGGCCTGCCGCTGGACGTGACGCAGGCCGGAATCGGCTGCGACGGCCACGCTTTCGAATGCCGCATCAACGCCGAACACCCCGAGACGCTGACCTCCGCCCCCGGCCGCATCACCGAGATCCACCTGCCCGAGGGCGAGGGCATCCGCGTCGATACCCATGTCGTGCCGGGCTACAAGGTGTCGCCGCATTATGATTCGCTGATCGCCAAGCTGATCGTGCACGGGCCGGACCGCGCAACGGCGCTTTTCCGCATGCAGGCCGCGCTGGAAGAGATGCGGATCGATGGCATCCACACCAACCTGCCCCTGCACCGCGCGATCTTCCGCGATCCGAACTTCCGTGCGGGGCAGACCGACATCCACCACCTTGAACACTGGCTGAAGACGCAGGGCGCCGCATGACCCTTTCCGATCCCAAAACGATCCGAGCGATCACCGGTTGGCTGGAGGCCTACGGCCTTTCTTCGATCGAGATCGAGCGTGGCGGCACGCGGGTCGCGATCCGCGTGCAGTCCGTGCAGACGGCGCATGCCGATGCCTCGGACGTCGGCGCCCCGATCGCGGGCCATGTCCTAGCCGCCCACCCCTCGCGGATATCGGCCGAAGTGGTGGCGGCAGGCGAGGCTGGCGCCTACCTGCGCGTCGGCCCGATGCTGGTCGCGGCGCTCGCGCCCGCGCCGGGGCGCATCACCGCCCGCCCCGCCGACGGCACGCTTCTGGGCTTCGGCGACATCGCATTCACGCTGGAGGCGCAATGAACAGCCACGTCAGCATCGACATCGCCAAGGTTTCCATGATCGGCAGCCGCGCCTTCCTGCTGGAAGCGCCGGGTGACTTCGACCTGCCCGCGCAACGCAGGATCTGGGCGCTGTCACAGACCCTTTCCACCCGCGACGACATTGACGAGATCGTGCCCGGCATGACCAACCTTCTGGTCCTGCTGAAGGCCACGCCCGCCGATCCCGCCGCCCACATGGCCACCCTGCGCGAGGCATGGCGTGCGACCGAAGAGTTGGCCCGTCCCGGCCGCCTGATCGAGATCCCGGTCCATTACGGTGGCGAACACGCCATCGACCTGCCCGCGATCTGCGACCGTTCGGGCCTGTCGGCAGCCGAGGTGATCGCCCGCCACCACGCTCGCACCTATACAGTTTTTGCGCTCGGATCGGCCCCCGGCTTCGGCTATCTGCACGGGCTGGACCCCGCGATCTACATGCCTCGAAAAACCGTGCCCTCGCTGAACATGGCCAAGGGCACCGTGACCATCGGCGGGATGCAGGCGGGCGTTTCCGTGCTGACCGGCCCGAACGGCTGGAACTCGCTGGGCTATGCCGAGGTGGAGGTGTTCGACCCCCATGCCGCAAACCCTGCCATCATGGCCCCCGGCGACACCGTGCGCTTCCTGCCCGAAAGGATCGACCTGTGATCGAGGTTACCGCAACCGGACCGCTGAACACTGTCCAGGACCTTGGCCGCCGCGGCTTCCGCAACATTGGCGTCACCTCGTGCGGGGCGATGGACCCGCTGGCGCTGCGCGTGGCGAACGTGCTTCTGGGCAATGACGAAGGCGCCGCCGGGATCGAGGTGCAGACTTTCCCCTTCCGCGCGACATTCGACGCCGACACGTCGGTCGCGCTGACGGGGGCGGATTGTCGCGCCACGCTGGACGGTCGCCTTCTGCCGCCGTGGTGGGCGATCACGGTCCGCGCGGGGCAGGAACTGGTGCTGTCGCCGCCGACCTCGGGTGCACGTGCCTATCTTGCCGTGGCGGGCGGGATCGACGTGCCGCTGGTCATGGGGTCGCGCGCGACCTCGCTGCGCGGCGACTTCGGCGGGCATGAGGGGCGCGACCTGCGCCGCGGCGATCGCTTCGCCACCGGCAGTGCCGTCTCCCTGCCCGAGGAGGGCTACGGCGTCCTTCCGCCGGAAACCGCGCTGGCCGACCACTTCCCCGCAGGCGACACGCTGACCCTGCGCGCCATCCCGGCGGGGGAGCATGACCTGTTCACCCGCGACGCCAACCGCTTTTGGGCGCAGGACTGGAAGATCTCGGCCCAAAGCAACCGCACGGGCTTCCGCCTGTCTGGCCCGCCCGTGACACCGGATGAGCCGGTGGAGATGCGCTCCCACGGTCTGGTTCCAGGCGTGGTGCAGGTGCCCCCGGCGGGCGAGCCAATCATCCAGATGGCCGATGCCAACACTGCCGGCGGCTATCCCAAGATCGCCGGCGTGATCGAGGTGGACCTCTGGCGGTTGGGTCAGGCGCGGATCGGCAGCCGCATCCGGCTGGAGCGGTCGGACACCGCCACCGCCATCGCCGCCGAACGCGCGGTGGACGCTTGGCTGAACGATATCCGGCGCACCGCGCCGATGGTGACGGACGCACTGGCGCGGATGGCGCAGCGCTGAAAAGGGACGGAACATGAAGATCGACCTCAACTCCGACATGGGCGAAGGCTTCGGCAACTGGCGCGTGACGGATGACGACGCGCTGATGGACGTCGTCTCCTCGGCCAACATAGCCTGCGGGTTCCATGCGGGCGACCCGCAGATCATGACGCGGATGGTGCGGCTGGCGAAGGCCAAGGGCGTTGGTATCGGCGCGCATCCGGGCCTGCCCGACATGCAAGGCTTCGGTCGGCGCGAGCTGCCGTTTTCGCCGGACGAGATCCGCCAGCAGATGCTGTACCAGATCGGCGCGATTACCGCGATCGCGAAGGCGGAGGGGACGCGGGTGGACCATGTCAGCTTCCACGCCGCAATGGGCAACATGATCAACCGTGACCCGGCGCTGGCCGCGATGTGCGTCGATGCGATCCGGATGGTGGACCCGACACTGATCGTCTTCTCCATGCCCGGCATGGCAGTAGAGGTTGCGGCGAAGGCTGCGGGGCTCAAGACGCTGGCGATCTTCCTTGCCGACCGCGCCTATGACGATGCGGGCAACCTGATCCCGCGCGGCAAGCCGAATTCGGTCATCAAGGACGAGCCCTCGGTCCGCGCCCGTGTGCGGCAGTTCCTGGAGACGGGAACCCTCACCACCTATGACGGCGGCACGCTGGCGGTGGAGGCGAAGTCGATCCTCGTGCACAGCGACACGCCCGGATCGCTGGACCTCGCAAAGATCGTCCGGAGCGAGATCGAAGCCTTCGGCGCCATCGTCGCCCCGGCCCGTGAAGTGGTGTGATCCACCCCCCCAACGCAGAAAGCCCGCCATGCTTGGCGGGCTTTCCGATTCAGGCGCATTGTATGCCGGATGTAATAAGCCCGCCGTTTCCGGCGGGATGTTCAGTCAGGCGGCCTGCGCCACTTCCAACGGGATGACGTGGTTGCTGTCCGCGGCCCAGCTGATCCGCACGCGGTCTCCCGTTCCGGCCACGGCACCCAGACCCTCGGTTTGCGTCTGGCGGTATGCGACCACTTCCGTGCCGTCCTTCAGGCGCAGGAAGTAGTGCAGCATGAAGCCGCGGTTCACCACTTGATGGACCACCGCCTCGGCCGCATTCGGCCCCGTGACCGCCACATCCTTCCCGATCGGCTGGACCGAGATCGCCTCGGGTCGGATCGTGACCATCACCCGTTTGTTGATCAGGCGCATGTTCGTCACCTCCAGCGGGATGCCGTGGGTCGTGACCAGCGTTGCGGCCGCACCGCTGCGCGACAATTCGGTCGCCTCGAAGAAGTTTGACGCGCCGATGAAGCCTGCCACAAACTGGGTCGTCGGGCGCTGGTAGATGTCGGCGGTGGCGCCCACCTGCTCCATCCGGCCGGCGCGCATGACCGCGATCTGGTCGGCCATGGTCAGCGCCTCGTCCTGGTCGTGGGTAACCATGATCGTGGTCAGGCCAAGACGCTTCTGCAGGCTGCGGATCTCCATCTGCATCTCCTCGCGCAGGGACTTGTCCAGCGCGCCGAGCGGTTCATCCAGAAGCAGCATCGCAGGCTCGATCACCAGCGCGCGGGCCAGTGCGACCCGCTGCTGCTGGCCGCCCGAAAGCTGGGCGGGAATGCGATCGGCCAGATGCGACAGCTGCACAAGATCCAGCGCGCGCTTCACCTTCGCTTCGCGATCGGACTTGCCGATCTTGCGCATCTCGAGGCCGAAGGCCACGTTTTCCGACACGCTCATGTGCGGGAACAGGGCATAGTTCTGGAACAGCATGCCCATGTTGCGGCGGTGCACCGGGGTCTTCGTGATCGGCCTTCCGCCGACAACTATTTCGCCCGATGTCGGATCGACCAGACCCGCGATCATCCGCAGGCAGGTCGTCTTGCCGCAGCCCGAAGGCCCCAGAAGCGCAAGGATCTCCCCCGCCTTCACGGTCAGGGTGACGTTATCCACCGCAGCGAACTGGTTATAGGTCTTGGTCAGATGCTCCAGCCGGACTTCTACGGATTCCATGTTAGCTCCTCAGCTGAAGGTGGTGTTGTATTTTTCCAGCCACGCGGCGCGGCGCGGAATGATGTAGTTCCAGTCGGGCGTGAAGAGGTTCAGCTCTTCCATCTGCTCCTGCGGATAGGCGAGGTATTTCAGCGAGTCGTCGCTGAACTCCACTCCGTTCACGGTCGGGGCGGACAGGGTTGCCTCGGCCAGCATCTTCTGCACCTCGGGCGACAGCAGGCGGTCGATCCAGGCAAGGCCCAGCTCGCGCTGCGGCGCGCCCTTGACCAGCGCAAGACCGTTGATGCCGGTGAAGGCGCCCTCTTTGGGAAAGGACATGTCGAGTGGAATGCCCTTGCGGGTGTGCGGATAGATCGCCTTCGAATACTCGATCCCGCCAATGGAAGCCTGGCCTTGGGCGACCATCATCACCTGCGCCTCGCCGTCATAGATGGTCAGGACGTTCGGCTTCAGGTCGGCCAGCTTCGTCCAGCCTTCATCCGTCATGTACTGCGCTTCCTGCAGCGACTTGCCGGTGGCCAGCGCCGACGCCACGATCAGCATCAGGACGCTTTGCGTGTTCTTTGGCGTGTTCAGCAGCATCTTGCGAGCATACTTGGGATCGAAGATCTCCTCGTAGCTCTGGATCGGCTGGGTCATCTGCGGGTTGATGAACAGCCCTGCGATGGAGACGGAGAAGCCGACCCCGTGATTGTCCTCGAACAGGTAACGCGGGAAGACGTTCTTGAGATTCGGGATCTCGTCCATGGGCAGGGGGTCGATCAGGCCTTCTGCCTTGGCCTGCGGCACGCCGACGTCATCCATCGACATGACGCTGTATATCGGGTTGTCGCGTGTCGCCCGCAGCGAGGCGAGGTTGGCGAGCGTGGCACCCTCGGTCGTCAGGACCTTGCAGCCGAACTCCTTCTCGAAGGCGGGCAGCACCTCTTTCTTGATAAGGCCGCCTTGGGCGGAGTTGTAGACGCCGACCTGCAGGACGCGGTCCTGCGCCGAGGCCCTGGTATAGAAGTAGGGGGTGGCCACAGTCGCCGCGGTGGCGGCAACAAAGGCGCGGCGGTTCAGGATCACTTTTGTCATTATTATTCCCTCTCTCTGTTGATTACATGGCCATCGCGCGGCGCAGGCCGACAAGGCGGTCGAGGCACAGGACCACCAGGGCGGCAAGCGCGATGATGATCGTGGACATGGTGGCCACCGACGGGTCGAAGACGGTGCCGATCTGGCGGTAGAGCACGACGGGAACCGGCGTGTTTTCACTGTCGGCCAGCCACATCGACACCGGATAATTGTCGAAGCTGACCATGAAGCAGAAGATGGAACCCGAGGCGATGCCGGGTGCGATCTGCGGGAAGATCACGCGGCGGAACGTCTGCCAGCGCGTGGCCCCCAACGTGCGGGCGGCCTCCTCCAGCGCAGGGTTCACCAGTTCCAGACTCGTGAGGACTGTGCGGATGACGTAGGGGGAGGTGACGACCGTGTGCGCGATCAAAAGGTTCAGCTTCACGTTCGACCAGCCGAAGCCGGAGAAAAGCTGCAAGAGCGCAAGGCCCGTGATCAGCACCGGAAAGATCAGCGGCGACAGCAGCAGGCCTTTGCACAGGTTACGCCCCGGAAACTCGCCGCGCACGATGGCGAAGGCGGCCGGAACCCCCAGAAGCAGCGACAGGATCGTCGTACCCACTGCCAGCACGAAGCTGAACAGCAGCGCGCCCGTGAACTCGGTGTTCTGGAAGACGCTGACATACCACGAGGTGGTGAAGCCCGTCGGCGGGAAGCTGACGAAATAGCCGTCCGAGAACGAGATGATCATGATCAGCACGATTGGCGACAGGACGAACACCATCATGGCGGCGGTGATCGCGTAAAGGATGACAGCGGAACTGCCGGTCAGCTTGTTGTTCATTTCACGCTCGCCCGGAAACGGCGCCCGCCAAGGATCTTCATGGACAGGGCGTTGATGGAGATGACGATGAAGACGAGGATAGAGGCGATGGTCGCACCGAAGGGCCAGTCGTAGACGGCGACGATCTGCTGTTCGGCCAGGTTGCCCAGCATCTGCGAACCGGGTCCGCCGATCAGCGCCGGAATGACGTAGGAGCCTGCGGCGAGCGAGAAGACCAGCGTCACCCCCGCCAGAAGCCCCGGAAGGCTGAGCGGAAGCGTGATGCGCCAGAAGACCTTCCACGCCGGTGCGCCGAGGGTGCGGCCCGCCTGTTCAAGGTTCGGGTCGATCTTGCCGAGCGCGGAGGCCAGCGGCAGCACCATCATCGGGAAGAAGATGTGCAGCGAACCAACGACGACGGCCGTGTCCGAGAACAGCAGCGCCAGCGGCTGCTGGATCAGACCAAGGTGCAGCAGGATGTAATTCAGCAGCCCCGTCGGCCCGTTGCCCAGGATCAGCTGCCAACCATAGGCCCGCACCACAACACTTACGGCCAGAGGCGCGATGATGATCAGCGTCACGATCCGCGTCACGGTCATGTTGCCGCGCACCAGCACCGTCGCCACCGGATAGGCGAGGACCGCCGCGATGACCGAGGTGATCAGCGCGATGCGGATCGTGGTCCACAGGATCTCTCCGTACAGCGCGACCTCGAAGAAGCGGACGTAATGGGCGATGGTTAGCGGCGCGCCGACCCGGCCCTGCGCGTCTTGCGTCATGATCGAGAACAGCATCAGCTTGATCGCGGGCATGAAGAAGAACACGAGCAGGAAGATCAGCAGCGGCAGGATCAGAAGGCTCGGCGACTGGAGTCGCTGAAGAAGGGGGCGCGGCGTCTCGGCAAGCGGCGCGGCGCGAGTGTCGGTCATGGTCACGGGCTTTCCTTCCATGCGGCATCGGGCGCGAACGAAGTCTCTCTTCGACGTGAATGGAGGGATGTCTCCAAGGACATTGGGGCGCATTTCAGCACGGCAGCTGCTCCATTCTCAGGGCGCACAAATGCGAGGCACATTTGATGCGCTTTTGCTTGACGACTGATCGCCTTGCGTTTTAGATTGATGGGAGACACGCGCTGGATTTCATCAGGCGGCCCCGTTTCATCCAGCATTATGGATGCTTGGGACGGGCGTATAATAGTTTCTGCTTCTGCCGCCATCGCGCTCTTTTATGGAGCGTCATTATCGTTTTCCGTTATGGCGTCACATCAAAGCGGTATTGGAACGTCCCCCCGATTTGTCGCTACGGTCCCAGGCAACAGCCGCCTGAAGGGATCGACATGGACTTCTCCGCCTATAAAACCGCGCTCGTTACCGGGGCATCCTCGGGGATCGGAGCACAGATCGTGCGCCGCCTGTCGGCGGAAGGCCTCGAGGTTCATGCCCTGGCCCGCAACGAGGAACGCCTGAAGGCGCTGTCCGCCGAAACGGGCTGCAAGATCCATACCATCAGCGTTGACGATTCCGCCGCGCTGGACAAGCTCGCGGCAGAGCTTGAGGTCGACGTGCTGATCAACAATGCGGGCCAGTCGCGCACCGGCGACATCCTGAACACCACCGCCGAGGATGTGGACGCCCTGCTGGACATCAACCTGAAATCGGTGATGCACATGGTCCGCCTGTTCGTTCCGGGCATGGTGGCACGTAATCGCGGGCATGTCGTCAACATCTCTTCCATCGCGGGGCATTACGCGTTCGCGGGCGGCAACACCGCCTATCACGCGTCGAAGGCCGGCGTACATTCGCTCTGCCAGCAGCTGCGTGTCCACCTTTACGGCAAGCAGGTTCGCGTCACGGAAATCTCCCCCGCGCGCTGCGAGACGGAGGTGTTCGGCCGTCTGCTGGGCGACATGGAGGAGGCGCAGCGCCGCTTCTTCGACGACTACGAGTCGCTGAAGCCCGAGGACATCGCCGACGCCATCGCCTTCTGCGTCGGTTCCCCGCAACGCATGAACGTGTCGTTCATGGAAGTGCTGCCGACCAAGCAGGTCCTCGGCGGCCTGAACTTCGCCAAACGCACCGCCTGAGAGCCAGACACATGCCCACCATCGCAGACCGCCTGAAGACTGTTTCCGTGTCCGCCTCCGTCGAGATGACGCAGAAGGCCCGCGACCTTGCCGCACAGGGTATCAAGGTCATCGGCCTGTCATCTGGAGAGCCGGACTTTCCCACCCCGCCCCACGCCATCGAGGCAGCCCATGCCGCAGCCTTGGCCGGCGACACGAAATACCCGCCCGTGGACGGCACCCCTGCCTTGCGCGCGGCCATCAAACGCAAGTTCAAGCGCGACAACAACCTCGATTACGAGGTCGGCCAGATCCTGACCGCAGGTGGGGGCAAGCAGATCATCTTCAACGCCCTGATGGCCACGATCAATCCTGGCGACGAGGTGGTAATTCCCTCACCGTCCTGGATCAGCTATGCCGACATCGTGCGCTTTGCGGGCGGCGTTCCGGTCGCCGTCGACTGCCCGCAGGAAAACGGCTTCAAGTTGCGCGCCGACGATCTTGATGCAGCGATCACGCCCAAAACCAAGTGGCTGCTGCTGAACTTCCCGAACAACCCCACGGGTGCGGCCTGCTCGCGCGCCGAGATGGCAGCCATCGGCGAGGTGATGCTGAAGCATGACCATGTATGGATCATGACCGACGACATGTATGAGCATCTGATCTATGACGGGTTCGAGTTCTGCACCATTGCCGAGGTCGAACCGCGCCTTTACGACCGCACGCTGACCGTGAACGGCGTGTCCAAGGCTTATGCGATGACGGGCTGGCGTCTGGGATTCTGTGGCGGCCCCGCCGACCTGATCAAGGCGATCAGCAATGTAAACACCCAGAACTCCGGCGGTGTGGCCACGGTCACGCAGGCGGCGGCCGTTGCCGTGCTGGACGGCCCGCAGGAGCTGCTGGCCGAACGCGCCGCCATCTACCGCAAGCGTCGCGATTTCGTGCAGGGTCGTCTGGATGCCATCGACGGCATGTCCTGCCACAAGCCCGAGGGTGCGTTCTACCTGTTCCCCAACATCGCGGGCTTCATCGGCAAGACCACCGCCGGCGGCCGCAAGATCGAGACGGACCGCGATTTCGTTCTGGCCCTGATTGAGGAGCAGCAGGTCGTGACCGTCCACGGCGCTGCCTACGGAATGAGCCCGTTCTTCCGCCTTTCCTATGCCACCAGCATGGAGACGCTGGAGGAGGGCTGCGACCGGATCGAAGCGTTCTGCAAGGGCATGCACTGATGCTGGAGCCCAAGGGCCGGGTGGTCATGGTCTCGGGTGCGGCCCGGGGCCTTGGCCTGCACATCACGAAGGCGCTGCTCACCTCGGGCTTCACGGTTTCGGCCGGGGTGCGCGATCCGTCGAAGCTGGCCGAGGCCGAACGGCTTGCCGTCACCGCCTATGACGCGGAAGCGGATGGCGCGGGTGAGGCATGGGTCGCGGCGACGATGCAGCATTACGACCGCATCGACGCCCTGGTGAACTGCGCGGGCATCAACCCCCGCGTCCGCGTTCTGGATCAGGGCGAGGATGACCTCGACGCCATGTGGCGCATCAACGTCAAGGGTCCGCTGCGTGTCACGCGGGCGGCGCTGCCGCACCTGACCGCCTCGGGGTCGGGGCGCGTGATCAACGTGGCCTCGCTCGCGGGCAAGCGGGTTGGCAGCAACGTGGGCTATGCGATGACCAAGTTCGCGGTGGTGGCGCTGACCCATGGCATCCGGCAGGAATGCTGGGACAGCGGCGTGCGCGCCACCGCCCTTTGCCCCGGCTATATCGCGACCGACATGACCGCAAAGGAAACCGAGGTCACGGCGGAGCAGATGAGCCAGCCCGAGGATATCGCCCAGACGGTCGATTTCCTGCTGCGCGCGCCCAACACCCTTTCGGTGGCCGAACTGATGGTGAACTGCCGCAAGGAAGCGATGCTTTAAAGATCGAGTTGCGCGGTCAGCTCCAGCAGCAGATCGCGCACGACGCAGGCCGGTTCCGACAGCGGCATCTGGTCGGAGACGCAGATCGCCAGCGTCTCCTCCATCGCGGGGCTGTGGACCTCGGTCACCGCGATGCCGTCGTTCTCCCCCTCGATCCGATGAGCGATGGCGCGCGGCATGATCGTGGCCCCCATGCCAAGGCCGACGGCGCGGGACAGGGTCTTCACCGACTCGAATTCCCCGATGACGTTCAGATCGGCCCGGGTGCGGCCGAAGGATATGTCGATCGCCCGCCGCACGAAGTTGTAGGACGGCGGCAGCAGCATTGGAACGCCGGACAGCCGCGCCACGGGAAGAGGGTCTGCACCCAGGTCGAAGGTGCCGCGTTTGTGGACTAGTACGAACCGCTCCGCCCCCAGGGATTGCAGCTTCACGCCCTTGATAGGGTTGGAGCCATGCAGGAGTGCCACCTCCAGCCTGCCGTTCATGATCAGCTGACTGTAGGCTTGCCCGGTACTTTCCACGATGTGTAGCAGGATGCCGGGATGCCGTTCGCGTACGATACGGAACAGATCGATCGACAGGGATGCCGCGGCGCTGAACGGTGCCAGCCCGACCGAGACGCGCCCCGTCAGCGTCTCGCCCGCCGTAAGCGCATCCGCTTGCGCCTGATCCATCTGGCGCAGCATGATCTGTGCATGCCGATAGACGACCCTTCCCGCCTCTGTAAGCACGACGCCCTGCTGGCTCCGGATCAGCAGCTTCTGCTTGAAATGTCCTTCAAGAAACGCGAGGTGCTGGCTCAAGGCCGGTTGCGCGATATGCAGCATGTCGGCGGCACGCGTGATGCTGCCCATGTCGACGATGGTAATGAAGGATTTGAGGCGCCGGATATCCATGGTGTCGGACTAGATCCCTGCATGGGCAGACGCAAGCCGACGCCCGCCACGACATCTTCGTCTTTTCCGACCGCCTGATCATTGGGCAACTTCCTAGCCTTGATGCATGACCTGCGGCGACCTTCGAATAAGGTCACATCGTCAAACCCATCAATGCGAAGGTGTTTTCCCGCTTGCCGACGGGAGGCACGCTCCGAAGCTTTCCTGAATTTGCAGGGCATAGGAGCAAACATAATCATCGATGTTATCACCAGCGTCAGCAAGGGCTTGCTCGCTGGAAGATGAGCCCGCACGAGGAGATGATGAAGGTCATCGCCTTGCCCAATGTCACCTGCGGGTTCCATGCTGATGATGCCGTCATCATGATGCGGATGCCGGGGCAATCCAGCAATGACGGAGGTTCCAGTTTTTGCTTCTGCCGGACTCTGCCCGAACCTCATGCCGCGGGAGAGTCTTTTGTTATCCTGGCCCTGCCGAACGACGCCCACTTTCCCCGACGGGAAGCCGAAGGCGCACGCTGCGAGATCGGCAACCTCACCTTGGCCGAGGATGTGCGCCGCGCGATGAAGGGTGCGACCTCCGTCTACACCACATGGCGGCTGTCAGTTCTTCCCAGCCGCAGGCGCGCGACCTTCTGTAGGACGTGAACGTCGTTGGCAACCGCAACCTCTTCCAGGCGGCGGCGGAACAGGCGGCAGAAGGCCCGATGCGCCTCGTGATGGCGTCCAGCGACCAACTCCATCCAACACGCTTCGCCCGCTATCGCCCCACGGACGGGACCACCCCAAAGACCCTTGGAGCCGGTACGGCCTGACGAAGGTGGTATGCGAAGATATGGCCGCCTTCTTCAACCGCACCATCAAAGGCTTGGAGTTGTCCAACAATCTTTCCCCACCCCAAGGCCGCATCCGAAATCATCGACCCGCAGGGTGGATATTCAGCGGCCGCCTTCTACGTGAACGGGCGCTTAAAAAGTCTTCGGGCAAGTGCCACGCACCATGCGGGCGCCAACTCCCGCGGCGACCTGCAAGGCATCATCGACCTGCTGACCCCGCTGATGGCCGATGACGAGCCGCTGTATCTCGGTCTCGACCAGGACGGAAACCGCACACGCAGGAACTCATCGACGTGCGCCATATCGTGGATGGGCTGTTCCTGATCCACAACAGCCCTTGGGCGAGACGTTCAATCTCGCTCCCAATACCCCGCCAGCCTAGGAAAGTTCATCCCGCATCTGGCTAAGGCCACGGGCCGCCGGATCGAGACAGCACAGATTCTGGTGGAACTGGGCCGCACGCATGGCAGCAACGCCAAGGCGCGCGTGATGCTCGGCGTCTCACGGAAATACTCCTTGTTTGACATGGTGGATGAAGCGGTGGCAGGGAAATGATCTCGCTAACCGGGAAGACGCAGGTCGGCTTCCTGATCGGCTCGCCCTTTTCACAGGTGCTTGCACCGTGGCGGCTGACGACCCTCATGCACAACCGGAAGGAGGATGCGATCCTCGTTACGCTGGAGGTTCGGCAGACGAGCTGGCCGACACCGTCGCCGTCTTGAAGGCCGCACTTAACGTGGACGCCATCCTCGTGACGCTGCCCGATAAGGCAGAGATGGCGAAGGTCTGCAACCGCCTGTCCAGTCGGGCCGAGGTGCTTGGGGCGGCGAACGCGGTGCGACGTGTCGGCACCGGCCCGGAAGGTGCCAACTTCGACGGAGGGGGCGTGGTCCACACATTGACCAATGGCGGCGACCGGATTGAAAGCGTGACAATCCAAATAGTAGGCGCGGGTCCGGCCGCTACGTCGATCACGGCCCACAGACTGGAAGCGGGAACTGCCCGGATGACTTTCAGCGACCTGTCCGAAGCCAACGCACAAAGGACGCTTGCGCTTCTTGGCACAGCCTATGGCGACAGCTCGTTGCGGCCCCAGAGGACACGGCGGCAGGTGCCGACATGATTGTCAACGCAGTTATTGGGGCCTGCACGCTAAGGCAGGCGATCCACTGCCGGTCCCGAAAACATGACGATTGGATGTCCGCCCGACTGGACGACGGTTTTCTGCCCATCTTTACGAGAGGGCCTTCAACCCCAAGCTGCCGACGCCATATTTCAGGCAATCTGAGGATGACGTATCTGGCAGTGCTCTGACCTGGCGGTGACGAGGGCCCACGTCCTGACCCTGTTCGAACCTCCAAGCCGGCTGATGCCAGTGGTTAAGACGTGACGCAGATCACATTGCGGGAATAAGGTTTAGGGCCGGACGGCTTAGGGAACATGGCGAGGTGCAAGCCAAGTGGCCCAATGGAGCCAAAAAACCCGCTCATTGCCTCATATTCGATCAATCTTGCCTGTATCAGCATGCTGCACTGCCACAGGATCCGCTGTCTTCCAAACAACATCGGTTCACATTGTGGTATTGATTGCCTGCCCCTGCAATCGTAAGAAAGGCAAGAAGAGGAGGCGAACATGGCACGATTGCTGATCACAGGCGCAGCGGGGCTTCTTGGGCAGGAGCTTGCAGAAAGACTGGCCCCTGACTGGAACTTGACGCTGTTCGACCTGGTGCGTGCGCCCGAAAGAGGCGGCGCACGTATCCTCGTAGGTGACATGGGCGACCCCGCCGATGTGACGGCTGCCGTGCAGGGGGCCGACGCAATCCTTCACCTTGCCTGCCGCCATGGCGAAAACGTGACCTTCGAGGAAACGCTCGACGCCAACTATCGTGGCAGCATCGCGCTGATGGACGCAGCCGTTGCGAACGGCGTGTCTCATGTCGTCTTTGCCAGCTCCAACCACGGCTGGGGGCTCTATCCGCGAACGGCCGCGCCGCTGGCCGCTGACGCGCCGCCCCGCCCCGACGGCTGGTATGGCATCAACAAGATCTGGACCGAGGCGATGCTCAGCTTCTACGCCGATACGCGCGGCCTGACCGCGACGAGCTTGCGGATTGGCAACTGCGGCGCTTCCGTCCCGGACGAGCGGCGGACCCATATGTGGATCAGCTTCGATGATCTTGCCGCGCTGACGACACTGGCCCTGACCCGCCAGGGGCCGGGCCACCGCGCCGTCTTCGCCACGGCGGATTGCGCCGCGCCCTTCTTCGACAATTCGGGCGCAAAAGCCATCGGGTTCACGCCCCAGCACCACCCCGAGGATCACCTGGATCATCCCGGAGTCGCCAGTGAGGCCGCCGGAACCGACATCTTCGGTCGCTCCATCGGCGGCAGCTATGCCGCCGCCAATTTCCGCGCCGACATCGACATCTGGGAGCGGGCTGAATGAAGATCGCAAAGATCGACACCATCCGCCTCGATATCCCGTTCGACGATGGCGGCACCGGACTTGGCATGACGCCCTCGGCGTGGAACCAGCTCGACATGGTGCTGGTGCGGATCGAGACGGATACTGGTCTTGTCGGCTGGGGTGAGGCGTTCAGCTATTTCTGCCCCGGCGCGGTGAAGTCGATGCTGGACGATACGATCATCCCCATGCTGATCGGCAAGGATGCATCCGACCCGCAGGCGATCTCGTTACTGCTTCAGCAGAAGCTGGTGCTGTTCGGACGCTACGGCATCACGATCTTCGCGCTATCGGGGATCGACATCGCCTTGTGGGACCTGAAGGCCAAGGCGGCGGGCAAGCCGCTGGCGGAACTGATCGGCGGGATGCGCCGCGACAGCGTACCGGCCTATGCATCACTTGTCCGCTACGGCTCTCCCGAGGTAGCGGCCAGCTTTACTGCGCGTGCCAGGGCCGAAGGCTACGGCCACATCAAGCTGCACGAGGTCACGCGTGAAGCCATCGGCGCATGCAAGGCCGTTCTCGACGGTGCCGAACTGATGGTCGACGTGAACTGCAACTGGCCGGAACCCGAGGCTCGGGACATGGCCAAATGGCTAGCGGAGATCGGCACGATGTGGCTGGAGGAGCCGACCTTCCCCCCGGAGGATTTCGCGCAAATGGGTCGCGTGGCCACAACCATCGCCATCTCGGCGGGCGAGAATCTTTGCACGTCGTGGCAGTTCGAGGCGCTGATCGCCTCAGGTGCGGTCCGCTATCCGCAACCGTCCGTTACCAAGGTCGGCGGGATCTCGGAGATGCTCAAGATCATGGCGGCGGCCGAGGCGGCCGATCACGTCCGCCTGATGCCGCATTCGCCGTACTTCGGGCCCGGTTATCTTGCGACGTTGCAGGTCGCCGCCGCGCTGCGCGACGAGCCGCTGTTCGAATACCTTTATATCTGGCCCGAAGGCTGGCTTTACTCCGAGATCCCACACCCCGGCAATGGCCGCGTGGCCGTACCGCAGGGGCCGGGCCTCGGCTTCGACCCTGACCCCGCGATCATCGATCGTTTTCGTGTCGCATGACCGACCTGACCCTGCGCAGCGGTCCCCTTTCGGCAAGCATCCGTCCTGCGGCCGGCGGGCGTATCGCTGCCCTGCGCCACGACGTTCTGGGCGACCTGATCGTGCCGATGGACGCAGCCCCCTTTGATCCCGAGTTCTGGCCCAAGGCCGGCGCCTACCCCCTGATCCCGTTCCATAACCGCATCCGCGACGGACGCTTCACTTGGCAAGGGCAAGTCCATCGGCTGCCCCTGCACCCCGCCGAACCTAATGCCTTGCACGGCTTTGCCAGCCGCCGTGAATGGCGGGCGGCGAAGGAGGGTTCGAGTATCCACATGGTACTGGAACATGCGGCGGACGAGCACTGGCCTTGGGCCATTTCGGCAACGCAGGTGATCAGCCTAATCGCGACCGGTATGACGATCGGACTCTCGGTAACAAACCTGTCCGACGCGGTGATGCCTGCGGGCCTTGGCTGGCACCCATTCTTCCCCCCGTGTCGGGTGACAGAGGACGCCGCCCGGCGCTGGCCCATGGACGAAAGGCAGATCCCTGAGGGCACCAGCACTTCCGACACCGGCACAGAGGCCACCCGCCACCTTTCGGGCTGGACGCAGGTCGAAATCATACTGGACAACGGCGCCAGGATGCGGCTGACGGCCAGCTCCGTCATGTCACATCTGGTCGTTCATCAAACTGCCCAATATGCGTGCGTGGAGCCTGTCAGCCACCTTGCCGGGGCGCTGGCTCTTTCTCTGGAAACCTCGGCGGATCGCCTGCGCCCCCTCGCGCCGAACGAGACGCTCAGCGCGGAGATCCGGCTCGATATCCTCTAGACGGAAGTGTCGATCCGGAAGATTCCGCCTGAAAGCGGCGCCAGGCGCAGCTGGTTCGATGTCAGCGACAGGCGATCCGAACCGGCGTAGAGGATCGAGGGTGTTTCACCCCCCGTCATCGACGCCACGTTAGGCACCGGCAGGGTGCAGGATCGCAGCACCCGCCCCTGCGCGTCGTATTGCCAAACCGCCCAGCCATCGCGCTGCGACAGGCTGATCCCTCCGTCGGCCGCCAGATGCAGCGCCACGACTCCCCGCGCCGGCCGGTCAAGGTGCACCGCCATCCGGTCCACGACCCGCGCATCTGGACCCAGCTGCAGGATTGCAATCTCAGTTCCTTCCTCGGTCGAAGTGGCGATGCGCCCATCCTCTGTCACGCCGGAGCTGTGGAACCGCCCGTCACACGTGGTCAGTATTTCGGTCCGTCCGTCTGGCGTCAGCAGCATCAGCCCTTCCGGCAAGGTCAGCAAGAAGCTGGAGCCGACGCGATGCATCCGCAAGACGCGGCCAAGCGCGGGATGAGCCACGATCTCAGCACGCTCCGTGCCATTCATACGCCAAAGACGGCCGTCACTGGCGGCGTGGATAACGCCTGCCTCCGGCTGGCTGATCGCATTGATGGGACGGTCGAACACCGCCAGCGTTTCCCGCTTGCCGCCATTCTGGCGGTTGATGGTGCCGCCGGCCCGGTCAATCCAATAAAGTGAGGCCGTGGCCGCATCCCATCGCAGATTGCGAGCCTGAAAAGCCTTCACGTCCGCCACCCGCAACTGCGAGGACAGCTGCCGATCGTCCTGCGGAGCGGCTTGCGGGGTCAGATCTTCGCCGATGCGGCGGGCCACGTCCTGAAGCACCGAAGCCAGTTCCGCCCGCCGCGCCATGTCCATTCTGTGCGCGGGGACGTTGAAGGATGCCGCCGCCGCAACCTTGCCGTCGGTTCCGAAGATCGGAGCGGCCACACAGACCACACCTTCGATGATCTCGTTGTCGTCTTGGGCGTAGCCGCGCGCCCGGCTGATGTTGAGGTCGGCCATCAGTGCTTCGGGCGAAACAATCGTGTGATCAGTGTAGCGGGTGTAATCCACACGCCGCAGCAGTTCGGTCCGTGCTTCCTCGTCAGCGAAGGCCAGCAGGGCCTTGCCGACGCTGGTTGCGTGCAGCGGCTTCTTTTCCCCGAGCGCTGTCGAGAACGGCTGCGCCCCCGCTCCCTGCCAGCGCGCCACGGTGACGGGCACGGTGCCGCTCATCACGGCGAGGTTGACGTTCTCGCCATAGATGTCGGCCAGGTCGGCCAAGGGACCGGACGCACGCGCGATCAGATCGGAGTTCTGGTTGATGGATCCAGCCATAGCCGTGAACTTGGGGCCAAGGATGTAGCTCTGGTCGCGCTGGTCCACGTCCAGCATCCCCCGAGACGTGAGCGCGGCCAAGATACGATAAAGGGTGGATCGCGTGTGCCCGGTATGTTCGGCGATGTCCTTGAACTTCAGCCTTCGGTCTCCCTCGGCCACGAATTCGAGGATATCGAGCGCCTTGGTCAGCAATGCGGTGCCGCGCACGGTGTCGGAGGCTTGGCTTCGGCTGTTCATGTAGCGTCTCCTGTCATGACGCTCTTTTAGGAAGAACGGGATCCGACGTCGAGTTCCCGCGACAAGAATGCCACCCCGCTGCGCGCGGCGGTGTCTGTCACGCGATGCGATCCAGTCGGATCGAGCGACACTTCCAGACGCCCCGCGCCGTCCATGGCACGCAGATCCGCCTGCAGATCAAGCGCGTTTGAGAAGTGGACAACATCGTCCCGCTGTCCATGCCAAAGCCATATCGGCCGATCAGCCAGTCGGCACAAAGTGGCGGACGGGTCCGGAATGGTGCGCATCGCGCTGTCGTGGGCGTCGGCCGTGTTGACGTCATATGATCCGAGCGGCGGAAACAGCGCGCGGGAGCTTCGATGGAAATATGCGCTGCCCATGAAGGAAGCTGTGGCCGCAACCCAGTCGTAACGCGCCGTGGCGGCGATCGCCGCGAAGCCGCCCATGGAGGTTCCTGTCACACCGATCCGGTCGGGATCCGCGATCAACGGCCGGAACGCGTCCCGCAGCGCCTCCGCTTCGTCCACATACGTTGTGCAGATATTCCAGAAGGCCCGTTGTCGGAGGACCGCATCGCCATCGAAGCGTTCGCCATGAAAGGGCGCCTCGGGCATCAGGCAGCGCATCCCGGCCGCTGCGAGCATGTAGCCAAGAAAGCTCACAACCTCCTTTGACACGCCGAAGGAATGGAACAGGATCACAGTCGGCAATGGCCTGCCCGTCATTTCCAACGGGCAGGCATGTAGGAGCGCGATGCCCTTGGAACGCTCTGCGGTGATCCGGACGGACATCGCGGCGCTCTCGCTACTGCGCTGATGCGGGGGCGACATCCTCAACCACGAAATCGGGCATGGGCGAACCGTGGGCCTTCTCGAAGAAGCCCTGCAAAGTGCCGTCCTTCATGTTGGCGATGATCCAGGCGTCGATTTCCGCCTTCAGCGCATCATCTCCCTTACGCAGGCCGATGCCGTGGCGGCTGGTCCCAAGAACGACCTTAGGCTCCAGCACAATGCTAGGGTCGCGCTGCATGATCGTGTGGTTGAGGCTGGTGGCCTGCGCCACCAGGTCTGTCTGCCCCGAAAGGATCGAGGTCAGGGTCGTCGCCTCATCCTCGAAGCGCACGATATTGGTACCCGCGGGCGCCAACGCCGTCAGCTGGTTGTCCATAACCGTGCCGCGCGCGACGGCAATCGTCTGACCCACCAGATCGTCAGGCGTGCTGATCGGGACATCCGGCGGACCGGAAACGGCTGTCTGCGTGCCCCCATAGGGGATGGAGAAGTCGATCACCTTCTTGCGCTCGTCGGTGATCGACATCGCCGCGACGACGATGTCAACCTGTCCCGTCATCAGCAGCGGGATGCGGTTGGCACCGTTCGTCTCCACAACCTTCAGCGTCCATCCGTTATCCGCCGCCAGCTTCGACGCGACCATCCACTCGTACCCGGCATAATCCAGCTTTTCGTCCTTATACGACCACGGCGGCACACCTGGATCGAACGCGATTGTCAGCGTCTTGCTGCTTTCGATCTTGTCCAAAGTGTCCGCCGACGCAACTGCTGGAACCAGTGCCACGGCGGCCGCGGCCAGGATGTTGATAAATTTCATGTTTTCCCTCCCTTACGACGGCAAGCCGTCATTCCTCTGCGATGAAGTCGGCCAGTTCCGGTGTCGAAGGCGCCGACAAGATTCCGGGACCGCCCATTTCGTGCACGCGCCCGTCGCGCATGTAGATGACCTTGTGGGCCACGTTGCGGGCGAACTGCATCTCGTGTGTGACGAGGATCATGGTCATCCCCTCCAATGCCAGCTTCTCCATTACGCGGAGGACCTCGCCGGTCAGCTTCGGATCCAGCGCGGACGTCACTTCGTCGAAGAGCATGAGCTTGGGCTGCATGGCGAGGCTGCGCGCGATCGCGACGCGCTGCTGCTGACCGCCTGAAAGCTGTTCGGGATAGGCATCCCACTTGTCAGTGAGGCCCACCTTCGCGATCATCTCGCGCCCGATCTCCGCTACTTCCTTGCGGGACTTGCCGTGGACAAGGCGCGGCGCCATCATGATGTTCTGCCCGACCGTCAGGTGCGGGAACAGGTTGTAGCCTTGGAACACGATGCCCACATCCCGTCGCAAGGCTTTCAAGTCGGGCTTGTCTGTGTGCAATGCATGGCCACAAACGACCAATTCGCCTCCGTTGATCTTTTCCAGGTGGTCGATGCAGCGGAGAGCTGTCGACTTTCCTGATCCCGACTGGCCAATGATGGCTGCGACCTGCCCGCGTTCGACGTCGAATGTCACGCCCTTCAGCACTTCGATAGCCCCGAAAGATTTGCGCAGCTCGCGCAGTTCAACGATTGGCGACATTGAGTTTCCTTTCCAGAGCGCGCGCCTGAACCGAAAGCGGATAGCAGACGAGGAAGTACAGAAGGCCGGCCAGTCCGAAGTATAGGAACGGCTCGAAGCTTGAGTTGTTGATGACTTTGGCGTTGTAGCTCAGCTCCGCGTAGCCCACGACGAGCGAGGAGATCGACGTGTTCTTGACGATGATCACCATGAAGCCGACGGTCGGCGGAATGGCCAAGCGTAGCGCCTGCGGCAGGATCACCCGCGACATCCGCTGCCAACGCGAAAGCCCGAGGCACTCGGCCGCCTCCCATTGGGGTTTGTTCACGGACCGCAGGCAGCCATACCAGATCTCGCCCAGATAGGCTGAGGCCCAGATCGCCATTGCGATCGTCGCTGCGATTAGCGGAGCGACCGAGAAGATGCCGTAGATCGCCGGGCCGAAGTAGACGATCCCCATCACGACCAGCAACGGGATCCCCTGCACCAACTGCGTCCAGAGTTGGGCCGCGACCCGGACAGCGCGGATCGGAGACAGGCGCGCCAGGGCGACGATGAAACCTGCCGAGCCACCGACAAGGAAGGTCAGGATCGACAGGATGACTGTGCCCTTCAGACCATCCAGCAGCAGCAGAAGGAAGTTCATGTTCATGACGTGGCCCTCACAACGCTGTGCCGAGCTTGCGCTGGCGTGGGAAAAGCAGAAGACCAAGCGCCCAGAACATCAGCCGCATCAGAACGGTCAGCCCCAGATAGAAGCCGCCCAGCACGATGAAGGTCTCGAAGTTGCGGTAGGTCATGGACTGAACGCGGTTAGAGGTGCCGAACAACTCCTCCACCCCTACGGCTGACAGGACCGACGACCCAAGCATCAGCAACACGAAAAGCGAGGCGAGCGAGGGATACACCCGCTCCATTGCTGGGCGCAGAATGATGTTCAGGAAAATCTGCAAGCGAGACAGGCCCAGGCATTCGGCTGCCTCGAGTTGACCATGGCGAACGCTCTCGATGCCAGCGCGCATGACCTCGGCCGTATAGGCGGTGACATTGACGACCAGTGCTATGACCGCACCTACGATGATGGGCAAGCGAACGCCGGCACTGGCGAGACCGAAGATCAGGAAATACGACTGGATCAGCAGGGGCGTGTTTCGCGCCACCTCCACATAAGCGATCAGGATGGGCCGCAGCCAGCGCGGTCCGCTCGTCATACCGACGGCACAAAGCGTGCCCATCAGGAACCCTGAAATCGTTGCCCAGAATGCCAGGACCAGTGTGGTCCAAGCGCCGTCAAGCAGCAGGTCGCTGTGCTGCAGGACAGCGCCAAAGTCGAATGTGTAATTCACGCGCTCCTCCGTCCGATCGTCCCATCACCGCAAGACCCTCAGGTCCCTCCCCCGGCACCGGGCGCCTTCTTCCCAACCAGTGGCACGCGACCACCACTATGTAAAGGTATTTCTATATTGTGGGACATTGTGGCGAGCGAAACCTAGAGCACCTACCCTTAAACCTAGAATTACGGGAGTCCAGTCGACAATATGCCGTTAATATGGTTGCGTTATCGCATTGTGGGACGCATAACGTCTCATATAGTGGCGCATCTTTGTTGCCGCTGCTCATGCAAAATGGGAGGCACCCTTTGAAGGACATCATCAAAATCTCACCGGAAACGTTGGAAACACTGAAAAAGTGTGGGCAAGGGACGCTGACGACTCAGCTGTTCCGGCGCGGCTATCGCCAGCAGTTCCTCGTCGGTCTTGCGCCGTTGTCCAAGACAACCGGCCCCTTTGCAGGCGAAGCGTTCACCCTGCGCTTCATTCCCTCGCGCGAAGACAAGGACTGGGATCTGGGCGACCTTAAAAAGCGCGGTGAGGACAACGTGCAATGGGAAGCGGTGGAGGCGATCGAGGCCGGCCAGGTGCTGGTCATCGACAGCCGCAATGACCCGCGTGCGGCTTCGGCCGGCAACATGCTGATGACGCGGATGATGCGCAAGGGCGTCGCGGCGGCCATCACCGACGGCGCCTTCCGTGACGGGACCGAAATCGGGGGTATGGATTTCCCGGCCTATTGCCGCGCCAACGTCGCCTCCACACGCCCCGCCTATCACCGCGCCATCGCCATGCAGGAACCGATCGGATGCGCTGAAGTCGCAGTCTATCCCGGTGACATCATTGTCGGCGACTCTGACGGGGTGACCGTCATACCTCGTGCTATCGCCGCTGAGGTGGCGCGCGACAGTTACGAGCAGGAACTGCGCGAGAAGTTCCTGTTCACCAAGATTGACGCCGGCGCCTCGCTGTTCGGTACCTATCCGGCCGGCCCCGAAACGTTGGCCGAATTCGAAGCTTGGAAAGCGGAAGGGAACACGCTGTGAGTGCCGCCAAAGCCGAAGCGCTGATCCGCCACTATTTCGACATGTGCAACGCCGGCGACCGGCAGGGCCTGATCGACTGCTTCACCCCCGACGGCGTTCACTACTTCCCGCCGGGACTGCCGGGCGCGCCTTGGCGAGGAGCCGAGGCCATCGCAGACGGCTGGGTCTGGTGCGTCGAGACCATGGGGTCGAAGTGGTCCATCGAGAAGGTGCTATGCTCCGCAGACGGCCGGGAGGGAGTGATCGAATGGACCCACTGGAAGACCGCCATCGGCGAGGCACTTCGTGGTGATGAGTGGTATATCTTCAATGACGACGTGACGAAGATCCGCGAAATCCGCGCTTACTACGCCAGCCCGGTCAACAAGGCCGAGCCGGTGAACAAACTTCACGACTTCGACTACGCGGGTCGTGGCTTCCACATGGAACCGCCCGCCGTTCCGGGGAGGGACTGATGGACTTCGCACTCATCTGCCGTGACGGGGAGGGCACGCTGGAGCAACGCCTCGCCGCACGCGCCGAGCACATGGCCGGGCTGAAAACTGGCAAGGCCGCAGGCACGATCGTCGATGGCGGTGCAATGCTGGACGCCGACGGCAACATGGTTGGATCGGTCGTGCTGTGCCGCTTCCCCGACCGGGCGGCATTAGACGAATATCTCGGCACCGAACCCTATGCACGCGATGGCATCTGGAAGGATGTCGAGATCATCGAGATGCGTTTTGTCGACTGGCCGAAATTGATGGGAGAAACGGCATGACCTTCACCCCCCACGGCAAACACCTGATCGCCGGCGAATGGATTGCGACGGACGCCACCTTCGCCTCCGAAC
>NZ_JBNJLK010000018.1:0-44982 GCF_051195255.1 Falsirhodobacter sp. 1013 | reverse complement strand
CCGCTGTCCAGAAGTCTTCCTCTCAGCCATCGCCCTCGCCGCAACCGTCCTCTACTGGTTAGGAATCCTGACCCTAGATCAAGGCTCTTGCGATGTCTCGGGGGACGCGGGCCAAAACGGATCGGATAGACGCGGAACTCGATGGCCAGTTCCTGCTGTTCCGGCCGGAAGCCGGACTGACCTTGCCAGATGATAACTTCCCTATTCGCGGGAATTTGACCACGCGACGCGCTCAGATCGTCGGGATGCGCAAGCGGCTTTTGGCGCAGATCGCGGCCCGCAAGAAGCAGGACATTCCCGCCGGCTGAGGGTTTGGATGATGCCCTCAAAACCATGCTGGAGAGCCAGATCCGTGATCTCGAGCGCCAGATTGGATGTGTCATCGCACGGGAGGAAGCGTCGGCCAACAAGGCAAGGCTTCTTCGATCCATCCCCGGCAACGGTCCGGTTTCGGCGGCCGTGCTGATCGCGGAAATGCCGGAATCCGGCCGGATGGGTGGCAGCTACGCGCCCGTATGCATCGGCGAGGCTACGGCCTGAATCCCTTCGCGGCGGACACCGACGAACGCGGCAGAGCGTGACTGACCAACTGGCTGGCCGCGCTGCTGGAACAGAACGCTTGCCTTTGGCTCAGGTCTATATGGCCATGCCGAGACTGACTTCAACATGACAACGTGCAAGCTTGTAAAGTTGTCCAATTAAACTTATAAAACATTTACAAGCAATTTCATACGGTTATATATATTTAGGTGTGTTATTGAATCGTGTATTGACAAGAGCATCGTAAAGCATGACACTTAATCTTAGTGTTCTGGCGGGAGGGTCGGGACGTTTGGGAGGACTTACATGTCGATGCGAAACAGCGTCGCTGCACTGGCAGCGATCGGGACAGTTGTGGCTTTTTCCGCCGATGCCCAAAGCTATCCTGAGCAACCCATCGAGGTGATCGTGCCCTATGCCGCCGGGGGCGGCACAGACCTGTCGATGAGGGTCATGGCCGAAACGCTCCAAACGAAGATCCCGGGCGCAACAGTGGTCATTCGCAACGTTCCCGGGGGCGGCGGCGGCATCGGTACCGGCGAGGCATTGAAAGCAACGCCTGATGGCTACACGCTTGGAACCGGCGCGCAGGGACCCATTGCCCTTCTGCCGCATTATGGGGCAACCACATACAACATTGACGATGTGGACTTCCTGGCACTCATGGCGCGCAACCTGCAGGTCGTGCTGGCGTGCAAGAACGCCCCCTTCTCCAGCGCCGCGGAATTCTTGGCCTATGCCAAGGAAAACCCCGGCATGGTGCTGATCGGCAATTCCGGCTCTGGTGGGGCGAACCATCTTTCGGTGGAGGCGTTCGGCCGCGCCTCTGGAACAACGTTCGAGAACGTTCCCTTCAGTGGCGCGTCCGAAGCGCTGACCAACTGCGCGGGCGGGCATATCGACGCCGTCACCGCAACGCCGGCCGAAGCCCGTGCCCATGTGGAATCCGGCGCCGTGACGCCCCTGTTCGTCATGGAGGCCGAGCGGATTGCGGAGTTCCCGGACGTGCCGACGGCCATTGAAAGTGGTGTCGACTTCACATGGTCGTCCTGGAAAGGGATCATCGCGCCGAAGGGCCTGCCCGAGGATGTGCGGGCCGCTCTCACGACGGCACTGAAGGAAACGTTCGAGGATCCCGGGTTCATCGCCCGCATGAAGGAGATGGGGGAGTTTGTCGACTACCGCGACAGCGACGGCTACGCCGAACTGGCCCGCGCCGACAGCAAGATGGCCGAAGGTGTTATCCGTGAGCTCGGCATGTACGGGATGAACAAGTAATCTGCCTCTTTGACCGGTACCGTCCTGCGGCACCGGTTTTTCGTTTTCACCTGCCAAAGGACCACCATGACGCGGACCGAGATGATACTTCGGAACAGGGACGTTCTTTCCGGGCTGTTGTTCCTGCTGGTCGCGGGCATCTTTGCCTACGGCGCGCACCGCTTGCCGCTTGGCTCGACGCTGCGCATGGGGCCGGGATATTTTCCGCTGGTCCTGTGCGCGGTCCTTACGGTGCTGGCGGTCGTGACAATTCTGAACGGCGTGCGCAAGGCGAGCGTGGAGACCGCGGCGGCCCCGCTGGCCTGGGGCCGCATGCTGGTCATCTGCGGCGCCGGCGTCTTCTTCGCCCTCGCGCTGGTGCCGCTGGGTTTGCCGCTCGCCGTGTTCGGTGCCGTAGTGACTGCAGCGGCGGCCAGCCGTGACTTCCGCCCGCTGCCCGGTCTGGCCCTCGGTGTGCTGACTGCGCTCGGGGCGTGGCTCATCTTCGCCGAAGCGCTGGATCTTCCGTTCCGTTTTGTTGGCACCTGGCTGACGTTCCTGAAGGGGGCCCCATGAACCTGCTTTCCGATCTGGGCCTTGGTTTCGCGACCGCGCTGACCTTCACCAACCTGTCCTATGGGTTCCTCGGGGCGCTGGTCGGCACGCTGATTGGCGTGCTGCCGGGCCTTGGACCGGTTGCGACCATCGCCATGTTGTTGCCGCTGACCTTCGGGCTGGATCCGGTCACCGCGCTGATCATGCTGGCCGGCATCTTCTATGGCGCCCAGTATGGCAGTTCCACCACCGCGATCCTGATCAACCTGCCGGGGGAAGCGTCTTCGGTCGTGACGGCGCTGGACGGTTACAAGATGGCGCGGCAGGGCCGGGCCGGGGCGGCGCTGGCGACGGCGGCGCTCGGCTCCTTCTTTGCGGGATCGGTGGCCACGCTGGTGATCGCGACACTGGGGCCAGTGCTGGCCGCAGCCGCTCTCAGCTTCGGTCCGGCGGATTACTTTTCCCTTATGGTGCTGGGGCTGATCGCGTCGGTCACCATGGCCTCCGGTTCCATCGTGAAGGCGCTGGCGATGATCGTAATCGGCGTGATGTTGGGACTGGTGGGGCAGGACATCTATACCGGGGCCGCCCGCATGACCTTTGGCCAGCCGCAGCTGCTGGACGGACTGGAATTCGTGGCCATCGCCATGGGCCTCTTCGGTCTGGCCGAGATCTGCCAGAACCTCGAAGATGAATCATCGCGCGCGACCTCGGTTAAGAGTGTAGGCTCCCTGATGCTCAGCCGTGCGGATTTCAAGGCGATCATCCGCCCCGTGCTGCGAGGAACAGGCATCGGTTCCCTCCTTGGTGTTCTGCCGGGTGGCGGCGCCACGATCGGGGCTTTCGCCGCCTACGTCACCGAAAAGAAGCTGTCCCGCACGCCGGAACGCTTCGGCGAGGGCGCGATCGAGGGTGTTGCCGCGCCGGAAAGCGCGAACAACGCTGGGGCACAAACCTCGTTCATTCCGCTGCTGACCCTTGGCATTCCCGCCAATGCGACCATGGCCATGATGATGGGTGCACTGATCCTGCACGGTGTGACGCCGGGGCCCAACATCATCACCAACGAGCCTGTGCTGTTCTGGGGGCTCATCGCCTCCATGTGGCTGGGCAACCTGATGCTGGTGATCCTGAACCTGCCGCTGATCGGCATCTGGGTGAAGCTTCTCTCTGTCCCCTACCGCTTCCTGTTCCCAATTATCGTCGCACTGTGCTGCGTCGGCGTCTACACCGTCAGCAACAGCACGTTTGACGTCCTGCTGATGGTGGGGTTTGGGGTGCTCGGCTATGTTTTCATGAAGCTGGGCTGTGAACCGACGCCCCTTCTCTTGGGCCTCGTCCTTGGGCCCATGCTGGAGGAGAACCTGCGCAGGGCTCTGCTGACCGGACGGGGTGACCCCACGGTGTTCCTGACGCGCCCGATTTCCGCGACGCTGCTGGCGATTGCCGCCCTGTGCCTGATCCTGATGATCCTGCCCTCTATCCGCAAGAAGCGCGTCGACGCTTTCGAAGAATAAGCCACCACGAGGTTCCCATGGTGAAGATCGTCACGACATCCCCCGGCTTTGGCACCGCACCCCGCGTCGCCGCACGGCTGGACGAACTGGGTTGGACCCTTGTGCGCTGCGCGGACGCCGTCACGCTGGCCGAGCAGATTGGAGATGCCGACTTCTTCGTCGTCGGGCTGATCGGTCCCAGCCCAGAGGTGCTGGATCGGGCTACGCGCCTGAAAGGCGTGCTGAAGCATGGCGTGGGTGTTGACAACATCGACATCCCGGCCTGTTCCGCCCGCACCCTGCCCGTCGCGAATACGCCAGGCGCGAACGCGGACGCGGTGGCAGAGCTTGCGATCGGAATGATGTTCGCGATGGCACGGCAGATCCCGCAGGGCCACGTCTCCGTCACCTCGGGCGGGTGGGACCGAAAGGCAGGAGTGCAGCTGGGCGGCAAGACGCTGGGCGTCGTCGGCTTGGGCAATATCGGACGCAAGCTGGCACTGCTGGCCTTGGGTTTGGGCATGAAGGTGGTGGCGACGGACCCCTATCCGGATGTGGCCTTTGCCCAGCAGCACGGGATTGACCTGTTGGATCTGGACGGCGTGCTGGCCCGCAGCGACTACCTGTCCCTGCACGTGTTCGGCGGGGCCGACAACGCCGCCCTGATCGACGCCAAGCGCCTGAGCCGCATGAAGCCAGGGGCACGGTTGCTCAACCTCGCCCGGGGGGAGGTGGTGGATCTGGACGCGGTGCACGAGGCACTGGCGAGCGGCCAACTCGCCGGTGCGGCGATCGACGCTTATGTGGTGGAGCCGCCGGATACGTCCCACCCCATCTTCACGCATCCGAACGCGATCTTCATGCCTCATTCGGGCGCTGACACGGTGGAAGCGTTGGAAAACGTTGGCCTTATGAACATCGAAGACATGCAGGATCTGCTGGCCGGCCGCCGTCCCGCCCGTGTCCTGAACTGAAGGATCATTACATGCACGCTGTCGCGCTGCTTCGTCGCTTTGCCACCGACCTTTTCCTCGCCGCAGGGCTGGAGGCCGAGAAGGCTGAGGCCGTCGCGCATTACCTGGTCGAAGCCGACGTAATGGGACACACGACACATGGTCTGGCCCTCGCCCCGTGGTATCTGCAAAGCATCGACGACGGCGTCATGACCAAGAAAGGTGATCATGAGGTCCGGTCGGATCGGGGTGCCGCTATCCTGTGGAACGGCCGTCGTCTGCCTGGGGCTTGGCTGGTGTCGCAAGCGGTGCGGGTGGCGTGCGACCGGGCGCGGCAACACGGCACATGCACCCTGACCATCGCCGACAGCCATCACATCGGTGCATTGGCGGCCTATCTGACCGAGGCGACGGACCAAGGACTGATGATCTCCATCGCGTCGTCTTCGCCCTCGGGGGCGCAGGTGGCGCCATTTGGCGGGCTGAAGGGCGTGTTCACGCCGAACCCCGTGGCCTACGGGATCCCGACGCCGGGAGATCCGATCCTGATCGACATCTCCGCCTCCATCACCACGGTCAACATGGCGCAGCGCATGATCCGCGAAGAGCGCGTCTATGACCACCCGTGGATCATGGACGCGGCCGGCGGCGCGACCACCGATCCGGCCGTGGTGACGGAGGGCGGCACCCTTCTGCCGACCGGTGGGCTGGATCACGGCCAGAAAGGCTATGGTATGGCCCTGTCGGTGGAGGCCCTGACCCAAGGCCTTGCCGGCTACGGACGGGCGGATCATCCTGTCGGGACCAACTGCGCCGTCACGATCCTTGTCCACGATCCTGAGGCGTTCGGCGGAAGCGACCTGTTCCTTCGCCAGACCGGCTGGCTGGTCGACGCTTGCCTCTCGTCGCCCCCTCGGGATCCCGCGCGGCCCGTGCGCCTGCCCGGACAGGCGGCACTGCAGCGGTCGCGTCGCGCGGCTACGGAGGGGGTGGAGCTTTACCCAACCATCTGGCCCGCGCTGGTGGCGGAAGCCCAAAAGCGGCGCGTGACGCTTCCTGAAACCTGATTTCGCTTCAGGCAGCCAGTTGGTTCTGGCGCTGGAACGTCTGGCGATGATGGTCATGCGGGCGGGACTGAACCAGACGCGACAAGACATTCTAGATCAGGCCGCTAAACGGTCGGCTTGATTGTGGAGGTCGGCCGGTGCGGCGAAAGGGGCGTTTGCCTATACTATCCGCCCCGCACTTAGCGTTTGGCATTTTCCTGCCGGGCGGCCTCAAGGGCAGCGTTCAGCTCGATGACATTGCTCCGGCCTGCATCTGTCGGTTTGTTATCTCCCTTGACCGTTCTGGACGATGATGTGTCGATGGGAACGTCATCGCGGCGGAAATTGGCGATCTGTGTTTCCCCATCGCCTCGTTCAATTCATCGCAATTCATCATAATGAACCTCTGCTTGATGTAGAGCGCCTGGTGCGGCAGCTTCAAGAGCACCTTCACCATCCGGCAGATCTGGATGGCCGCATCGGAGAACACGGGCGGGCGGCCAGGCCGCGAGGCCTTGGTCGCCAGCCACACCATGTCCTTGTCGAGCCAGATCGGCCGTGATCCGCGCCGCCCCAGGGCATCATCGAAGGAGGACCAGTTCGCGCGGTAACGGGCAGCTTTGGGCTTGCTCAGGCGAGGACGCCGAGCCGACCAGATCGAGCGCGTGCATCCTGCGGCAAGCAAAGTTCTGCAACAATGCCGGTCACATCGGTCAATACTCATTGGAGATTATGCCACTAACCGGATGACGTCTCGATGGCGATCGACGTTTTCTGGGGCCTTCGGCGGCCAAAGCGGCCGTGATCCGATGCCGTGAAGGGGCAGGTGGCGGCCGAGAGGGTTGTTGAGGGTGCTTTAGTAAACGAGGTGGCGAGGCGCCATTCTCTGAAGCCGGGCCACCTTTCGGTCTGGCGAACGCTTGCACCGAAGGCAAGTCGTCGACGGTCCGCCATCCGGCGCAGGAGTTGGCAATTCACCTACAACCGTACATACATATTCGGCGAATACTTCAGATTGAATGAATCAATTTCAAAAATATAAATCAGGAACATACCTTCGCACCAAGAGCCTGTGGCGCGACTGCGGGTGGAGGAGGAGCTATGTTCAAATATTTCCCTAAAAACTACGTGTGGAACCTGTCGGTGGACCTAGCCATCGAGAGCGGTGCCAAGATGGGCGAGATCGAGGAGATGTGCGCTCCGCTGATGGATGCCTCGAACGCTCCGGATGCCGAGGGAGTTCGGGCCTTCGCCGAGACCTGGCGGCAGATGAGCGACAAGCTGTATGGCTTGGCGCAGGAGGATGAGGACAACGGCCGAATGCTCTCCGCGGGGGAAAAGTATCTGCGCGCCTCCGTGTACCTTACGACCGCCGAGCGCCTTCAGGGGCATGGCGCGCCGGGGCGGCTGGCGCTCTACAAGCGTTCCCTCGACCTCTTCATCCTTGGCATAACTCTGTCTGGCGCCAATTGCGAGCGTGTCGAGATCCCGTATGAAGGAACCTATCTCTCCGCCCTTTACGTGCGCGCCGAAGGCGTGACAGGACGGCAGCCGGTCGTGGTTCAGGTCAACGGGCTCGACAGCACGAAGGAGATGAAATACTTCGTCGGCCTTCCCGCCATGCTGGCCAAGCGCGGCATCGCCAGCCTGATCGTCGATCAGCCCGGCACCGGCGAGGCGATCCGCCTGCAGGACTTGCGCGCCCGTTTCGACAGCGAGCACTGGGCCTCGCAGGTGGTGGACTGGCTGGAAACCCGGGACGACATCGACCCGAAGCGGATCGGCATGGAAGGCGTATCGCTCGGCGGCTACTACTGCCCGCGGGCCGTGGCGTTCGAACCCCGCTTCGCCTGTGGTGCCGTCTGGGGCGCCAACCACGACTGGCGGCACGTCCAGCAGCGGCGCTTGGAGAAGGAAGGCAACTTCCCCGTGCCGCACTATTGGGAGCATGTTGAATGGGTCTGGGGCGCGAAGGACCTGGACGACTTCATGCGCATCGCCGAGAACGTCCACCTCGACGGCATTCTTGACCGCATCCGGGTGCCCTTCCTCGTCACGCACGGGGAGAAGGACAGCCAGATTCCGCTGAAATGGGCGCATCGTACCTATGACCAGCTCATCAACAGTCCGAAGCGCGAGCTCAAGATCTTCACCGACCGCGAGGGAGGCGTCCAGCATTCGAGCTTCGACAACCCGTCCAATGCCGGCGCCTGGATCGCTGACTGGCTGGCCGAGACTCTGGGCGGGCGGACGGCAATTTGACGCGGCACGACCTGCCGGAGGGCAGGCATTCCTCGGGAGGGAGAAGCAAATGGATATCATCGGACCGGACTATCTGGTGTTTGGCGTGGACGATGTCGCGGGGTGCAAGGAGTACCTGACGGACTGGGGCCTGACACCCGTCGACGTGACGGAGAAGGGCGGTACCTTCGAGGCGCTGGACGGCACCGGAATCATCATCCGCCACCGAAACGACCCCGGACTTCCGCCGGCGCTTCCGACGGCGACGATGCTGCGGCAGCAGATCCTGGGCGTCACCAATGCGGCGGCGCTGAATGCGATCGAGGCCGAGATCGGTCGCGACCGACGCGTGACGCGGCTGGCGGACGGCGCGATCGAGTTCAAGGACGATCATGGTTTCGAACTGCGCTGCCAGGTGAGCACGCGGCGTGTCCTCGACATGCCGGCGGAGAAGATCAACGCTCCCGGATCGCCCGCCCAGCGTGCGCCGAACGAGATCGGCGTCTGGGAGGGGATGCCCGCGCTGCCCCGGTCGCTCAGCCATGTGGTGCTGTTCGTGCCCGACATCGAGGGCGCTGCGCGGTTCTACTGCGAACGCCTCGGCTTCCAGGTCACGGATGTCCTGACCGGCGCCGGGCCGTTCCTGCGCCCGCAGGCGAACGAGGATCACCACACGCACTTCTTCATCCAGACGCCCGAATACATGAAGGGCTGCGAGCATCTCGCCTTCCACATGGGGGGGCCGACAGAGATGATGCTGGCCGGGACGCGTTTCGTGAACAAGGGCTACCAGAGCTTCTGGGGTCCGGGGAGACACAAGTTCGGGTCGAACTGGTTCTGGTATTTCAACAGTCCGCTTGGCTGCCATTTCGAATACGACGCCGACATGGACAAGCACGACAGCACTTGGACCCCGCGGGAAGCAAAAGCGGGCCCGGAGGCGGCGCAGATATTCCTGTTCCAGCACCGGGAGAAGTGGTTCCCCTCTGGCGGGCCGGAAAAACATTGACCACGCGCTGCCAGGGAGGGCGGCGTGACGCAACATCAGAAGGGGGGAGCCATGACCGTAGAAATCAAGGCGCGGAGAATACTGATCATAGGGGGCGGTTTTTCCGGCATGACCGCGGCGCTGGAGTTCGCCCGTGCGGGCGATGCCGTCGAGATCGTCGAGATCGACCCTGACTGGCGAAGCTACGGCGCGGGGATCAGCTTGCATGGCGCGACCTTGCGGGTCATGCAGCGGATCGGCATCTATGACGCTTATCTTGCCGTCGGCGCGGTGACGGACGGGGTGGACATGCGATCCCCCCTGGACGACCGCGTCGTGCTGTCGATGCCGACGCCAAACGTAGGTCCCGGCCTCGCGGGTGGCGGCGCGGTCATGCGTCCTGTGCTGGCGGGGCTTCTGCGCGATGCCGTGCGCAAGACCGGCATCCCGGTCCGCCTGGGCGAAAGCTTTCGCAGCATCGAGGACGGCCCCGACGTGGTGCGCGTCACCTTCTCCGACGGGAGTGTGGGCGGGTATGACCTCGTGGTCGGTGCCGACGGACTGTATTCCGCAACGCGCAGGGCGGTCTTCCCCGAGGCCCCCACGCCGCGCTTCATTGGTCAGGCCGTGTGGCGTGCCGTGGTGGCGTTGCCGGCCGGGATCGAGCGGCCGACAATGTGGATTTCGGGCAAGCTGAAGGCAGGGTTGAACCTTGTCAGTCGCGACGAGGCCTATCTGTTCGTGACCGAGAACCGCCCCAGCAACGCTTTCGTGGATCCCGGCACTTTCGTCTCCGCGCTCCGCGAGCTGCTGACGGCATTTCCCTCGCCGATCCTGTCGCAGGTGCGGGAGGAGCTGGGCGACCACAGCCAGATCGTCTACCGGCCGCTGGAACAGCTTCTGCTGCCGCGTCCGTGGTATCGAGGCCGGGTCGTGCTGATCGGGGATGCTGTGCATGCGACAACCCCGCATCTGGCTGCAGGTGCCTGCATCGGGGTCGAGGACGCGGTGGTTCTGGCCGAAAGTCTCGCGAAGACCCCCGACCTCCAGAAGGCCCTCGGGATGTTCGAGGCCCGGCGGTGGGAGCGCTGCCGCCGGGTGGTGGAAGACTCCGGCCGCCTGGGCGAGATCGAAATCAACGGCGGCGATCAGCGCGAACACGCGCAGATCATGACGAGCGCGCTACACGCCTTGGTTGAGCCAATCTGACGCCTCCGTCGTGCACCGCGCGGCAGCAACACTGACATCCGTCATCGAAAGAGGTCATGCATGACATCCTTACCCCCGATCCACCGCGTCGTCACCGGGCACCGGGCCGACGGTACGGCAATCATTGTCGAGGACGAGGCGCTCGCCCATGTTCATCCGCTGAAGAACCTGCCGGGGACGGTGTTCCACGAGGTCTGGTCCACTCCTGCCGCGCCTGTGATTGCGATCACCGAGGGCGATCCCGTCGCCGGTCCGGTGAGCCTTTCGCCGCCGCCCGGAGGTACCCGGATCCGTTTCGTCGACATCCCGCCGGACACCGAAGATTATCTCAAGACGGGTGCCGCGAAGATGAGCGGTGCCTTCACCGAGATCGGCGAGAGACACGCCTCAACCGTGCGGGAGGACGCACCCCATCCGCTGATGCATCGCACGGAATCCGTCGATTACGGCATCGTCATCGACGGCGAGATGACGTTGGTTGTCGATGACGGCGAAACCGTCCTGCGCCCGGGGACCGTGGTGATTCAGCGCGGCACCAACCATGCCTGGGCCAACAGGTCGGGCAAGACCTGCCGGATGCTGTTCGTGCTTGTCTCGGCGGAGTATGAGCCGGATCTGGGGCAGGCGATCCAGGACCGGGGATGAGCGGTCCGTTCAGCCTCTCCGGTCGCCGGGTTCTGGTGACCGGGGCGGGCGGCGGGCTTGGACGGGCGCTGTGCGACATGCTGGCCGGACAGGGCGCCGAGGTGCTGAGGTCCGACCTCGATGCCGGCGTGCGGGCCGATCTGTCCACCGCGAAGGGGGTGGCCGATCTGGCGCGCGCCGCGGAGGATTTCCTTGTCACGGATCTGGTGCTCAACGCGGGGATCGAAGGGCCGCGTGGCCCGGCTGAACCCGAGGAGGTCTCGCGCGTGTTCCAGATCAACCTGCTGGCTCCGCTGGCGCTGGCGCAGGCGTTGGTGCCGGGAATCGCGGCCCGCGGCGGCGGGACAGTGGTGCTCATGGCCTCCATCGCCGCGATGCGCGGCAATGGGGTCCTCGGGGTCTATGGCATGACCAAGGCCGCACTGGCGCAGCTGGCGCGCAATCTTGCGGTGGTCTGGGGGCCGCATGGCGTGCGCGCCAATGCAATCTGTCCCGGCCTGATCGACACCCCGCTGGCGGCGAGGCTGCTGGCCGACCCGGTGTTCATGGCCGCACGCATGAAAGCCACGCCACTGCGGCGGCCGGGACAGCCCGGCGAGGTTGCGGGAACCGCGGCATGGCTTCTGTCGCCTGCGGGCGGGTTCGTCACAGGGCAGACGATCGTAGTGGATGGCGGCACGCTGATCGCCGATGGCAGTTGAAGGGAAACGGACATGAAGATCATCGTCACGGGTGCGGACGGCTATGTGGGCCGGGGGCTGGTTGCGGCATTGGCTGCGGCGGGGCACGGGCTGGTGCTGGTGGACCGCGTCATCACGCTGCCACCGGCGGAGGGGGTGGAACAACGTCCCGGCGACCTGACCGATGCCGGCTTCATCGACACGCTATTCACCGAGGAGCCGGATGCGGTCGTTCATCTTGCCTCCGTGCCGGGATCGTTTGCCGAGACGCGGCCCGAATTGGGCTGGCGAGCGAATGCCGAAGCGACCTTCGCGCTGATGCAGCGGGCAAGGGGCAGGTTTGTCTTCGCCTCCTCCATTGCCGTCTACGGGGATGTGGGCCTTACGCCCGTCACCCCAGAGACGCCGCTCTCGCCGCAGATGAGCTATGGGGTGCACAAGCTGATGGGCGAGCTCCTGCTGTCGGATCTGACCCGGCGCGGGGCGCTGTCCGGGGTAAGCCTGCGCTTGCCCGGACTCGTGGCGCGCCCGATGACGGAGACGGGCCACGGCTCTGCCTTCATGAGCCGCGTCATCCAGCACGCGGCGCGCGGCGAGGCCTATGCCTGTCCGGTTCCGGAAACGGCCATGTGCTGGTGGATGTCGCGCGACTGCTGCGTGGCCGCGATCCTTCACGCCTTGGCCACGGAAGGTGGCCCGTCCGTGGTCCAGCTTCCGGTGCTGCGTGCATCCGTCGGCGCGGTTGCGGAGGCGGCTGCGAAGCTGGGCGGATACCCGTTGCGGGTCACTTGGGGTGATGATGCGACGCTGGAGCGGTTGTTCGGCGCGATGCCGCCCGTGGACCAGGACGTGGCGCTGTCGCTCGGTTATCGGCCGGATCCGGATCTGGACGCGCTTGTCCGGGCGGCGCTGGTCGGCTGAGGAGCGGTGCCGCGTTATCACATGTAGGTGCGGATGCAGCCCGGACGGCCCTGTCCGTCCAGCTTATGCACCGCGGCATTCACGAAGCTGTTCGGCATCCAAGGTAAACACTGCGGTCATCGGGATCAGGCGCAGACCCTCCGGCGCCATGATGGCGCCGAATTCCTTTGATGTTCAGTCCTGGCATCTGGTGGATCGGGTTCAGGATGAATCTGTCCGGCTCTTCTGTCCAGATCTTGCAGACGTATTCGTAGGGCGTGAGGCCGCCGAGGGTCTTGAGCCTGCGCGCGAAGCTTCAGACGGCCATGACGTCGCCAAGATGCGTCCGCAGTTGATCATGGTGGTCATAGTGCAAGCGTTTGACGGTTGCGTCTTTCATCGTCCTGTTCATTCGTTCGACTTGACCATTGGTCCATGGATGATTGGGCTTCGTCAGTCGGTTTTCAATGCCATTCGCCTCGCAGATCATGTCGAAGCGCATCGGCCGGGAGTAGATGGTGTGCCGGTTCCGAGGCTGCTCGGCGACGAGTTCAGCCGCGAGTGCCTGACGATCAGGGTGCGGCGCAAGCTGAACTCGACCGTCGTGGTTGATGCGCTGACCGACCTGTTTATCCTGCGCGGCGTGCTCTCTTTTATCCGCTCCGACAACGGCCCGGAGGTCATCGCCTTGGCCGCCCGGGACTGGATCAGGGCGGTCGGCGCAAAAACGGCTTACATCGAACCGGGATCGCCTTGGAAGAATGGCTATTGCGAAAGCTTCAACGTCCGCTTCCGCGACGAACTGCTGAACGGGGAAGTCTTCTACAGCCTCCGCGAAGCCCAAATCCTGATCGAGCGATGGAGAAAGCACTACAACACAAAACGACCACACAGCGCATTGGGCTATCGCTTGCCGGCTCCGGAAACCTTCATCTCGATGGACCAAAGGCCGGTCGTGCACTAACTTTCAAACTGGACCACTCAGGTGGGGCTGATCAGTTGCAGGCGAGGAGGGATCAGGAAACGGTCCGGTGGACCGTTTCCCCCGACATGAAATGCAGTGCCGATCGCGTCAGGTGAGGGATGGAGGGCTGAAGGGCATAAGGGCCGTCATCCAGTGGCAGCCGCGCAGGGTGCCAGAACGCCGCGATCACCGCCCCCTCCGCCTTGGACAGAACCGTCGAGCGCGGCTCCGACGGCCCGATCTTCATGTCCTCGACGCTTGCCCGCCCGCACCACTTCGAAACGGTCTTGGGGGTCGTCGGGAAAACGATTCACCGGATCGTTTTCTGCTCCTCCTCACTCCCCAACTCCCGGCTCCGCTGCGCGAGCGGCGCCTGCGATCGCGGTATCGCTGCTCGGACAGACTGCATGGCCGCGGCGCTGCCGTGACGAACGGCCCATAGGGCATCCTTCCATTCCAACGAAAGGATCGCACCATCAAACCGTGCGATCAGACACCCAAGCACAAGATGCCTGTTATTTGCCAATAGACCTCTTGAAATGGGTGCTGAAGGGCATGATGGTGATCTTCGGAGCAGGCCAGAGAGGCTCCTCGCTTGCCTTTAAGAACGCAATCTCGCACAAGGTTTTTTCAGAGGTCACCGGCAGCCAGGTTGGCCATGCGCCTATTCTGCCCGACCTTCTAGGCCAGATTCCTGATGATCAGCCCATGGACAGGGTCACAGCGGATTGTGCTTATGACACCCCCGCCTGTCATGCCGCCATCGCGTCGCGCGGGGCGGCAGCGGTCTTTCCGCCCTGCAAGAACGGTAAACCTTGGAAGGAACAGGGCAGGAGCAACGACCCGCAACGACGCGCTGCAAAGTTGCCGCCGCCTTGGCCTGACCATCTGGAAGCGTAACCGCCCGCCATCGACGATGTTTGGTCGAGACAAGGATGAGCTGCTTCAAGCTGCTGGGCGAGCGTCATGTCGGGCTACTTCGACCGGCAAGTCGCCGAGCTTCAGATCCGGGCGGCCATCCTGAACCGCTTCACCGCCCCCGGCACGCCGCTCACGCGACGCGCAGGATAAGTCTGTCCAGCAAAAGGGTCGCTCCGGCCATCACAGGATTTGCGCAACAAACCCGTGCGATCCAGAAAATTCCATCAGAGACAAGGCGATGATGGGCCCTGACACGCGTCGGTTGGATACGTTGACCACCAGAGTTCCTTGCCGTCGGCTCAGGGTGGAGACGTCCGGCACCGGCCAGTCGAGCCCTGCCATTTCCAGAATTCTGAGCACCACCCCCGGTGTCTGCCGAAGCGGCCGGCTAAACAGCGCCGTCACCATCAGGCAGAACTGGATGGCCGCATCGAAGACCACCGACGGGTGGCCGGGCCGCCCCGCCTTGGGGCCAGCCACACCATGTCCTTGTCGAGCCAGATCAGCAGCGACCCGCGCCGCCCAAGGGCATCATTGGAGGACGGCCAGTTCGTCGTGCCGTGACGGGCAGCTTCGGGCTTGCTTATGCGGAGACGCTCATGGTTGCATGCTGCCATGCCTTCGGACCCGTCTGGATCAGCAGCCGCATGATGCGCAGCCGCGTTTCTTGCGACAGTGCCGCGAAGGCGGTAAGCGCACGTTCCTCTTCCATCGCATCAACACCTCAAGCATTATAGTGACGAGTAGGCTTCTTGAAAAGGCGGGCAGCCTTGTTCGTCACCACCTCCATGGATCTCATAACTCTCCTTGCAATGACCGTGAGGATCTCACTCAAGCCGTCGGACTGCCTTATATTTGGCCAGAAACGCGGGCACAGGGAACAAGCGTGAAATCTTCCAGAGCATTGCGCAGGTGGTTATGCGGCCAGTGCCACCATGCCAACGCCTGCAGTCGGGCGACCGGATCTTCCGGCAGGCGGCGGCGCAGAAACAAGGCCGGCAGGCCAGCAACGATGGTGCAGTGGGCCACATCATGCGTCACGCCCGCGTCGGCCGCGATCACCGCTCCATCGCCGATGGTCAGCCCGGGCTTGATGATCGCACCATGGCCGATCCACGTGTCGTGGCCGATATGGGTCAGGCGCGCAGAACGTGCCGCGGGAAGTGCCTCATCGTCCAAGGCGTCGTCCCAGGAGTAGCTGGAGCGATACATGGAATTGTGCAGGCTGGCACGGTCCAGCGGATGATCGGTCGGCCCGATCCGCACGCCCGACGCGATGTTGGCGAACTTGCCGATCCCGGCGTTGGCGATGTCGCAGCGGGCCCCTCAAGAGGAATAATGGCCACGGATCGCGTGGGTCAAAACGCTGTCGGCGCCCACTTCCGTGCACGAGCCAAGGTTGGAGTTTGTCAACGCCATGGGCTGGTGCAGCGTGGGGGTGGGTGCGAGTTTCATCACGCCACCCTGCGTCCGGAAACCCAGGTTTCCCGCAGATAGGGTTGAACCCCCGGCATGGAAACGCGGATCAGGTCGGCCCGCAGGCCGGCGGACAGACGTCCCCGATCCGTCAGACCAGTGGCGGCGGCCGGGGTGGCGGTGACGGTCGCGAACCCCTGCGCGAGATTGCCCCAAAGCGTTCCCAGATGCACGGCCGAAGTCAGAAGCGCGGCGGGGACATAGTCGGAGCTGACGATATCCAGCAGGCCCGCCTCCGCAAGGTCGCGGGCGGCGATGTTGCCCGAATGGGACCCGCCACGGATCAGGTTCGGCGCGCCCATGATGTTGCGGATGCCCGCAGCGCGGTTGGCGGTCGCCGCTTCCAGCGTCGTCGGGAATTCCGCCAGCCGGATGCCATAGCCGGCAGAGGTCGCGACATGTTCCGCAGTCGTGTCATCGTGGCTGGCCAGCACCGCCCCCCAGCGGTTGGCGGCGGCGACGGTGGCGGCCTCGTGCGCGGTGCCGTGCAGGTCGCGAAGGCGGATCAGGGTGGCGCAATGCGCCTCGAACGCGCTGCGGGACATGCCGCGCTTGCCCATGGAATACTGCGCGAACTTGTCCATGTCGCGAAACTGGCGCTGGCCGGGTGTGTGGTCCATCAGGCTGACGATGCCGATGCCGTCGGCCGGGCCGAACTCGTCAAGTTCCTCGGCCAGCGTTTCGGAGCAGACTTCGGCCCTCAGGTGGATCAGGTGGTTGATCCGCAGGTGGGGGCGGATGCCCATGATCTCGGTCGCCAGATCCCGCGCATAGCGCAGATAGGTGGAATTTCCGATGGAGCCCACGCGAAGCGCATCGAACACGGTGGTGATGCCGGTTCCCGCCAGCTCCGCATCATGGGCGACGATGGCGGCGGAATGCGGCCAGTCCACGCCCGGACGCGGCTGGATGTGACGCTCCAGATTGTCGGTGTGCAGTTCGATCAGGCCCGGGGCGATCAGGTCGCCTTCGCAGTCGATGCCGGTGCGGGAAGTGTCCCCGACCTCCGCGATCAACCCGTCCCGCACCACCAGCGAGCCCGCGCGCACCTCGTTTTCCAGCACAAGTCTGGCATTCGTGAAGACTGTTTCGGTCATGTCTTGTCCTGGATCGTAGAGCCGCGCATCGTGCCACGGAGATGTGTCAAGGCTGCGATAAGGGGTCGCGAGGGAAAGGAAAACTGGCGAAGGGAGACGCGATCCATCAGCCGCCGACGCGCACTCCGGATCGAGAGGGGGTCCGGGCCCAAGTGATGGACGGGTTCGCCTTCCGTATCGCCCTGACCGGCCCACACAACCAGGCTCTGGAGGCTGTGGCCACCGTTCGGACCGCAGAACCCAGCACCGAAAGTTGCTTGGGGAGCGAGGATGAGGCCGCCCGTTTCCATCTTCTGCGTCATCATCCAGCCCGACCGTCGAGGATTGCAAGGAAGGCCGCCACGGCGTCTTCCAGCGGTCCGCAATTGTCGATCTCGTGCACGATCAGCCCGTCGGGCAGAGACGCGTCGCGGGTCAGGCGTCGTGCGATGTCCTCGGCCGTTTCGCGGCCCCTCTGCGCCAGGCGCTGCGCGCGGATGTTCGGGGGGCAGGTGATGTGGATCACCTCCAGCCCGGGAAACGCCCGCGCCGCCTCGGCCAGTTGCTTGCGCGAGCCGTTGAAGATCACCGGGCCGCGGTCGGGCTTCGGGATGGCATAACGCAGGCCATGCGCCTCCCAGACCAGGGCGAAGTCTCCCGCCGCGTGGCGTGCGTCGAAGGCGGCGTCGCTTACCCCCTCGAACGGCTCGTCGCCGTCACGTTCGGGGCGGGTGATGATGCGGCGCAGGATGGCAAGGTCCGTCCGCCGGGCGCGGACGGCGTTGATCACCGTGTCCTTCCCTGCGCCCGAAGGTCCGACGACGGCGAAGATCCTCATGCGCCCATCACGATCAGGCGGTCGCAGACGCGGTCGCGCGCCTCCTCGTCGTGGAAGATGCCGACGATGGCGGTGCCGCGGGCCTTTGCCTCCTCGATCAGGCACAGCACCGTTTCGCGGTTCTGCGCGTCGAGGCTGGCGGTCGGTTCGTCCAGAAGCATCACCGGCACCTGCCGGATGAAGCCGCGCGCGATGTTCACGCGCTGCTGCTCCCCACCCGAAAAGGTGGTCGGGGACAGGCCCCAGAGCCGTTCGGGAATACGCAAACGGGTCAGCAGGCCACGCGCGGCCTCCAGCGCCTGATCTTCGGTAACGAAGGCCATCAGCGGTTCGGCCACCACGTCCAGCGTCGGCACGCGGGGGACGACGCGCAGGAACTGGCTGACATAGGCCATGCGTTCGCGCCGCAGCGCGATGATCTCGCGCGGCTCGGCCCGAGCGACGTCGGTGCCCGCAACCGTGATGGTCCCGCTGGCGGCAAGGTAGTTGCCCCAGATCATCCGCATCAGCGTGGATTTGCCTGCGCCCGAGGCGCCCTTCAGCCCGACGCATTCACCTGCGGACACGGACAGCGACACGTCCGTCATCACGGGGATCACGGCCGATCCCTGGTTGTGCAGCGTAAAGGTCTTGGAAACGTTCCGAAGTTCGATCATGGTCACACCTGCAATACGGACGAAACGAGAAGCTGGGTATAGGCGTGTTGCGGATCGTCCAGCACCTGATCGGTCAGCCCCTGTTCCACCACGTGCCCCCCCTTCATCACCATCAGCCGGTCGGCCAGCAGCCGCACCACCGCCAGGTCATGCGTGACGATGATGGCCGACAGCCCCATGCGCCGCACGAGGCCCCTCAGCAGGTCCAGAAGCCGCGCCTGAACGGACACGTCGAGCCCGCCCGTCGGTTCGTCCATGAACACCAGCTTCGGCCCGGTGACAAGGTTGCGCGCGATCTGCAGCCGCTGCTGCATCCCGCCGGAAAACTGCCGGGGGCGGTCGTCGATCCGGTCGGCGCCGATTTCCACTCGTTGCAGCCAATCCTCGGCGGTGTCGCGGATGTTGCCGTAATGGCGCGCGCCGACAGCCATCAGGCGTTCGCCCACGTTGCCCCCCGCACTGACGTTCATCCGCAGCCCGTCGCGGGGGTTCTGGTGGACGAATGCCCAGTCGGTGCGGCCCAGCCGGCGACGTTCGGACTCGCTCAGCTTCAGCACGTCGCGCCCGTCGAAGATCACCTCCCCCTTGTCCGAAGGCTGGTGCCCCGCAAGGCAGGACAGCAGCGTGGACTTGCCGGACCCGCTCTCGCCGACGATGCCCATCACCTCCCCGGGCCAGAGATCAAAGCTCACGTCCGTGCAGCCGATGCGGGTGCCATAGCGCTTCTCGATTCCGCGGACTTGCAGAAGGGGGGTCATGGCGCACTCCTTTCCCGGCAGAAGGACGTGTCCGAACAGACGAACATGCGGCTGCCGGCGTCGTCGGTGATGATCTCGTCAAGGTAGCTGTCGGTGGATCCGCAGATGGCGCAGGGATGGTCGGCCTTGCCAGCCACGAAGGGGAAGTCCTCGAAATCGAGGCTTTCGACCTTCGTGTGCGGCGGCAAGGCGTAGATCCGCTGTTCGCGACCCGCCCCGAACAGCATCAGGGCCGGGCTGTTGTTCATCTTCGGGTTGTCGAATTTCGGGATGGGCGACGGGTCCATGACATAACGATCCTCCACCTTCACCGGATAGGCGTAGGCGGTCGCGATCTCGCCATGCCGGGCGATGTCCTCGTAAAGCTTCACCTGCATCAGGCCATAATCCTCCAGCGCGTGCATGCGCCGGGTTTCGGTTTCGCGTGGTTCCAGAAAACGCAGGGGTTCGGGGATGGGCACCTGGAAGACCATGATCTGGCCCGCTTGCAGGGGCGCCTCGGGGATGCGGTGGCGGGTCTGGATGATGGTGGCGTCCTGCGTGCGTTCCGTCACCTCCACCTCGGCCGTGCGCTGGAAGAACTTGCGGATGGACACGGCGTTCGTCGTGTCGTCGGCGCCCTGGTCGATGACCTTCAGCACGTCGTCGGATTTCAGGCAGGCCGCCGTCACCTGCACGCCGCCCGTGCCCCAGCCGTACGGCATCGGCATCTCGCGGCTGGAAAAGGGCACCTGATAGCCGGGGATCGCGACGGCCTTCAGCAGCGCCCGGCGGATCATCCGCTTTGTGTCTTCGTCCAGATAGGCGAAGTTGTAGTCCTTCATTCCGCAGCCTCCTGCTGTGCGGCCGTGCGCAAGCGCCGGATCAGTTCCAGCTCCGCCTGGAAATCGACGTAATGGGGCAGCTTGATGTGTTCGAGGAAGCCGGTCGCCTGGATGTTGTCGCAATGGGACAGGACGAATTCCTCGTCCTGCGCCGGGGCGCCGACATTGTCCTCGCCCAGTTCCTGCCAGCGCAAGGCGCGGTCGACCAAAGCCATGGAGATCGCCTTGCGCTCGCACTGGCCGAAGGTCAGGCCATAGCCGCGTGTGAATTGCGGGGGTTCGGTCTTGGAGCCCGTGAACTGGTTGACCGTTTCGCATTCCGTCAGTTCGATCTCACCGATCTCGACCGCGAAGCCAAGCTCGGGGATGTCGAGTTCGACCGCCACGGTGCCGATCCGCAACTCGCCCACAAAGGCGTGGTTGCGTCCGTATCCGCGCTGCGTTGAATAGGCGAGGCCGAGGATGAACCCCTCATCCCCGCGGGTCAGGGATTGCAGGCGCAGGGCCCGGTCGGCCGGCAGTTCCAACGGTTCCCGCGTCAGGTCACGGGGGATGGTGTCGTCGGGCGCCGCCCGTTCGATCAGCCCGTCCTGATCCAGAAAGGACAGGATGCGGGGCGTCTCCAGGATGTCGGCCGGCGCTTGCGGGGCAGCGGGCGCGTCGGCCTCGGCCATCAGCGCGAAGTCCAGCAGGCGGTGGGTGTAGTCGAAGGTCGGCCCCAGGATCTGGCCACCCGGTGCGTCCTTGAACGTGGCCGAGATGCGGCGGCTGACCTGCATCCTTCCCGTGTCCACCGGAGCCGACGCGCCAAAGCGCGGCAGCGTGGTGCGATAGGCGCGGATCAGGAAGATCGCCTCGATCAGGTCGCCGCGCGCCTGCTTGATCGCCAGCGCGGCAAGGTCCGGATCGTGCAGCGAGCCTTCGGCCATCACGCGGTTGACGGCCAGCGTCATCTGCGACCGGATCTGTGGAACGGTCAGTTCCGGAAGGGCTGGATCGCCGCGACGTTCCTCGGCCAGCCAGGCATGGGCGTTGTCGATGGCACGCTCGCCACCCTTGACGGCAACATACATTTCAAAGGGCCTCCAGCCGGGTGGTGCGGGGCAGGGCCGACAGCGTGTCCCCGCAGGTCAGGAACAGGTCCAGACCCAGCGGGAAACGCGTCGGACGGTTGCCGGGAACATGGGCATCAAGATGGCCGTCGATGCCGGGCCCCGTCAGCCGGTGGGTGGCAGCGCCAAAGCCCGCGATTTCCACGACCAGCGTGGCGGAACGGTCGGGGTATTCCGCGATGCCCATTCCGAACCGGTCCAGCGGGTGCAGCGCGTCCCACGTCCCGATGGCGAACTGGGCATGTGCGGCGTCACAGATCGGCGCGCCAGTGTGGAACCCGATCCAGCGGCGGATCGCGTCGGTGTCATGCGCGCCCGCCAGATGCACTTGGGTGCCGGTGTCGGTCAGCGTCAGCACCAGAACGGCCGCAGCGGCCGACAGCGGGGCGGGGGCCTCGGCGAACCCCATGGCATGGCGGGTGCCGGGGCGGGCCATGGCGTCCAGCGCGGCCCGGAAGGCATCGGCCGACTGGCGGGGCGGGTCGATGAAACCGCCTGCGAAGATGTCGTCCATCAGTCTTCTCCCCGGACCAGCGTGAAGAACTCTACTTTGGTGGCGGCGGCCTTTGCGCGCCGCGCGGCGGCCCGGGCCTCGGCCTCCGTCCTTAGCGGGGCAAGGATCGTGGCCTGTGTTCCCTGCGGGTCGTCCTGCATCAACGCGTCCACGACGGCCGCCCGGGTTGCATGGGCCTTGTCACGGCCCTGCACATAGGCGTGTCCGACGGTGCCCGACGGCAGGCGCAGGGTGCACCGCGTCACTGTCATCTCACCCAAGTTGAAGGCGGTGCCGGTTCCGCCGGCGCGTCCCCGCACCATCACCGTTCCAATCTCGGGGGTGCGGGCGGAGTGGTGCACCGGCAGGTTGGGCAGCAACTCTGCGAGCCGTGCAGGGGCGGTGCGTGCCAGCAACCCCATCCACTCTTGCCGGTCCTTAGGATTCATTTCGACACCTTGCCAACTTGTCTAGTTATATATACAACTCGACAAGTAGCGGGTGATCCGTTTTCGCTCAAGCCCCTCAATGGTAAACCTTTCATGACACGTACGCCCCTCTGGACCTCCATCACCGAAACGCTGGCGGCCGAGATAGCCGGAGGGCGGCGCGGCCCGGGCGACAAACTGCCGTCCGAGGCGGAACTCTCGGCCCGCTTTGGCGTCAACCGGCACACGGTGCGGCGGGCGCTGGCCGAGCTGGCGGCGCGGGGCCTTGTGCACGCAAGGCGGGGGGCGGGGGTTTTCGTGCAGGAAGGACGGCCCGTGGATTATCCGATCGGGCGTCGCACGCGCCTGTCGCAGAACCTGGCCGCCGCAGGGCGGGAAGCGGGGCGCCTGATCCTGAGCATGGAAACCCGCCGCGCCAATCTGGCCGAGGCGGAGGCGCTCGATTTGAACCCGGGCGCCTTTGTGCACGCGGTGGAGGGGATCAGCCTTGCGGATGGGTTGCCCTTGGGGATGTTCCGCAGCGTCCTGCCGGCCGACCGCTTTCCCGGCATGTTGGAGGTCCTGCGGCAAACACCCTCCATCACCGAGGCGCTGCGGCGGCAGGGGGTGGAGGATTACACGCGGTCGGATACCCGGCTCACGGCGAAAAGGGCCACCGCGACGATGGCCCTTCACCTGCGTCTGCGCGAAGGCGATCCGATCCTGCGCACGGTTTCCATCAACGTGGACGACCGAGGGCGGCCGGTGGAATATGGTCACACCTGGTTCGTCGGCGACCGGATCACCCTGACGGTGACGCCCGACTAACCCTTGATCAGCTTCCGCCGGATCCAGCCCGAAACCGTGTCCATCAGCATCACCATCAGCACGACCAGGATGATGTAGTACGTCACGTCCTCCCAGTCCTTCTGGGTCTGGATCGCCTGCGTCAGCAAAAGCCCGATGCCGCCGCCGACGATGGCGCCGATGACCGTGGCCCCGCGCGTGTTCGATTCCAGCATGTAGAGGATCTGGCTTGTGATGACCGGCATCACCTGCGGGATCACCCCGAAGCGGTTGCGCTGCACGGCGTTGGCGCCGGTCGACCGCAGCCCCTCCACCTGCTTGTCATCCGTGTTTTCCAGCGCCTCGGAGAACAGCTTGCCGAAGCTGCCGGTGTCGGTGAGGAAGATGGCGAGCGCCCCCGTCAGCGGCCCCGGGCCAAAGGCGCGAGCGAGGATGATCGTCCAGATCAGGCCGTCCACCCCGCGCAGGAAGTCGAACACCCGGCGGATGCCAAAGCGCAGCGGCATCGACGGGCCGAAATTGCGTGCCGCAAGGAAGGCGAGCGGCGTCGCCACGATGGCCGACAGCATGGTGCCGAGGAACGCCATCAGCAGCGTCTCGAACATGGCCCAGGCCACGTCGGCGTGCCGCCAGGCCGTGTTGTGCCAGAAGTCCTTCCACATCGCCGCAGCGTTGGAGGTGCCCGGCACCACCTGCGCGTCCGAAAAGAGGGAGGCCGCCCGTTCCCCCCAGCCCATGTCGTAGAACGGGCTTTCGGTCGTGAAGAAGAACATGGGCCAGCCGAGGAAGTAGCGGAACGTCTCGCTCCGCGCCTTTGTCACGGTCAGCCGGCCTTCGGGGCGGGTGATGCCCACGCGGGTGTCCGAAGCGCTGATCCAGTCCGGAATCACGCCATCGGGCGTGGTGAGCGTGATGCCGCTGCTGGCGGGCACGATGGTGACGGTGCCGTAATCGGGGATCACCATCCGCACGTCGTCGGGGTTGTAGAAGACCTTCACGCCGCCGCGCAGCTCCACCTCGGTCGTGCCGCCTTCCGCCTTCACCCAGTCGGGCCAGCGGCCGTCGGGGATGCGGCCGTTGCGTTCACCGTCGATGGCCACCACCGTCTCGTCCCGCCGGTTGTCGCGGGTGACCTGCACGCGGTGGCTGTAGGTGTCGCGCAACAGGACGGCGGCGTTGTCCAGGCGGATGCGTTGCGCCAGCCCCCCGACATCGAAGGCAAGGAAGATGTAGATGAAATACGCAAGAACCGCGCCAAGGGTCGCGAAGGCGGTCCAGCGCTTGCGGCTGATGCGGCGGTTGGCGTCGGCGAAGATTGCGGCGGTCATGTCAGCGGCCCTTCACGAGGACGTTGCGGAAGTGGCCCGACACCTGGTCGATGACCATGATCGTCGCGAACAGCAGGAGGAAGATCGCGGCCGCCGCGTCATAGCGGCCCTGGCCCCAGCCGATGGCCACTTTCAGCTCCGCCCCGATGCCCCCCGCGCCCACGAAGCCGAGGATGGCGGAAGCGCGGACGTTGATCTCGAACCGCAGCAGGCCATAGGACAACCAGTTCGGCGCGACCTGAGGCAGCACCGCGAGGAACATGCGCTGGAACCATCCGGCTCCGACGGATTGCAGGCCCTCGACCGGCTTTCCGTCCGCATTCTCGTTCACTTCAGAAAAGAGTTTTCCAAGCGCGCCGGTCGTATGGAAGGCGATGGCCAGCATCGCGGGCACCGGCCCGGACGAGAGCATGAAGATCAGGATCAACGCGATCACCACGTCGGGGATGGCGCGGCTGATGTCCAGCACGCGCCGGATCAGCGGCACGAGGCGTGGGAAGGGCGCAAGACCCGGCGTCGCCATCAGCGACAGAAACCCGCCCGCAATCGCGCCGATGACGGTGGCGGCGGCGGCGATGTTCAACGTCTCGATCAAGGCGGGAAGATAGTGCAGGATCAGGCCGGGCAGGTTGGCGGCTTTGGTCAGCGCCTCATTCAGCAATTCGGCCGGGAAGTCGAAGACGCGGTGCAGGCCCGACAGGAAGCCGCCCGCGTTGCGGTCGTTCGCAAGCTGGAACCCGCTGGCCATCACCGCGACGAACACGACCAGAAGGACTGTGGAATACGCGCGTTTGCGCCGCGCCTGCGCCAGATAGCTGTCGCGGATCAGGGAGATGTTGGTCATGTTCGGTCCCGGTGGAGGTGGCGGGCCATGGGGCCCGCCCCTCGGATCAGCTGCCGGTCATCCGGCGCGCCTCGACGATGGACTCGTATTGCTCGTGCGTGACGGGGATGAAGTCTTTCGCCTCCCCGCCCGCGACGCCGTAGGCGCAGTCGGCGTCCGTTTCCCAAAGATTTGCCGTCAGATCGGTCACCCTGGTGCGGACATCTTCCGGCAGGGCGTTGCGGACGACCATCGGACCCTCGGGGATCTCCTTCGACTTCCAGATCTGGACCAGGTCGTTCATGTCGACCAGACCCGCATCGGCTGCCTTGCGCAGCGCGCCGGTGTTGTATCCGTCTTCCCATGCGCCTTGTCCGTCCGCATAGGTCACGCCGCCGTCGATGTCGCCGTTGTTGACTGCGACGATGGTCTGTTCATGACCGCCCGTGAACCTCACGTCCGAGAAGTACTTTCCCGCCTCCATGTCGATTCCGGCCTGCGTCAGTTCCACGTTGGGGATCAGGTAGCCGGAGGTGGAGTTCGGGTCGCCGAAGCCCATCACCTTGCCCTTCATGTCCTCGATCGAGGTGATGCCGCTGTCCTTGCGGGCGACCCCGATCGAATAATAGCCGATGGTCCCGTCCTGGTTCTGCTTGACCAGAACCGGCGTCACGGCGTCCGGGTCGGTCAGGTAGATCTTGGCATAACCGGAGGCGCCCAGCCACGCCATGTCCAGCGTGCCGCCCAGCAGTCCTTGGATGACGCCGTCATAATCGGCGGGCGTGAAGATCTTGACCGGAACGCCCAGCGATGCCTCGATCGCGGAACGGTAGCATTCCTGGTTCGCCAGCCGATCCTGGGCGTTTTCGCCACCCAGGATGCCGATGTTGAAGCCCGTGATCTCTTGGGCGTGAAGGGGGGCTGCAACAACCGTGGTGGCCAGCAGCGCGGCAAGCATCTTTTTCATGGTCATTTCCTTTGGAAAGTTCAGTGGGACAGCATCGAACCGGCATAGGCGCGGTCCGTGGCGTCGTTGACGTGCAGCGCCTCGATGGAGGTGGAGGTGGCTTCTTCGCGGAACTCCGCCCCCGCGCCGTAGATTTCCCGGGCGACCGAGATCGTCAGCTGATCAGGGCGTCCGTCGAAGACGATCCGCCCCCCGCGCATGCCGATCACGCGATCGCAATAGCGGCGGGCGGTATCAAGCGTGTGCAGGTTGGCGATGACGGTGCGGCCGTCTTCCCGCTGGATGCGGCGCAGCGCGTCCATCACCACCTGTGCGTTCATCGGGTCCAGGCTGGCGATGGGTTCATCGGCCAGGATGACCTTGGGATCCTGCATCAGGGCCCGCGCAATCGCGACCCGCTGCTGCTGGCCACCCGACAGCGCCTCGGCACGCTTTCCGGCCTGTTCGGCAATGCCCAAACGATCAAGGATGTCGATGGCCCGGCGGATGTCGGAACTTGGCCAGACGTTGAACAAGGTGGGCAGGGTGCCGCGCCGGTTCAGCAGGCCATGCAGCACGTTCGACACCACGTCCATCCGCGGCACGAGGTTGAACTGCTGGAAGATCATGGCACACTGGCTTTGCCATTCGCGCTTCTGGCGCCCCTTCAGGGCCAGAACGTCGGTGCCATCAAAGAGAAGCCGGCCGGACGTGGCGTCGGTCAGCCGGTTCATCATCCGCAGGAAGGTGGACTTGCCCGCCCCGGACCGGCCGATGATGCCGATCATGGCCGGCCGCTCCACCGAGAAGCTGGCGGCATCCACCGCCGTGGCCTCGCCAAAGATTTTCGTGACGTTGTCGACGAGCAAAAGCATTTGGCACTCCTGTTGAAGGCGGTGCTTAGAGACGTGGCGTGACAAATGCGCGACCGGGGCGTGACAGAAGCATGAACACAGTAGGCCTTGGGCGCAGAGTGGCCCGGATGAGCGAAGGACCGCCTGAGGATGCTTGACCATGGCCCGGGGCGCTGAGAATGTCGCGACAGCTTCTCGACAAGGGTCCATCTTCATGCCTCGGTTGGCACGTTATCTTACCCATCCTCAGGTGCACATCGATGCGACGGTTGACGTCGGCTCCTGGTCGCTGAACGAAACGGGTGCGGCACGTGTTGCGGCCCTTGTTCAGAACCTCGGGGTGCTGAGGGACACCCGGCATGTTTTCAGCAGCGAGGAGACGAAGGCGCTGGAGACGGCGACACCCCTGGCTGCGGCCTTGGACCTTCCCGTGCAGGTGCGGCCGGGGATGCACGAGAACGACCGGAGTGCAACAGGATTTCTGCCACCGGATGAATTCGAAAGGGTGGCTGACCGCTTCTTCGCGGAACCCCTGACCTCGGTACGTGGGTGGGAAACGGCGGCGGACGCGCAGCGCCGCATCTTGAAGGCGACACTCTCCTGCCTGGCCGAAGCCGGGGAGGGCGATGTGCTTTTCGTCGGGCACGGAGCCGTGGGAACCTTGCTGTTCTGCGCCTTGGCGGGCCATGGGATCGACCGGCGCTTCGATCAGGGTCCCAATGGCGGGGGGTGCTGGTTCGACTTTGACATTGACGACCCGGTGCCGCGCCACGGATGGCGACCGATGGAAAGCCTGTCGGCCAAAGGGGGAGCCTGAGGCAAGTTCCCAGTGCTCGTCCGCAAGCCGAAACGCGCGCCGGCGGAAGTCCGACTCCCGCAGGGCGTGGCGCTCGCGTTGCGACATTTCGACATCGCCGCTATGTTGAAGCTTTCCCCAATGTAAGGCGTGTCGGCATGGATCTTGAGCGGGCTATCGAAATTGCAGCGCAAGCGCATCGTGGTCAGGTCGACAAGGCGGGCCAACCCTACATCCTGCATCCCTTGCGTGTCCTGCAGACCTGTACGACGAACGAGGAGCGGATCGTCGCGGCCCTTCATGACGTGATCGAGGACAGTGACTGGACGCTGGACGATCTGCGTCGCGAGGGGCTGACCGAAGAGCTGGTGGGTGCGGTCGATGCCATGACACGGCGGGACGACGAAACCTATGCCGATTTCGTGGACCGCGCGTCGCGCAACCCGATCGCCCGTGCCGTCAAGATCGCGGATCTTCGGGACAATCTGAACACCTCGCGTCTTGCGGATCTTACGGATGCAGACGTGCAGCGGACGCAGAAATATCAAGAAGCGCTCAACATGCTGGGGCTTCCTTCGGCCTGAGACTTCGTTGAGCGCGTACTCCCGGATCGCTATTGGCGGGATGACCGGCACACGGACAGGTGCGATCGGCCTTGTCACCAAGACCAACGCAACGTGAACGGCGATGGATCCTGATGTCGGGATCATCCCCATGACTGGCACAGACAGGACCAGCGCGCTGCTCTCCCTTTCATGGTTTGCGCAGCGATGCGCCTTCCAGCTTTCGGTGGTGGAAGATATGTCCTGCGGAACCGCGAGCGCCTTGGCATTGTTCGAAGATCATGGCGTTTCCGCGGAGGGTCGAGGTGAAGAGCGAAGACATCAGCATTCCACCGGTGCGCGACGACGGCCTTCAATTGGAAGAACGGCGGGACATCCAAAGGGTGTTCTGGACCGTCCAGCGTGTATCCTGGGCCTTCTTCGGGTTAATTTGCCTGATCGCGCTGCTCGGCTTTACAGGCAGTGGCGGCATGTTCCAGAAGCAGAAGGTCTTCTTTGCCGATGCCGAGGTCGAACTGCCGCGTATCACCCGGTGGGAAGGATCCGATGGTCTTCGTGTCCGCTTCACCTCGGCCGGGGTCAAGCCGGAGATCCTCATCGCGCAGCCCTTCTTTGACCTCTTCTCCATCGAAAGGATCCAGCCGGAACCGCAAGAGAACGCACTTGCGTCAGCCGGGCAGCGCATGACCTTCGTGGCGGAAGGCGCCCCGCCCCATGAGGTATCCATCAGCATCCGGTCCATGCATTTCGGGCGGGCGAAGTTCGACATGACCGTCGGGGGAGAAACCCAAACGGTCAACATTCTGGTACTGCCGTAAGAGGTTGGGATGGATTCCGTCATTCGCGGTCTGGCCGTATATTTCGTTCTGCTGATCATCGCGCGCCTGTCGGGCCGGCGCACCTTGGCACAAGCGACCCCCTTCGATTTCGTTCTTCTGCTGATCATCGCGGAGACGACGCAGCAGGCCCTGCTGGGCGACGACTTCTCGATCGTGAACGCGTTCGTCCTGATTGTCACGCTGTTCGCCACGGACGTCTCCCTCGCCTTTGCCAAGGCCCGTTCGGCCCGGCTGGCCTTGTGGCTGGACGGGGCGCCGACCGTTCTCATCAGCAACGGAAAGATCGATGGGGAGGCGTTCCGCCGCGCCCGGGTCAGCGTGTCGGACGTGCTGGAAGCGGCGCGGGCGCAGCAAGGGGTTGCGTCGCTGGACAAGATCGAGGCTGCGGTGCTGGAAACGAGCGGGGGGATCAGCATCATTCTCAAAGAGAACTAGGCGCCTTTCGGTCATTCGGCTGCTTTTCAGCGACGCTACCCTGATCGTGCGCCGCCGCCAACACAGCGGTCCGGTCGAACCAGACCCAACCGTCGTATTGCTGCGACAGGGCCGTCTGCATGTAGTGGCTGAGGAGCTCAGTTTCAGGATCGTAGGTGACGCCGATGAACTGTTGCAGTCGGCTTTGGGCCAGCGTGTCGTGCAGGCGGCGACCGAGGACAGGTCCAGCAAGAACTGCGGCACCCCGCCGTCATGGCAGAGGCGCTCCACGGTCCCGGGATGCGACGGCTTCACGTCTTTCCCTTCGGCCGGCCCGTCCCAGTCCGAAGCGGCGGTCACCGTCCCCCTACGCGTGTCAAAGCCGATCAGGGCCATCTGATCCTCCACTCCTCCCGTGCCAGCTGGCTAAGGTTGTGCTCGCCCATGCTCTTCCCCATCTCGCTGTGCCGCGCGCCGAAGGCGACGAAGGTGACGCCGTGCCGTTCGATCATGTGGCGCGTGATGCCGGCTCGGGACCGGTAGAATTCCGCGGTTCCGTGACTTGCGTCGCCCAGCATCAGGAGGCGACGTTCGCCCCATCTGTCGAAAGCGGCGGCGAGGGCGGGAGAGCCGGTCGGCAGCAGAACTTCCGCAGCATCGGCGATCCGCAGGCGACATCTCCCGGCTGATCCAAGGAGGCTTGCGGTATCCTAATGTTGAACACCTTCCGGCGAGTTGTAAAGCCGTTGCCCTTTCTCGATGTTCCCGCACCTCTGAAATTTGCTGTGCCGCTCCGCGATGGTCGACGCCTGTCGAATGACAACGGCGCGTCGCTTGGGTTCGGGCGCAAGAAGGCACTGTTCATCTTTCGAGGGGTGCTTCGTAGCAGATGCCGTTCTCCCCGCACGCCAACCATTGCAGGGCGACGGCACATTAGGGTCAGGGCTCTTTCTCGCGTCATAGCCAGAACATCACAAGGCGCGGGCCTGCGTGGTCAGGGCATCGGGCTCGTGCTGTCGCTGCGGTGGCCGGCGCGGACCTGGTTCGGAACGTACCAAAGGTACGCGACGCGCGAGGTCATAACGATGCCGCGTGTCCGTGATGGTGGGTGGCGGTGAAGGCCAAGGGGCTTTCATACATTTCTTGCGCCGCATAAGGTTGTTCGGGCGGGGCAGCCAATGGGATCCCGCAGGGTGGTTCTGGCGTAGTCATGTCGGAACATACCGCGCTTGCGCAGGATCGGCACAACCTGCTCGGTGAACATCTCGAACCCGCCGGGCAGCCAGGGCGGCATCACGTTGAAGTCGTCCGCTGCGCATTGCTCGAACCGGATTTCCATCGCGTCGGCGATCTGGTCGGGCGTGCCTGTCATCACCCAGTGCCCACGCGCACCCACCAGCCGGTGAACAAGCTGCCGAAGGGTGGGATTTTCGTGGTTGATGATGTCCAGCAAAAGCTGGAACCGGCTGGCGACGCCCCCCTCTCCCCCCGTGTCGAGGAGGTGGCGGGGGAACGGTGCGTCCAGATCATGGCCGGTCAGGTCCAGTCCGATCAGGCGCTGCAGCTGTCCCGGCCAATAGGACGCCTGCGTCAGGTCGTTCAACTCCTCCTGCAGGGCCTTCGCTTCCGCCGCGGTGGAGCCGATATAGGGGCTGATACCGGGAAGAACCTTCAGGAAGCGCGGGTCCCGTCCGGCGGCAAGGGCACGGGACTTGATGTCGTGATAGAAGGCCTGCGCGCTGTCGAGCGTCTGGTGGGCGATGAAGACCGCTTCGGCATGGCGGGCACCGAAGTCGCGCCCGTCTTCCGACGATCCGGCTTGCACGTAGACCAGCCGCCCCTGTGGGGTTCGGGGCAGGTTCAGCGGGCCCTGCACGCGGAAATATTTGCCCACATGATTGATCTCGTGGATCAGGTCGGTTTCCGCGAAGACGCCCACGCCTTGTCGAACCGCAGTGCACCCTCCTCCCAAGAATCCCACAGCTTGGTCACAACCTCAAGAAAGTCGGGGGCTCGGGCGTACCGCTGCGCGTGAAGGGGGTGGTGATCCAGCCCGAAATTGGCCGCCGCCGTGGGCTGGCTGGTGGTGACGATGTTCCACCCCGTCCTGCCGCCGCCGATGTGATCCGCCAACGCGAACAGGCGCGCCAGGTTGTAGGGTTCGTTGTAGGTGGTCGACGCGGTCGCGATGAAGCCGATATGGGTCGAGACCGCGGCAAGCGCCGCGATGGTCGTCAGCGGCTCCAGCCGGAAGCGGCTGGAGTATCGGATGTTGTCGGCCAGCGCCGGGCCGTCGGCAAAGAAGGCGGCGTCAAACTTTGCGGCCTCGGCCTGCTTGGCCGACCGGATATGCGGTGGTCAGCGATTCGGCGTTGATCCCGACCGACGGCCAGCGCCTTTATGGTGACCATGGACGCGACGTCGTCCGCATCTGCGGGAAGAGGCGGTCGCGATCGGCGGATCCGTTATCCTTGCGGAACCCGATGCAGGTTTCTTCTTGAACATGTTGCCTAACTTCATGTTCGTACCGCGGGGCACTTCGGGATCCAGAGCGATATCGGCCATCCTCTCCCTCATGTCGGAGGAGACGGAGCGGGATGCGATCGGGTCCGGCGTCGTGTCGTCGCGTCTTGCCGACGTCCTGTTGGTCGAAACCCTCCGCACCCATGTCGGTCAGGTCGGGCCCCATGAAAGAGGGTGGTTCGGCGCGCTGATCGACCCTCGGATGGGCCGGGCGCTGCGGGCCCTGCATGAGGATGTCGCGCGGTCGCGGACCGTGGCCGATCTTGCGGGTGGCGCCGGGATTTCCCGCGCCGCCTTTCCGGCGGAGTTCACCCGCCGCATCGGTCAGCCGCCCCTTTCATACCTACGCTCGTGGCGCCTCACCCTCGCGCGAAGGACGCGGTCCCGTGGGGAAGAAATGGTGGCCAGCGTGGCATATGCAGTCGGCTATCGTTCCCAGGGCGCGTTCACCCACGCGTTCCGTCGCACCTTCGGAACCTCGCCAAGACATGACGCGGCCGCGACAGGCAGCGGCGCGTCTTCACCGTGATGTTCGGGGGACGGTGGTCTGAAGGATGGCTGCGGGCTCAGGATCGCCTTCCGAGTGTCGACCGGCTCGCCCAAGGGTCAGCTACCTCGTCCCGCGGATAAGGTCGCAGGCGAAGCGGGCAGCGAGATAAGGGACGTAAGCACCTTCCAGCCCTTCGACGATCAGAAAGAGGCTGGCGAAGGTTTGTGCTATGGCGGCCAGATCCAGATAACGACGGTCAGACACACCACGTCGCAAAGAGTGATCCCGGCCAACGGAAACATCGGCGCCTTTGGTCTGCTGTCCATTGACCGGCGACAAGCGCTGTCATGCCCAAACCGGGATGGCAGCCGATAAGACAAGCGCGGCCGCATCGCGATCACGACTCGTCCCCAAATCCGCGAAGGCCGATCGAAAAAAGATGCCGTGGGGTCCATGCTCCCCAAATGTGGCGATGGGCGCTTTTTATCAGATCATCTGACGAAGCGGCCCACCAATATCAAGGCGGCGTAAGGTGCCTTTATCGGAGGTAGGAGGCAATGTGATGCATTGAAGGGTTCCATGATGATGACATGATCTTACGCTAGACGGCCTCGCGGGCGGGCAGGGGGATGTGGTCGGACATGGCTTCAACGGCGCGAAGCAGCTCCGTTGCCGGGTCAAGCCGACGGTACTCACGGCTCAACGCCTCAGCCGCCCTTTTCAGTGACTTCTCCTGCAAGCCGCGCATGATCGCATCACGCAAATCTCCGACCGTCGGGCGGTCGGTCCGGAGATTGAGGCCCGCCCCGGCCCATTCGACCCTCGCGGCGACTTCGGCCTTGTCCTCCGACGTGCCGGCGACGACCAGCGGCACGCCGTGACGCAGCGCCTGCTGCACACCGCCATAACCGCCGTTGGTCACGACAAGATCGGCGAACGGCAGGATGCGCTCGTAAGGCAGGTAATCGGACATCCGGGCGTTCGGGGGAAGGTCCGCGCATTTCTGCCCATCTGCCTTGCCGCCCGTCGCAACTACGAGAGCGTCCATGTCGGCGGCAGCCTCCAGCGCCGGCCGGACAAGCTTGTCGAGATCCCGCGCCACGGTTCCTTGGGTGACGAAGATGAGCGGACGCCCCATCGCTTGTGCTTCCGCGACCTCAGGCCACCAGACAGGCGGGACGAAGGGCTGCGGGGCAACAGGCGCGGACCCGATCATTCTCAGGTTCGGCGGCATGTTTCGACGGGGATACTCCAGGCCCGGAACGCTCAGCTGCAAGAATTGGTCGGGCAGGAAGGTCGCCGCGTCCAGGAAGGAAAACGGGCTGGCCTTCGCCCCTAAAGAAACAAGTTCTCTCTGCAGGAGAAGGGTCGAAGGACGCAAGGGCCCCGTGTCCATGGCCTTCCTGAGGGCGGCGTAGTGTCCGCAGTCCGAGGACGCAGCGGGGAGCAGGCCCGACCCGAAGGGCGCCAGCACAGGGTCGCCCGACATCAGGGGCGTTATGCCCAAAGCGATCACCGCCAAAGGCTTCGGCCCCGGCATCCCGAGGCGCAGTGGCCAGCTGCCCGCGAACATGTGGTTGCAGATCAGGATGGCCGGCCCATCGTGCAGAGCGGTCTGCGCGGCACGGGCCTGATCGGCCATGGGTTCGATGAAAAGGGTCCGCAGGTCATAATCCAGCAGTTCCGGCCCCGGCACCACGTGTTTTCGGGCGGGGAAGGTCATGTTCACGTCGGCCGCGTCGTAATCCGCCTTTCCCCGCAAGGGGACATGTCGGATACCTTCCGCCCGAAGACGATCCGTCCAGCGGGATCCCGTGACGAAGGTCACATCATGCCCCGACGCACGAAGTTGGGATAGAAGCGACAGCACCGGAAGCACATGTCCCGTCTGCGAAGTGGTTGCGACGACGATGCGGACCATTGGGAACCTCTTGAAGTAAAGACACTTTAAGGATATGGCAGATACATCACAACTATGTTACGCGACTTCGTCCTGAAGAAGGAGTTGGCAGGACGTTTGCGAGGTGGAACAGCCACGCGAGCCGTACCTGCCCTCATCAAGGTACCGCCACCGTCATCCTTTTCCGCGGACTTCATCCGCGAGGTGGCCGCCGATGCCGACGGGTGCCTGGTGGATGGTCGGTCCAGCGATGACATGCGCGCTAAAATGCTGTTTCGTTTGCGTGGCCCAGGATGCCGGCGATCGCGTCGACTCTCAGATCCGTGTCCTGAAGCAGGGTTTCGGCTTTCTGTTGGCGCGAGGAATGGGCGATCTCGTGGAAACGTCGTCCCTCTTGTGCGAGGCCCCTTTGCAGACTTCTGGGCGGCCATTTTCAGAACGGCCGCAATGTCGGTGACCCTCGCAGGTTTCAGCCCTGTCAGCATGTCGATGACGGCATGAACGTCGCCGGACAAGGAGTCGGTCCCCGGCTGAACCCCCATCAGGCCGGACAGGTGCCGGTCGATCATGTCTGGATCTTCCTCGTGATGAACCTGATCGGCCGCGTCCGCTTGCAGGATCATTTGGTTAGAGCGCTGCAGAAACTGCACCGGAACCCCGAACAGTTGATCAAGCTCTTCGGGGTCTCGGGGGGCGAGAAGTGCAGTTCCGCGGGCTTCCATCTTGCGTCGAAGCCGGAGCGGATGAGCATGAGTGATGTATAGACTGCCCCCTTGATCTCGGTGAAGGCTGGTAGTCGCGTGACCGTGCAAAAAGAAGGTCAGCCGGAAGGCCTACGTTATCGGATCAGGCTGCACGTTCCCGAAGGCGACCCGACATCTCTGCCTCCTAGACCTTCTTTGCCACCGCCTTTCCCAAGCCTCTGGGTCTTCGTTGGACACGAGACCATGTCGCCCCACCGGACAGCGCCATTGAAGAAGGAGATGCATCGTCGATAGACGCGGCTTTTCAGCTATCCCGTCGATTAACCCTCTGATGTACGATCTGGGATTGACGCCGTTCAAGATCGTTGTTGCGGACTCCGGCGTTGAAGCATGATGTCCCATTGCCCCGCTGAACTCACCACGCGTTCGGTTTCGGCGGTGCCGAAGATGCTGAAACGGTTCATGAGGGCCACGCGGGGGTGGACTTCGGCCATTTGCCTGTCCGGATCTCGTGAGGCGATGTGCTCACCGAAGGACTTCAGGCCGCGCATTGTCGCCTTGATCCGGCTCCGGGCGGCCGGGCACTTCTCTTTCCCGAGGCGTCCGTTCCTGCGGATCGGGATGATGGCCGTGCCGCCGCGATCAGACAATTGCGGTGTGACACTGCCGGGTGTCGAAGGCGCCGCCGCCGATCACCGTGCCGACCGGTTCATCGGCCGGGATCTGATCCAGCAGATCCGGCAGCACAAGGCTGTCGCCTTCGCGGCTTGAGGTGAACTCCACCGCTCGGATGTCGCCGGTCGATGGACGCAGATCAGACCATCATCCGCAGGCTCGGCGACGGATGCGCCCCGTACGATGCCCCCGCCGCCTGCGGGATCAAACCCCGGACGGTGATAGATAAAGGCCGTCCGGCAACAAATCAACCCAAAGTTGCATCCTGAGGTGCGGCAAACTGACGGGTGCGGCACAAATACTCGCGCTGGCTGTTGCTCCATCACGTCACTCGTCAACATCGCACCCGTCAGCCACGGTAAGAACCCCCGACCGCAGCCTTCGGTCCCGATAGATGTCCCACGTCGGCGGTATCTCTCCTATCAGCGGACATCATGCACCCATCAGACCAGGGTCTGATGGAAGACGCTGAAGTTTTTGCCGTCATCTGCGCGATCCGGTGATCACCCCACCGATCTGGAACGTCAGGCGGATGATGTGGCCTGACCAGCCGGAGTTCCAGACAATCCTACCAGCCGGCCCGGTACCAAAAAAATCGGCATCCAGCGCCCGAATGTCGGCCACGGCTCATGTGCAGCGCATCAGCGCCTCTCTCAGCCAGACAGGTGCGCATGGATCAGGTCCTTGCGGAGCCTGATTGGCCCTTAGGGAGCAAAGTCAACAGGTCCCGATCCCGAACCGCCCGAAGGATCAGCTTCCCTCACCCGCGGCGTCCAGCGACAGGCCGCGCGTCTCCAGGATCTTCCGCGTCAGGGCCGCGCGCTTTTCCCGCTCTAACTGCTTTGAATAGAACAGCGTCTTTTGCAGGTCAGCGGCGTGGTCCCCCGTCAGGCCCATCTCCTCCAGTTCCGCCTTCACCCGGGCGGCAAGGGGGGCGCCGGTTTCCTCTTCCAGCTCCTCCCTCATCGTAGCGTAATCCTCGGGGGCGAGGCGCCGCATCACCAACGCCCACGGCTCCCACTTGCCGGCAAAGTAGGCGGGAAACTTCCGCGCTTCGTCCCCCCGCACCTTGCGCAGCGCCAAGGCGAGATCCTCCGGCTCCACGTCGGTGGAATCGTAGTACTTCATGTCCGGCGCGATCAGGTCCAGATCCAGTTCCTCGCGCAGCTTGACCTGATAGGCCAGGTGGACCTGGATGTGCTCGTTGTCCTGGTCATAGCCCAGGGCTTCGGCCTTGGCGCGGGCGATGTCGGCCAGCTTTTCCGTCCGGTACATCTGGCGCCCCTTGTCCAGCAGGGCGTCCAGCCGGTCGTCGTAAAGCCCGTCCTCTACGTCGGCGGCGACGCGCGCGATCTGCATGTCGTTCCAGATGTAGGTGACGCGGTCGTCGCAGCGCGTGGTCGCGCTGAAGCTCACAAGGAAGAACTTCTGGCGCAGGTTTTCCCGCAGGGTGGCGGCGCGGATGTTGCTGGCCACGGCCTCGCGCATCGCGGGGCTTTGGAAGGTGCCCACCCCGGACAGGCGGTCAAGGAAGTCGCCGAAGGCCTTTGCCCCTGTTTCCTCGACGAAGCCGGTCCACTGGCGGCACAGGGCGTCGTCGCCCAGCCAGGCGCCGACGCTTTGGGTCAGGGCCTCGGGCTCGGCCTCCTCGTCCGAGTCGTAGGAGGCTTCGGAGCCCGCCTCCCCCGCCATCCAGCCATCGGGCACCACCGCGTCGCGCTCCTCGTCCAGGATCACCCAAAGGCCTGGATTGGCGTCGCGCGCTTCAAGGATGGCCGCGCTGGCCAGCAGCCCGAAGGAGTTGCCGTTGAGGTGGATCTCGCCCGGGCTGGCGAAGGTCTCGATGAGGCTGTCCGGCACCTCTTCCAGGTTGTTCTCCGAGACGTCGAGGTAGGTGACGCTGTCCGGCACGCGGTCGGGCAGGGTTGTCAGGGCGTTGTGGCTGGCGTTCAACTCTTCCAGCGCGGGGGGCAAGCGGTCCGGAAGCTGTTCGATCACGTTGTGGTGGACGCTGAGGGTCTTGAGCCCGGCAGGAAGCGTCTCCGGCAGGGCCGCCAGCCAATTCTCTGATGCGTCGAGGTTGCCGAGCGTCGAGGGCAAAGTGGCGGGCAGTTCACTGAGCGTGTTCTTGGACACCTTCAGGTCCAACAGCCCTTCGGGCAGCGTGTCGGGCAGCGCCTCCAGCCGGTTCTTGCGCGCGTCCAGCGACCGCAGCCCGGTGGGCAGGGTGCCGGGCAGGGCGGTCAGGTTGTTGCCGGTCACGCCAATGGTCTCCAGACCCTCGGGCAGGGTGTCGGGCAGGGCGGCCAGTTCGTTGTCATGTGCACGCAGGGCCTTCAGGCCGGGGGGGAGGGTGTCGGGCAGGCGGGTCAACGCGTTGTGCGACGCGTCCAGCCGTTGCAGGCCCTGCGGCAGCCGGTTGGGCAGGGTCGTCAGGCCGCAGCTCGTCAGCTTCAGGTCCTGCACCGTGTCGGGAAGCGTGTCGGGCAGGATCGCGAAGGCGTTCGCCGACAGATCGAGGGTCTGCACGCCGGCAGGCAGGGCCGCGGGCAGGGCGGTCAGGCCAAGGGCGGAAAGGTCCAGCGGCGCCCCCGGGCCCGCCGGGTCTTGCGACCAGGCCCGAATGCGGGCGGCCGCGGTGGCGCGATCCTCCTCATCAAGGTCGTGCGCTTCGGCGGCCCAGTTGTCCAGCGCCTGTTCCCATGGAAGGGCGGTGGCGGTGGCCGCCATGACCGCGTCGATGCTGTCCGTGGCCGGATCGACTGCCGGGCTTTCGCCGGTCAGTTCCGCGATCCAGCGGATCTGCTGGCCGTTCAGGCGCAGGGCCGCGCGGTTGGAATGTGCCTGGTTCTGATCCATTTTTTCGTCCTTTCGCAGGCCCGCGCCGACCCGGGGCGCCGTCCTGATGATGCAGAATGCCGCTGCGTGTCAGGCGGCCAGCGATGCCTCGATCTTCGCGAGCCCGCGTTCCAGAACCGGGGTCACGTAGGCGCCCTTGCCGAAGGGCACGGCGGCGGTGATCGGGTTCGCCTGAAGGGCGGCGCGGCAAGAGGCGAGGCTGGCCAGTACGTCGCGTCGATCATTCGGAGTCAGCCCTTGCGCCCCGATCCTGTCGAGATGCCGCGTCAGGTCCGAAGACGCCACCTGCGCCAGCATAGCCTCCACGCGGGACCAGCCGTGGCCCAAATCCTCGATGCGCAGCGGGGTGTCCAGAAGCGCCAGATGCCCGTTCACCGCGGATTTCAGGTCGTTGAAATCGGACCGCGCTTCGGCCAGGCAGGTGGTCCAGGCCGCCCGTATCGGATTCGGAGCGGAGTCCACGAAATACTGCGCGATGCGGTCGGGGTCGGACAGGACCGGCAGCAGGGTTCGCGACAAGCGATCCACCAGCGCCAGGCGTTCATCGGCATGTCTTGCCTCGTCAAACAGGCCGGCGACCCGTTCCTCGATTTTATCGCGCGAAACGACCTCGTCGCGGCCCGCCCGATGCAGAACCTCCGTTGCCAGATCGCGGAAATGGTCCACGACCTCGGCGGCGGTCACGGGCTGATCGACGGGCCGGTCCTTCAGGACGTCCGCGTCCGCAGGGCCCAGCAAGGCGGTCTGCCCCACCTCCAGCAAAAGGCGCGTGACGGCGTTCTTCAGGATGTCGGGATTTGCGCGTTCGGTCAGCGCGGTCAGACGGTCGCGTGCGGTCGCATTGAACGCATCGGCATCGAAGCCGTCGACGCGCCGGACCCGCGTCAGGGCGGAGCGAGCCATGTCCGTGAGGATCGCGGCCTGCGAGGTCGCCGTCTCCCCCCACTCGTCCGGGGCAGGGGCGTCGGCCAGCGCCTCCTCCGGTGCCGGGGGGGCGGTCTCCCCCTCGTCAAACTGCGCGGCTAGAACCGGGTCGAGGACGAGCGGGCCCTGGGGATCGGCCTCATCCTCCAGATGACCGCCGAGGAGGACGCGCTTCGACCTTCCGGAGAGCTTCAGCCATGCGGTGAACAGGCGCTTCGCCCGCGCGAACGCGCCCTTGTTCATGAACAGGATGAGGGGCCCGTCCTCGCTGACAACGGCAAAGCCCGCCACCACAGGCTTCGCGCCGGTCCGCGCCACCTCGGACCTTGCGGCGGCTTTCGTCGGCTTCATGCGGATGACGGACAGATCCCCCAGCGTTCCCGCGGCAAAGGCGGCACCGACCTCCTTCCGGTTCATCAGGAACGAAAGTTCCTTCCGGGCCCTTGGCGTCTCGTCCTTGCTGGTCCACCCGTTCGCCATGATCTGCCTTCGCCTTCCGCTGTTGATACGGGATCCCCGGGTCTCGGGCGGCACCTGGCCGCCGCCTGATGCTGACGCAGGGGATCGAAACTGAGGACGTTATAGGCCGGACCCGACCGGAACAGCGCCATGCCGATTTCGGATGGACACATGCGAAGGATGGATGGTGCGGGGTCGATGGGCGCGCGGCCCCTTTGACCTGGACGGCTCGCGGCGGTTTCGGTGTGGATAGCCCCATGTTTTGTGGACGCCTTCTGCGCTCACTTTGAGGCACGGAGGCCATGATGGGCTCGTGCGATTTCACCGAAGATTTCAAGCGATGCGGTGGCGAAGATCACGGAGCGGGGCTGGCCGTCCGGCGACGCAAGCCGAAGCACAAGGTGCTGATCCACTTGGATCAGGGCAGTCAGTTCACCAGCATGGATTGGGCTGCGTTCCTGCGCGCCCACAATCTTGAGCATCGAATGAGCCGCCGCCGCAACGGCCACAACAACGCCGTCGCCGGGAGCTTCTTCAACCTGCTCGAACGTGAACGGATCAGGCGCAGGACCCACCGGACCCGTGAAGACGCAAGGCGGGACGCGTTCGATCACATCGAGAGCTTCTGCAACCCGAAGCGCAAGCGTGCGAGAAACGGGAGGCTGTCACCCGCCGAATTCAAACGGCGGCTGATGATGAGACGTGACGGCGTCTAGGAAATGTCGGCTGTTCAACACTTAACGGCCTGTCCCTCGCCTTGCTGGCACCGCACAAGATCGTTCGGGGATAGGTGTGCGAAACGCGCGGTGGACGGCGACAGGTTCACGTTGCCAGCGAAGCATCCGGCGGGTGGGATGATATGCCTGCGAGAAGGGCCAGCTTGTGACCCATGCGAACCGGCAGATCGACTGGTGCGATGCGAGAGCAGGGGAACGTGACCGCAACGACCGGCTCCTTATCGTCTGTTTCGGGGCCACCGGAACCTCGCTCTGGCAATGCGGCGCGGAGGCTATGCCTTCCTCTATGGCGGATGCCGGCATCCCGCTGACGACCGGCGGGCCGAGCAGGAGGCGGGGGGCGCCAAAAGGGGGTTACGGTCGGGCAATGGTTGAAACGGCGCCGGTGACGCCGTTTCAACGGCTGATCGTTGTGCGCCCCGTTTATCTGGGGGCGGGCCTGATGACTGCGCGTTCAAGTGGCCCCACGATTACCCAATAGCTGAATATCGCAATCAGGCCATGCAAGCCAATGAAGACAAGCGCCGAGGTGAATGTCCCAGAGGCGGCGACCAAATAGCCAATAACCAGCGGCGTGACGATTCCAGCAGTGTTGCCGATCGCGTTGAACACGCCGCCTGTGACGCCGATGATCTCACGTGGGGCAGTATCGGCAATGACGGTCCATCCCAAGGAACCGAACCCCTTTCCGAAGAACGCCAGTGACATCAGGAAAACAATCATGGACGGTGAGGTGACGACGGCACACAGCATGATGCCGCTGCTGAGAAGAAGACCGATTGTGATCGGCGTTTTTCGCGCGATCGTAAGTGACCCCGTACGGCGGAGCAGCCAGTCAGAGAAGAAACCCGTCGACACGCCACCGACGCAGCCCGCGATGGCCGGAAGCGCCGCGATGAATCCAGCGTTGAGGATGTTGATGCTCAGCGTCTTTACAAGATAGGTGGGGAACCACGACACATAGAACCAGGTGATCGCGGTAATCGCGTATTGGGCGATGAAGATCCCGACAAGCATCCGGTTGCGGAACAGGCCAAGGATCTCGGAGGTCTTCGGCCCACGCCTTGCAACGGTGACAGATTCTGCCGCGCTGCCTAGATCCACCAGAGCACCGCCCGCGCGAATATAATCGATCTCGGCTCCCGTTACCTGTGGATGCCGCGAAGGCACGTGGTAGAACTTCACCCAGAACACCGCGAGCACCAGCCCGAGGGCCCCCATGACGGTGAAGACATGCTCCCATCCGAACATGTGGTTCAGCCAGCCCATGAGTGGTGTGAAGATTGCTAGCGACAGGTATTGTGCACTGTTGAAGACAGCACCGGCCACCCCGCGCTCCGACGACGGGAACCATGCCGCGATAACGCGCGCTGAAGCCGGTCCTACGGGGGACTCGAAGATGCCCAACATGACGCGCAGGCAAAGAAGCGCCACGAACGGGAAAGCAAGATGTCCGACAAAGCCGGCGGCGAATGTCGAGATCGACCATAGGACAAGGCCGAAGAGGACCGTTTTTTTTGCACCTAGCTTGTCCACCAGCCATCCCGCTGGGAGATGTCCCAGAACGTACGCCCAGGCAAAAGCGGAGAATATCCATCCAAGTTCGACCGGATCGATCCCTAATTCGTCCACGATGCCTGGCCCCGCAACCGACATCGTGGCCCGATCGCCGGTGCTGAATGTCAGCACGATAGTGATCAGGGCAAGCGAAACATATCTGTAATGGCCCACACGTGGGACCTGCGCCTCTGTCATGAAGCTTCCTCCTCCTCGATCACCTGTCGGCGACGAGCCTGATGGTTTCAGACCGGAGGCATCCTCTCGGCCGATGGGTGGCGGATCACAGGCAAGTTCTCCTCCCTGCCGCGGGATCTCCAAATGTTCAGAAAAAACGGACGCGACTGCCGTCCGGTGGCCGCGATGTGACAGGCACATCCTGACAGGTATCGTTCTGTCAAAGCAGCGCAGGCCGCCCGAAAGCGGCCTGCTCCGGGACGAGCCTTAAAAGCCCTTCCCGAAGGACGCGCTTTCCTTGGTCCAGGCGCGCATCTGGCCCGACAGGGTCAGGCCGAGGCCGGGCCGGTTCGGCACGATCATCCGGCCTTCGAGCACTTCCAGCTTGTGCTCGAACATGGCCTCCGACCATTCGAAGTGCTCCACCCAGGGCTCGCGGCTGTAGGCGGCGGTCAGGTGCAGATGGATCTCCATGCAGTAATGTGGGGCAAGCTGCAGGTTCTTGTGGTCGGCCAGCGCGCAGATCTTCAGGAAGGGCGTGATCCCGCCCACGCGCGGGGCATCGGGCTGGATGAAGTCTACCGAATCGTTGCGGATCAGCTCGTAGTGCTCGGCCACGGAGGTCAGCATCTCGCCCGTGGCGATCGGGGTGGCGAGTTCGCGCGCAAGCATCGCGTGCCCTTCGGCGTCATAAGCGTCGAGTGGTTCCTCGATCCAGGTGAGGTTGAACTGCTCGGCGATACGGCCGAAGCGGAGAGCCGTCGTGCGATCCCATTGCTGATTGGCATCGATGGCCAGCGGCACGTTGCCGCCGACGTGATCGCGCACGGCTTCGATGCGCTGCAGGTCGATCATCGGATCGGGTTGGCCGACCTTCAACTTGACGGCGCCGATGCCCTGCTCCAGCGCCATCGAGACGCGGTCCTTCACCTCGGAAATCTCCATTGAGAGATAGCCGCCCGAAGTGTTGTAGCAGCGGACGGAATCGCGATGCGCGCCCAGCAGCTTCGCCAGCGGCAGGTTGGCGCGACGCGCCTTCATGTCCCACAGCGCGATGTCGAAGGCGGCCAACGCCTGAGTGGCGAGGCCCGAACGGCCGACGGAGGCCCCGGCCCAGTTCAGCTTCTCCCACAAGCGGCCGATGTCGTTGGGATCTTCGCCCAAGATGGCGTCCGCGATCTCGCAAGCATGAGCATACTGGCCGGGACCGCCGGCGCGCTTCGAGTAGGAGTAGCCGACGCCCTCGAAGCCCTGCTCGCTTTTCAGCTCGCAGAACAGAAAGGCGATTTCCGTCAGCGGCTTCTGCCGCCCGGCGAGCACCTTGGCATCAGAGATCGCCGAGTGCAGCGGCAGGTAGACGAGCGACAGCTTCACGCCGACGATGCGGTCGGTCGTGGCTTCGCCGGGCGGAAGGCCGGCGTTCAGCGGGTTCACGGGCAGCAGGCGCTTGCCGCTTTGCAGATCGAGCATGAGATCCTCCAAGAAATCCTTCATGGGAGTCCTATGCCTCTGCGCCATTCGCGTCTAATCTTATGATTGAATAGTCTTGATACAGGATGTGGATCACCGTGCTTGACCTCGCTCATGTCCGTTCATTCATCGCGGTTGCCAGCGATCTGCATTTTGGGCGAGCTGCGAACAAGCTGGGAATGACGCAACCTCCCTTGAGCCGTCAGATCCGGCTGCTGGAAGAATACCTTGGTGCCCAGTTGTTCGATCGTTCACGTCATGGTGTCAGATTGACCACCGCAGGGCAGACGTTCCTCCCAGAGGCCCGTCTGTTGATGGCACGCGCCGAGGCGGCGGAAGTGTCGGTGCGACAGGTGCGGGCGGAGCCGGAAGGGACGATCCGGCTGGGCTTCTACGGCGCGGCATCTTTCCGCCTTCTGCCGCACCTGATCATCGCCCTGCGTGATCGTTATCCGCGGGTGCGGCTGGACCTGCGGGAACTGGACGCCGTCGGGCAGAACGAGGCATTCTCCTTCGGGCGGCTCGACTTGGGATTGGTCCGTCCCTCGGCACAGCCGGAAGGGCTGGCGGTCGATCCTATCTTGCGCGAGCGGCTTCTGGTCGCGCTGCGTCATGACCATCCGTTGGCAAAACGAAGCCGCTTGCGCCCCGCAGATTTCGTGGGGCGACCTTTTATCGGCTACTCGCCGGAAGCCACCTACATGCACGATCTGGTGCGTTCCGTGCTGTCGGCCGACCAAGCCATGCCGGAGATTGCCCAGCAGGTCGCGCATGCCCAAGCCATGCTTTCGCTGGTCAGCGCCGGGCTTGGAATGTCGATCGTGCCGGAACACGCGCGTTTCGCAGGCATAGGCGATGTCGTGTTCCGCCCGCTTGTCACGAAAGAAGCGACGGCAATCACGCACCTCGTTTCCGCAGAGGATGCACGCCGCCCCGTCGTCTCTCTCGTGAGGCATGCGTTTCTCGAAGCGGGCGCCGCGCTCGAAGCCGAGCGCGGCTGATTTTCAGGCCAGATCACGCTCCAGCAGCGCGGCCGGCATGTTCTGGAAGGCGACGGGGCGCAGGAAGCGGCGGATCGACA
>NZ_JBNJLK010000017.1:0-50119 GCF_051195255.1 Falsirhodobacter sp. 1013 | reverse complement strand
AGCGCATCCTGCGCCTCGGCCGCTTGCGCCTGCGCGGCCCGAACGGCGCCAAGGACAAGTTCCACCCCGCCGCAACCGCGCGCGATCCAAGCAAAGTTTCTAGCTTACCTCCTGACTTACCACATCATGTCAAAGTAGCCGGAGAGTCGGATGTTCAGAGCGTAAGAAAGGTTGTAGGTCCTGAAGTTGGGCCAGCGCCTTCTCCGGAACAGCGCAATCTTCCCGAGGGAGCAGATCTAGCTGCTAACTCTCAAGCACCAATCAGACCATGGCGGGCCATGATGGTCTTCATCGTTTCCGCGTTCGGGCGTCCTGGAGCGTTCACGACCTCTGCCAGTTCCTCGAAATAGGTGCGAGTGATGGTGCCGGGCGTGATCGAAGTCAGAACACGCGCCGTTTCCGTGTCGGTGTTTTCATGATGGTGCACCGTGCCACGCGGTATGAAAATCGCCTGACCAGGGCCTATCTCGGTTTTTCGACCAGCCAACGTGACCGTCAGTCGGCCCGACAGTCCGTAGATCAACTCGTCCGCGGCAGCATGATAATGAGGAGCCGGAACCCGAGCGTTAGGGGGAACCACAAACACGAAGACAGTGGCTCCCGGTTCTTCCAGCCGGAAATGGAGTTCAAGATCGCCGATCCTCACGACGTCGTCCGCCGCACCTTCCATATTCTGCCCCCTTGTGTGAACCTGCTCGTGCAACAGGTAGGGGACAGAATACGGATATGTCAACGATGGCGCCCCTCACGGACGATGCCAGCTTCATCATCCCAACGTTCGCAGCCTTGATGCGCATCGCTTCGCTTGATGTGCGTGAGCGGATGTTGAAGGCGATTCATGAGGCCGGCTTCACGGCCTTCCAGGAACAGCATTTTGCTATCTTTGCCTATCCGCTGCCTGCCGGCATTCGCCCCGCGGATCTCGCCCGACAAAATCATATCTCGCGTCAGGCCCTCAACTACCTCATCGCGCAGCTGGAGGACGCTGATTATGTCATGCGCCGCACACCCGCAGGAGAGACTCGCCGCCTGATTTACCTGACGCCCAAAGGGCACGAGGTCACCGAGGTCATGTTCGCTTGTCTGCGGGCCCTTGAGAAGGAATGGTCAGCCCGTGTCGGCGAAGAGCGGTTTGCGATCTTTGTAGATGTTCTTCGGGAGATGACATCCGACCATCTGGCACCTTGAGGACCGGCCGACATATCGTTCTGCAGGGTGGCCTGAGGAGGTCGATGGAATCGTCTCGGTCATAGATGGGCGATCCAGGCAACATCCCTCTGGCAGGGGACTTTCTCTCAACGCGGTCGGGAGACCATCGTAGCACCGGCCGGTCGACACTGCTCGCACATGTCACAAATGCGTTCGCAGGTTGTAAAGTCACTTTACGTTAATCTACAAAATTGTATGCTGCAGTCGTTAACGAGTGGCGGCCTTACGAGTGCGGAAGTCTGGGGCCGGTGTCACACCGACTGCAGGCTTGGACTTCCGCAACCCGTCCGCGGACAAGAGGCAGAAGACTGTGCAGGGCCCGCGCAAAGGTAGGCTCTGAACTCAACGCTACACCGAACCCGCTTCTATACTCCAAGCGACCACTTGGACGGCGATCAATCCGCGGGTGCCTTCTAGGACCCTCAGTGCAACCGCTACCCCGGGGCCAAGACCGCTCACCCCGGCCGCCTGCAGGACCTGATGATGCAATAAAATGTCTTCGCTGCGCCCAAACGGGTTAGCAAGCCATATCCCTTGGTGCCGTCGAACCATTTGACCGACCCGGCAGCATCGGGAGACGCTCAGTGTCTCGCGATACATGAGAACGTTGCCTCCGCCCGTCAAGAAGGGGTCGGGCCGCGCCGAGGCGACGGGAAAGATTTCCCGGACCTCGAACCCGCGGTTCATGCCCTCGATTCACACTATCAATCTCACGCCTTCGGAGCTCGCGCTCCAACCGAAGTTGCTCAAGGTGTTGGCGTGCAGCAAGATGCCGACGGGACACGCATTGCTGATGAGAAAGCCAAACCTGCGTCGCGTATCAAACCATCCGACCCGCCTTTGCACGATCACGCCAGAGGTGTTCAATGATGCCTGTAGCGAATTGGTGTCACCATACAACGGCCAGAGATCCTTGCTACAGGATTCATGATGAAGGCATTCATTTCTTTACCACCTAAGACTGTATTTAGAACGTTCCCGATGTTCTGGATTCCCTCGGGAGATAGGATTTATTTTTGTTGACGAACTTCTGTCGCTTCTGAGCGACGATGCTGCCTCGGCCGTGCCTCGCGGCAGCCAGAGCCGCAGGGGATAGGGGGCGGCCCCTGAGTCTCGGTTCAGCTTTGGAAACATGTTTCTTCGGCAACCTTACGAAATCAGCCTCCCGCCACTCCGAGGAACGAGAGCGCTAGGAAGGTTCCGAACAGGACGAAATGCGTGATCCCCTCGATCGCGTTGGTCTTTCCGTCATTGAGGTTGATTGCGGCCACGATCAAAGTCAATGCAGCCAGCACGGTCTGCACAGGGGTCATTGCCATGACGATGGGCTGGCCCGTGAACAGTGCAATTCCTTCAATCACGGGCACCGTCAGGATCACCGTGGAAAGCGAGGCCCCTAGGGCGATGTTGATCACGACTTGCATCCGGTTTGCGAGCGCCGCCCGTAGCGCGGTCAGAATTTCGGGTGCGGCTGACATGGTGGCAACCACCAGGGCCGCGAGTGCAAGGGGGGCGTTCACGGCTTCCAAGCCCTCGTTCAGGAATTCGGACATAACCTCGGCCAGAAGCCCAATCATTAAAATGCCGCCGATCAGGAACAGCAGCGACGGGGCGACGGGTTCTTCCTTGAGGCTCGGTCGTCCCGTTCGACGCTTCTCGGGATAGCTATAGTTGAAGAAGTAGCTGTGCTGTCCGATCTGGTTGCGCAGGAACACCCAATAGAGGGTGAACATCGCGAAGATCGTGAAGATGGAATAGTAATGCCACTTTGCCTCTGGGATGAACTCCGGCACCACCATGGAGATGCCCATGGCGGTGAGGATCATCGCACCGTAGGTTTTGCCTGAATCGTCATTGTACGCCTGCTCGCCGAATTTCCATCCGCCCAGTAGCGCGGCAAGCCCCAAAATGCCGTTGATGTCCAGCATGACCGCGGAAAAAATGGTGTCACGGGCGAGCGTGGGGGAGGAACTGCCGGTCATCAGGATAACAAGGATGATCACTTCCACGATCACGGCCGACAGGGTCAGGATCATCGTGCCATAAGGATCGCCCACCTTCGCGGCCAGCACCTCGGCATGGTGGGCGACACGTACGGACACGGCAATGATCGCCAGGATCAGGCACGCGGCACCGGCAAGGGCACCGGCCGCACCAATGCCAAGGATATCTCCTTCAAACAGGAAGGCTACAAGCCCCACGATCGCGGCCGGCAGAAGCATCAGCTCCTTCTTGAACTCCCAGGAGGTGGCGGTGGCGATGTCTGTCATCGTAATCTTGTCATTCGGTTTTCATATGCTTTGCTCTCTTGACGGCTCCACATGTGAGCGGTGGTCAGTCTTTGGCGCATTGGCATGCCGCCCTCAGGTTCACGATCGCACCCCGGTGCCTTCGCCAGCCTTAGCTCGTGATGGTCAAGCAGGGAGATCGGAAAGGGCGTCAGAAGATCAGGGACAAGATACCGATCACGACCAGGAGGCCGATGAGGAAGATGACGCCCATGGTGCCGCCAATGAATTTCAGCATGTCGATGTCCTTTGTCTTTGATATTCGAATGGTAACGCTGGGTGGTGAACCACGTTCCTTGGAAATATCTTAGGAGCCCAAGGCTTGATCCGTCTTATGGACCCGTGGCGCGGCGTCATACCGCCAACCAAGAGTATCATGGCCGAAGGGAACTCGTCGTCATGTAAGGCGCAGGGATGACAGGAAACCCGGGTCTGGATGGCGCAGTCGGAACGACCGGATCGCCATCTTATAAGCCATTCTCTCCATCTGCTTATGCATCGGAGCCAGCAAGGAAGGCATGTCTGGTGGACCAGAGGTGGTGCCGAAGCGGACGATCCTTGCGGCTCGGAAGGCCGTTTCCTCACCTCGATACCCACATCTCCTTGCCCAGCTTCGGCGGGAGGCAGGGTGGCCCCAAGGCGCGTTCCACGCCGGGTTCACGTGCAGGATCCGCCCCTTGAACAGCAGGTTGATGCGGTCCTGATTATCGTGACCCAAGGCACCGGCCGCCGCCAGATTGTGGATCTTCTTCAGCAGGGCGGCGTCACGGCGTATTGCGGCGCAGTCGATCAGCAGCACGCCGGTGTCGATATAGCTTTGGATCGGCCACGGGGTTACGAGGCCGGCGACCCCTTCGACATCATTCCAGCTGTTTTTCCCATGTACGAAGTCATAGCCGAGCTTTACCTTCTCCGGATCGCGCGCACCTGCAATCACCTTGTCACGTAAATCGAGGGATAACAGCGGCGAAAGGTCTCCCGTCACTATGGCCCCGGGGCAAAGGTAAAGAAGGCGGTCCACCCGCTCGGCTCTTGAAAGCAGATGCACCAGCGTCGAAAGGGCAAGAGGGGTGGAGCCTGCGGCCACGGGCGGGCCATCCACCGAATGGTCCTCCAGATGCGCCTCATGGCGCGCGGCGATGTCTCTCGCCTCACGGAGGCTGTCATCTTGCAAGGACATCCCGACAAACATCACCCTTTTCACGCGGGGAGAACCGGCCAATGCGGCGTCAAGGGCAAGAGCCGTCAGGTGGAAGGAACGCTCCTCCGCCACAAAGGCAAGACGGTGACGATCGTGGTTCATCCTGAGGCGCCTTCAGACGGGATGCGGAACGCCTGCACAGGCGGTCGGGTGTCTTGCAGGACCGGACGTGCTGGGTCGGGAACGGCCGTGGCCCCTCCTGCCACACGTTCCCTGCCTGTCAGCCGTGGCTTCCCGACCCTACACCGGCCGTATCCATGGGTTTCCCTTACATTGTCCATATCCCTTAGACGGCACCAAGCGACGTCCTATTCCCGGATAGCGGAACTTTTTCTGCTGGCGGAAGGAGAGAGAGGGGGCCACGACCAACGTCTGCCTTGAGCGGGCCCTTCGGGGAAACTGTACACCCTAGGTCACAGGGTGGAGGCGAGGTCGCGGGCCGTGGTGTCGAGCGTTGTCGCGGAGCCGGGGCCCGACAGGATGTAGACGACATCGTTCTTTCGGAACCAGGCGACCCCAAGACTCCCCCGTTGCAGGGATCCGCTGTAACGGGCTTCTTCCGAGGAGCGGACGGAGAACATCGACATGCGGCCATGAAGAGGCGTGTCGAACACCATCTCTACCCCGGGACCTTCGGGGGAGGGAAAGATCTGCACATCCCGGACCACCCAGGTTTCCGGCACATCAGGAACCACGATGCCGGTCATCGCCCGCAGTTCCAGCCGATCGACATGCAACACCTCGGGGGCGGAAACCATGGCCAGACGCAGCACGCTGGCATCCCGGGCGGACAGCGCCCCCTGCACGAAAGTGGGCGGAGGGGAGGCGGCGATCCCCTCATGGATGCCAAAGGGGCCAATGACTATGCCGACCGCCAAGAGCATGGAGGCGGCCAGCGCCGTCACGGATCCCGCGCGGGTCATCCATTGCCGCCGCCGCGCGCGCAGGTGCGCACGGGCCAGACGCTGGTCATCAGGACCCTGCGCCACCGGCACCGCCAGGCGCAACTCGTTCCGCAACCGCAGATCCGCCATGACCCCGGCCGCCTCCTTCGGATGACGCGCAAGCCAATCCTCCACCGCGACCTTCTGCCAAGGGTCAAGCTGGTCGTCCACGTAAGCGGTCAGATCCTCGGGCGTCACATCATGAAACATCGCGCTCTCCTACGACATAGATGCGGGGTTCGTCTTCCATGCGTTTCAGCGCGGCACGGGCGCGCGACAGGCGGGACATGAGCGTCCCTTGGGGGATGCCCAGCAAGGCCGCAGCTTCGCCATAGCTCAGCTCCTCGATCGCCACGAGGTGCAGGGCTTCGCGCTGCTCCAGCGGCAGGTCCAGCAGGTGGCGCCGCAACTGCGCCAGACGCACGACCATCTCTTGTGGGGCGTCGGTGACCTGCGGCATCAACTGGAAGAAGTCGGTCTCACGGCGGCGGGACGCGCGGCGCGACCGGTACTGATCGATGAAGGTGTTGTGCAGGGCCGACATCAACCACCCTGCGCCCGCTTCGGGGCGTGGGGGCCGGTCGGCGTGACGATGGGCTTTCAGAAGTGTTTCCTGCACGAGATCTTCGGCATCGTGGACATTCTTCGTCAGCACCTGCGCATAACGGCGCAAGCGGGGAAGAAGGTGCAGGAGGCTTTGGATATCGGCGTTCATATGCTTCAGACGTAGCGGAGACAGTCGTTAATCCCCTGACGAGCGTTTTCTTTTGTCTACTTATGCTGCTCCGCTTTCGCAGCCGTGAATCACGCAGCGCAACGCAAATCGATGCATCCTGACCCTAGGTGAACTCCGGCGGAACGCGAGCACCGAAGGTTTCGATGAAGGCGCGCTGTTCGTGGGATGCGTGAAAGCCTATGATCGCCATGACGTCTTCAGTGTGCTTAACCATCAAAGCGGGACCGGAGGTATGGTTCACCAGCGTGGCACCATCGGTGATTTAGGTGTTCAGTTCCTGCATCTGGTGGATCGGGTTTAGGATGAGTCTGTCTGGCTCGGACGAGGTGTTAGCCTTGCTGCATGCCCAAGCCATCTTCCCTCCTCTACCACATGACCTCGAAGGGGGTCGGGTGGCTGGCCGCGATGGAGGACGTGAAGAGCAGCTTTCCGGTGTTTCTCCTGAGCATGTCGCGGAGCACCAGCTTCGTCAGATGGACCGTCCCAAGGATGTTGAGATCGATCATCTGGAGCTCGTGTCCAAGGTCGGTTTCCGAGAACGGGCCGCCCAGACCGACGCCGGCGTTCAGGCACAGGACATCGACGTTCCGGCCGCTCAGGGCATCCTACAGGCTCTGCACCCCTCTTCCGTCGACAGATCGCTGGCATGAGTCGCGATTGTACCCTGTTCGCTTGAGAGCGCGGCAGCGGCGGCTTCCAGATGGCCCTGATTCTCTGCGGTAATCAGAACGTCATGCCCGTTCCCAGAAACTGGCGCGCCAGTTCCAGACCGATGCCGCTTGACCCCCCGGTGATGACAGCGAACAGTCTGGCTTCTGTGACAGTCATGGCAACCTCCTCCTGGTTCACGTTCAACAAGGGTCCCGGCACGGAGGTTCCCGGTCGGGACCCTGCCTGTCAGGACCGGCCCAGAATTTGACGTGCCGTGTTCAGCAGAACCGAACTCCAGCGACCAGCGCTGGTTCGGCATCAGAGCATGCGGCCTCGGTGTGCGTGTACCTCGAGCGCGCTTGCGTCTGACCGATAACCCATCCTCACGGTAGAGCCGATAAAGTTTCTTCGGGTTCATCGGCATGCCCTTGCGCTCCAGCAAGCAGACCGATCCGCCGATAGCCGAACCGGCGGCGCAGCGCCGCGATCTTCTGCATGGCCTTGCGGATATCCGGGTTGTCGGGCGGACGCTCGCGCCGCACCGTCTTCGGATCGACACCGACCAGAACGCAGGCCCGGCGTTGCGAGATGGCATGATCCCGTGCCGCCCTGAGCACCGCCTCCCGCCGCACCTTCGGTGTCGTCAGGGCTTTCCCAGAAGATCTTTCAGCACGATGTTGTCGAGCGTCGCATGCGCCAGCAGGCGCTTCAGCTTGCCGTTCTCGTCTTCGAGCGCCCTCAGCCTTCGGCCATCGGACACGTCCATGCCGCCATACCTGGCCTTGAGCTTGTAGAACGTCGCCGGGCTCAGGCCATGCCGACGACAGACCTCCGCCGTCGCCATTCCGGCTTCCTGTTCCTTGATCATTCCAATGATCTTCACCTCGGTGAAGCGGCTTCTCCTCATGTCGTCTGCTCCTCCTTGGTGAAGCAAGCTACATCAAGTCGAGGGACCTTCGGGGGAGGCGAGTCACTACTCATAGAACAACCAAGCGTCTTCAAGAACAGCCAGACGGGCGGAAATTTGTTGCGGTCTACCCAAGTGAAAAGTTTTCCGCTCAGATCGGCAGGCGATAGCGTGTGTGCCGCCGTTCACCCGTCCGGGTCAGGGCACCCCTTTCCACAAGATCCTGCAAATCCCGCGTCGTGGTGGCGCGCGACGTGCCGGTGATTGCTATGTAATTTTCCGCACTCAAGCCACCTTCGAATCCGTCCGGGCCTGCCCGAAACAGCCGTTCGACCACCTTTGCCTGACGTGGGTTCAGGTGGGCCCGGTGGACATCATAGAACTTCGCCTTGGCAATCAGGAACGCGACCCGCGCAAGCGTCACCTGCTGGGCCTCGAGGACGGCTTCGCCGAACCAGAGGATCCAAGGGGTGACGTCAAGGGTCTTCTGATGGGTTTCGAGCAGGTCGTAGTAACGCCGTCGGTCGCGTTCGATCGTGTAGGCCAAGGCGATCAGGCTGGGCTGGCCGATGTTCTGAGCAAGAGACTTCTCGGCCAAGGCGCGGCCGATGCGTCCATTCCCATCTTCGAAGGGATGGATGCTTTCGAACCACAGGTGACCAAGCGCCGCCCGTGTCAGCGCGGGGACGGGGGACAAGCCGTCGGGGGTCGTCCGGTTGAACCAGTCGATGAAGGCCCGCATCTCGGCCGGCACCCGGACAGAGGGCGGAGCCTCGAAATGCACTGTCTGTCGATCGATCCGGCCCGAAACGATCTGCATCGCCTCATCATGCCTGCGGTAAGCGCCAATCATGTCAAGTCCGCGATCGTGCGACAGAAGCATGCCGTGCCAGCGGCAGAGGCTTTCGTCCGTGACAGGTTCGGCAAAACCGGAATAAACCTCGACCATCATCTCGGCGATACCTTGTTCACGCGGTCTGGCCGACGCGATGTCCACGCCCAGACCGAAATGACGACGCAAAGAGGACTGGACGCTGGATCGGTCCAGCATCTCTCCCTCGATGGCGCTGGTTCGCATCGCCTCCTCGCTTAGAAGGTCGATGCGCAAACGTTCACGATCCTCGCCCGACACGTGGCGGACGGCACCGAGTATTTCGCCTGAGGCGACGAGAAATTGCTGCTCCAGACGTTCAAGCGGAGCGCGGTCATAGTGGAAATTCGGCCACTCGGCCTGTGTCCAGTTCCAAGGCATGAGTTATAGGACTCTTTTCTATAGCTCATAATACCGCATAATTATAAGTTATGGAAGATACATCTATCGCTCAGGCAGGTGATGATCCATCTCATGAAGGATCACCAGCGCCTCAGCACTTGGCCTATCATGATAGGCATCCTCGTACCCCTCCGCGCCCTGCGTGGTGAAGTGGGAGGCTGCAGACGACAAGGGTAGGGGGCGTCAACCCACCGAAGTCCAGATCGAAGACCGGGAAGTGCAAGGACGGAGGCCACCGGACGATCTATAATTCGACATCCTCAATACTTCAGTGATGGTCCTGTTCCTATGCAAGACCACTTTCCCGATCCCTTGCCGAGGTTGACGCGCTTATCCGCCCCGCGCCGTTGATCTCCAAACTGGTGGAGGCCGGGGGAGGGCGATGGAGCGCCGCGACATGCAGACGCCGTTCTATTGCGCCGCAGTGGAGAGGGAATGCTGGCAGTCCCTTCCGGAAGGCGTGCCGCTGCATCTCAGGGCAGGGGATTTCGTTCTGGTGCCGGAAACCTGCACCTTCAGCATGTTCGGGCCGGACACCCTGCCGTCGGATGCACCCGTCCTGCGGGTGATGACGGCGCCCGGTACCTTCCGTCCGGGTCGACCGGAGGACGTCACGACCGTGTGCGTCCTTGTGGGCCATTGCCGCTTCCGGACGACGGACAAGACCCTGCTCGTCTCGCTGCTGCCCGCCGTCCTTCATGTCTGTGTGATGGGCCGGCTGACAGCGCTGGTGCAGATGATCCACGACGAGTTGCAGGCCAATCGCCCGGTTCGGGAGATGGTGCTGCACCGACTGCTGGAAGTGTTGCTGATCGACGCGCTCCGCACGAGGCCGCATGCGGCCGTGCCGCCGCCGGGGTTGCTGCGACGGCTCGCCGACCCCCGCTTTGCAACGGCCTTGCGGCGGATCCATGCGGGTCGGGAGGACAGGCTGTCCGTTCCGGATCTGGCGCGCGATGCGGGTCTGCCGCGATCGGTCTTCTTCCAACGCTTCCGACGCGAGGTCGGCATGGCACCCATGGAATACGTGACCGCCCGGCGGATGGCATGGGCCAAGGACATGCTGCTGCAGGGCGGCTTGAAGAACGCGGAGATCGTCCGCCCGCGTGGGCTACGCCTCGGCCAGCGCCTTCAGCATGGCCTTTTCCCGGCATACGGGCCTGCCGCCCGCGCATTTGCGCAGGCCGGTGGTGAGGTGCCTGCGGCGGCAGATATGGCCGAGTCCACGATCAAAAATGTAGAACCTTCGCGCTTCATCTTGTCGCGCGCAGCAAGACAGGCCAAGGTTGCGACATCGTATTGGCTGTGGAAGTCGTTCTTGTACCTCCGGCCTGCGGGATCCGCTTGCGGACTGTGCCACGACAAGATCACACACGCGCCTTGGTTTCCTTGGTGGAGAAGGCGGCGACAGCCTCTCAGAATGTGGAGCCTATCAACCCATTCCGTGCTGTTTGCCTGCGAGCTTGTTATCATCAACGTGGAGGCAAATTGCCGTAGCCAGACCTTCGTTAAAAAATTAGAAGCTCGCGTTGGGGTGGAAAGATGCCCAAGCAGTCCACGGCGGCTGCGCCATATTGCACGGTAGAGCCCAGTTCAGCCACAAACGGCGTTTGGAAACCGCAAGCCTGTCCGCCTCGCAGGCGTTGAAAGCTCATAAGCCTGACAGGCCGTTGCCATGCTCACGTGAAACCTTCGTCATCCTCATAATAAACATGAAATTTTCTACGAGGCCGTCTCGTTGACATGCGGGCCGTTACGTTGGATTTTGCCATCAGATCAAGGTGCCGGGGGATGCTCCGGGTAAAAGGGAATCCGGCAAGGCCTCGCCAAATCCGGAACTGCCCCCGCAACTGTAGGCGGAAAGCCTGCCCGAAAAGCCACTGATGCGGATGTCGCACCGGGAAGGCCGGGCAAGGTGATGACCCGCAAGTCAGGAAACCTGCTTTGATCGATCACCTGTTCCGGCCGCGGTGGGCGCGTCGGGAGCGGCCCATCCGCAAGGTGACATCGCCGCCTCGCGACCCCAGTCGCGGGGAGCCAAATCGTTTTCCCGGCTTGTCGTTTCAGGCCGCTCTAAAGGCATGTCAGGATGAGAAGAGACCTCGCATACACGATCAGGAGCCTTCGGTTCGACGAGAATTATCGTCCTTCGGAGAATACGCGCGCCACGACCAACTTTGCCAATCTGGCCCGCGGGGAACGGCGGCGGGAGAATCTGCGCAACGCGTTCCAGATGATCGACAACCGCTTCAACGCGCTCGCGCACTGGGACAATCCGAACGGCGATCGCTACGCCGTCGAGCTCGAGATCGTCTCGGCCGAGATCAGCATCGGCGACGGAAGCCGCGTCGACGCATTCCCGTTGATCGAGATATTGAAGCCGACCATCCTTGACCGGAAGACCGGCAAGCGGATCGACGGCATCGCGGGAAACAACTTCTCGTCCTATGTGAGGGATTATGATTTTAGCGTGGTCCTGCCGCGGCACAATGCAGGCCAGCCCCATTTTAGCCTGCCAGACGATTTCGGCGACCTGCACGGAAACCTGTTCAAGTGCTTCCTGAATTCCGCATCCTACAAAAACGAATTCAAAAAACCGCCCGTCATATGTCTGAGCGTGTCGAGCAGCCGGACCTACCACCGGACCGAGAACACTCATCCCGTGCTGGGCGTGGAGTATCGTCAGGATGAGCGGTCCTCCACCGATCGGTATTTCGAAAAGATGGGGTTGCAGGTCCGCTATTTCATGCCGCCAAACAGCGTGGCGCCTTTGGCCTTCTACTTCACGGGCGATCTGCTCAATGACTACTCCAGCCTCGAGCTTATCGGCACGATCAGCACGATGGAAACCTTCCAGCGGATTTACCGTCCCGAAATCTACAACGCAAATTCGCCTGCCGGGGCCTGCTATCGCCCCAGCCTGAAGCACCAGGACTACTCGTTGACCCAGATCGTTTATGATCGGGACGAACGCAGCCGGCTGGCCGTCGAACAGGGGAAATTCGCCGAGGAGAATTTCATGACGCCCTACCGGGACATCCTCGCGCAATGGTCCGCCCAATACGCCGCCTGATCCACTGGAAAGACAAGGTCACCACCCATGAAGAAACTTTTGCCCACCTCGACTGCAGGCAGTCTGCCCAAACCATCCTGGCTCGCGCAGCCGGAAACGCTCTGGTCGCCGTGGAAGCTGCAGGGGGATGAACTGGTCGAAGGCAAGCAGGATGCGCTGCGCGTGGTTCTGAACGACCAGCAACAGGCCGGCATCGACATCGTCAGCGATGGCGAGCAGACGCGCCAGCATTTCGTCACGACGTTCATCGAGCATCTGGACGGCGTGGACTTCGAAAAACGTGAAACCGTCCGCATCCGTAACCGCTACGATGCGAGCGTCCCGACGGTGGCTGGCGCCGTGTCCCGCCAGAAACCGGTCTTCGTGGAAGATGCGAAGTTCCTGCGAGCCCAAACCGACCGACCCATCAAATGGGCCTTGCCGGGTCCGATGACCATGATCGACACGCTTTACGACGCCCATTACAAGAGCCGGGAAAAACTGGCTTGGGAATTTGCCAGGATCCTCAACCAGGAGGCGCGGGAACTGGAAGCGGCCGGCGTCGATATCATCCAGTTCGACGAGCCCGCGTTCAACGTCTTCTTCGACGAGGTGAACGATTGGGGGATCGCAGCCTTGGAGAAGGCCGCGGAAGGCCTTCGATGCGAAACCGCCGTCCACATCTGCTATGGTTACGGCATCAAGGCTAACACCGACTGGAAGAAGACCCTTGGCGCAGAATGGCGGCAATATGAGGAAGTCTTCCCCAAGCTGCAGAAATCCTCGATCGACATGATTTCGCTGGAATGTCAGCATTCCCGCGTTCCGATGGACCTGATCGAGCTTCTTCGCGGCAAGAAGGTGATGGTTGGGGCCATTGACGTGGCAACGGACGCCATCGAGACGCCCGAAGAAGTCGCCGACATCCTGCGGAAGGCGCTTCAGTTCGTGGATGCGGACAAGCTTTATCCATGCACCAATTGCGGCATGGCCCCCTTGTCCCGGCGCGTGGCCCGAGGAAAGCTGACCGCGCTGAGCGCCGGTGCCGACATCGTGCGCCGCGAGCTTTCGATCTGACAACAGCTTGCGTGACATCGCCCTGCGCCCTGCACGGGATGGTGTCGCGTTTTCCGATCGCAGGGTAGGGGGCCGGTCCACGGCAAATCATCAGTCAGGTTGTGCCAAAACCGCCCTGAACCCCGAGATGAGCGCAGACCTCCGCGCCGCCACACCATAGCCTGCAGCTATCCATCCAACGGCCGGGGCTCGTGTCACGCTCTGTTCAAGTATTGATCTGATACCATGGTCGTGCCGGATTTATAGGAGGGATGATCCGTCCGTGATAAGCCGGGCCATCACCCGATTGCCGCACGCTCGGGTGCAGCCCCAGGTAGGCCGACAGATGAGCCGCCGATGCAAAGCGGTCCACGCGACCAATCGCGGCCCGTTCACCTCACTCTTCGGGGTAAGCCAATATCCAGGTTACCGCAGAAGACGGGGTCCTTCTGCGGCCTGCAATTAGGGTGACTTCTGGACCGTGATGCTTTTGCTGAAGTCCAGCCAAGGCGGGTTTTCGGCGTGCATCTTTCGGATCTGCTGTTTGACGAGCTCAATCAACGGGGAACTGTCGCCCATGCGATGACTGAGGATCACTGGCGATGTCGCATGTTCGTGGGCAAGGGCGCGATAATGCACATCGGATCGCATCTGCCTTGCCGAAGCCGGGATGATACAAAGCCCCGCCGCCGCTGCGACGAGTCCCAGGGCGGTCTGGATCTCGCGCACCTCCTGCACCTCCCGCAAGGGGATCTTGTGATCGTGAAGGATGTTCAGGACTTGGTCCGCATAGCTTGGCCGCGGCTCTTTCGGATAGACGATGAGCCTTTGGCCCGAGAGGGCCTCAAACGGCAGCGGCGTGTTGTCCTGCGCAAGGGCGTCGCCCCAGGGGATGGCGACGCAAAGCCGCTCCTCGCGAAGGACCAGGCTGGTTATGTCCGGATCGGCGTTGCGCAGGCGCCCAAAGCCGATGTCGATCCGCCCTTCCTTCAGCGCAGAGGGCTGGAGAACGGATACCATCTCCAAAAGCTGAATGTCGAGATGAGGGGCAAGCTCGCGCAGGTTCCGGACCAGGGGGGGCAGGCCGCCGTAGAGGGTGGAGGGGACGAAGCCGATCGACAGCACGCTGCTGCGATTCATGCCGATGCGGCGGGTGGCAGCCTGCATCTGCTCCACCCGGCTGAGGATCTGAAGCGCCTGCTCGTAGAACAGGCGACCGGCATCCGTCAGGCGGACGGGCCGGCTTTTGCGGTGCAGAAGGGGAACGCCCAGCTCTTCCTCCAGCAGCTGGATCTGGCGGCTCAGCGGTGGCTGGGCCATGTGAAGGGCTTCGGCCGCGCGCGTGAAGTTCCGTTCCCGCGCGACCGCGATGAAGTACCGGAGTTGGCGAAGATCCATACCATACCTGCATGTGACTGTGCGGCGGACAGACGGGCACTGCGTAGAACAGGGCTGGCTTTCCGAAAGGACTGTGGCGCAGCCAGCTTGAATACCCTGCGGGTATGATACTCTACCCAAATTGTCTTAGACACAAGCGGTCCTGTCCTGCACCTTGTGTGACATGAATAAGACATTTCATCCCCAGGCCTCGAGCCACATCCTGTCGCCCGTCGTGGAGCGGGTGGAGACCGTGCTCGTCGATCTTCCGACGATCCGGCCGCACAAGCTTTCCGTGGCGACGATGAACGGCCAGACGCTGATGCTGGTACGGATCCATTGCAGCGACGGCATCGTTGGCGTGGGCGAAGGGACGACCATCGGCGGTCTGGCCTATGGCGGCGAAAGCCCCGAAGGCATGAAGCTGTCGATTGACACCTATTTCGCCCCCGTGATGGCTGGGCAGGATGCAACGCGGGTGCAGGCCCTGATGGCGCGCCTTGGCAAGATGGTGAAGGAAAACCGTTTTGCCAAAAGCGCCGTGGAGACGGCGCTGCTGGACGCGCAGGGCAAGCGGCTTGGCGTGCCGATCAGCGAGTTGCTGGGCGGGCGGCAGCGCGATCGACTGCCGGTGGCATGGACCCTGGCTTCGGGCGACACCGCGCGGGACATCGACGAGGCGGAGCGGATGCTGGATTTGCGCCGGCACCGGATCTTCAAGCTGAAGATCGGCGCCAAGCCGATCCGCGAAGATATCGCCCATGTGGCCGCCATCAAGCGGGCCTTGGGCGATCGTGGGGCGGTCCGCGTGGACGTCAACATGGCCTGGAGCGAGGGCGACGCGGCCTTCGGCCTCGCCGCTCTCGCCGATGCAGGATGTGAGTTGGTGGAGCAACCCGTCGCTTCGGCGGCGGCTCTTGGACGGTTGATGCGCCGCTTCCCGGTCGCTTTGATGGCTGACGAATCACTGCACGGCCCCGAGTCCGCCTTCGCCGTCGCCCGCGCCGACGGCGCGGACGTCTTTGCCGTCAAGATCGAGCAAAGCGGCGGCCTTTACGGCGCGCAGCGCGTGGCCGCTATCGCGGATGCCGCCGGGATCGCCCTTTATGGCGGAACGATGCTCGAAGGCGCCGTGGGCACCGTGGCCTCGGCCCACGTCTTTTCCACGTTCGCGAACCTGCAATGGGGGACGGAACTTTTCGGTCCTTTGCTGCTGACGGAAGAGATACTGGAAACGCCGCTGGACTACAGCGAGTTCGAACTGACCGTTCCAAATGGCCCGGGCCTCGGACTCGCCCTGGACGAGGATCGCGTGGCCTTCTTCGCCCGCGACGGTTTCCGCAAAATCAACCTGTCGAAGTGAGGGACGATCATGCTGTTCCACGTCAAGATGATCGTCAACATCCCCGACACCCTCCCGCCTGAGGAGGCCGCCGACATCGTCGCCCGGGAAAAGGCCTATTCACAAGAGCTTCAGCGCGAGGGGACATGGCGGCACATCTGGCGGATCGCCGGGGCCTACGCGAATTACAGCATCATCGACGTGAAGGACAATGACGCGTTGCACGCGGTCCTGACGGGGCTGCCGCTGTTCAAATACATGCAGATCGAGGTGACGCCGCTGCTGCGGCACCCGTCCTCGATCCGTGACGACGACACCTAGACGGATTTCGCGCGTAACCCGGGGGGAGCTGGGGGCGCTGCGGCATCAAGGCAAGCAAGAGGAGGAACGACCGTGAGCGTTAAGATTTTCGACAAGCCGGAGATCCAGGATTTTCTGCAGGTCCTCAGCGGGCTTCAGAACGACGAAGGCAACCCCCGGATCAAGCAGATCGTGCATCGGCTGATGAGCGACCTGTTCCGCGCCATCGACGATCTGGACATCACGCCGGATGAGTACTGGATCGGCGTGGCTTGGCTGAACGAGATCGGCGCGGCCGGGCAGGCGGGCCTGATCTCTCCCGGGCTGGGGCTGGATCACTTCATCGACGAACGCCTGGACGCGATCGACGAATCCCTTGGCATCACCAACGTAACTCCCCGCACGATCGAGGGCCCCCTGTACGTCGCGGGCGCGCCCATATCCGAGGGATTTGCCCGTCTGGACGACGGCACCGACACCAATGGCCACACGCTTGTGATGCACGGGACGGTCTTCGGGGCGGACGGTGCCCCGTTGCCGGGCGCGATGGTGGAAGTCTGGCACTGCGACACGCGCGGCTTCTATTCCCACTTTGATCCGACGGGCAAGCAGGCGCCCTTCAACATGCGCCGCACGATCATCACGGATGCCGAAGGTCGTTACCGGTTCCGCAGTATCCTGCCCAGCGGTTATGGCGTTCCGCCCGGAAGCCCGACCGAACAGCTGCTGTCGGCCCTTGGCCGCCACGGCCAGCGTCCGGCGCACATCCACTTCTTCATCAGCGCCGACGGGCACCGCAAGCTGACGACGCAGATCAACATCGACGGCGATCCGCTGATCAACGACGACTTCGCCTATGCGACCCGCGACGGTCTGGTTCCCAAGGTGATCGAACGTTCGGACGCGGAAAGTATCCGCGCGAACGACCTGGACGGCCCCTTCGCCGAAATCGCGTTCGACATCCGCCTGACCGCCTTGGTGAACGGGATCGACAATCAGGCCAACGAACTGCGCAAGCGCGCTGCGGCCTGACCCCTGTCCGGCGGTGCCTTCTGTGGGCACCGCCGACCGCCCACGACAAGCTGAACCTTATTTTCCACCCGCGGTCCCTGGCCGCGAACGGAGGAGTAGCCATGTCCGCTATCATCGACAAAGCCCGCGATCTCGATCACCTGCTGGCCACCGCCGTGCAGGACGACAAGGAGGCCGGCGTCTTCCGCTGCCGCCGCGACATCTTCACCAACGCCGACCTTTTCGAGATGGAGATGAAGCACATCTTCGAGGCGAACTGGGTCTATCTGGCCCATGAAAGCCAGATCCCCGAGAACAACGACTACTACACCACCTATATCGGCCGTCAGCCGGTGGTCATCACGCGTGACAAGACGGGCACGCTGAACGCCGTCATCAACGCCTGCGCCCATCGTGGCGCGATGATCTGCCGCCGCAAGCATGGCAACAAGGGCAGCTTCACCTGCCCCTTCCACGGCTGGACGTTCTCCAACACCGGCAAGCTGCTGAAGGTGAAGGACGAGAAAACGACGCAGTACCCCGAGGGTTTCGCCAAGGACGGCTCGCACGATCTGCGCCGCGTGGCGCGCTTCCAAAGCTACCGCGGCTTCCTGTTCGGCAGCATCAATCCTGATGTCGCGCCCCTTGAAGATTTCCTGGGCGAAACGAAGGTCATCATCGACCAGATCGTGGACCAGGCCCCCGACGGGCTAGAGGTTCTGCGCGGCAACTCCTCCTACATCTATGACGGCAACTGGAAGCTCCAGATGGAGAACGGGTGCGACGGCTATCATGTCAGTTCCGTCCACTGGAACTATCAGGCGACCATGGGCCGCCGGAACGAGGTCGGGACGAAGGCCGTGGATGCGAACGGGTGGAGCCGTTCGGTCGCTGGCGTCTACGGGTTCGAAAACGGGCACATCCTGCTTTGGACCAACACGATGAACCCCGAGGTGAGGCCAGTCTACGGCGCGCGCGAGGAAATCGCGGCCCGCGTCGGCGCGGACAAGGCCGGCTTCATCGTCAACCAGACGCGCAACCTGTGCATCTATCCCAACGTCTTCCTGATGGACCAGTTCAGCACGCAGATCCGCGTGACGCGCCCCATCAGCGTCGACAAGACCGAGATCAGCATCTTCTGCTTCGCCCCCAAGGGGGAAAGCGCTGAGGACCGGGCCCTGCGCATCCGCCAGTACGAGGATTTCTTCAACGTCTCCGGCATGGGCACCTCGGACGATCTGGAGGAGTTCCGAGCCTGCCAGCAGGGCTATGCCGGCACGGCCGCCTTGTGGAACGACATGTCGCGCGGGGCACCGCTGTGGATTGACGGACCCGACGAGAACGCGCGCCGCATGGGCCTCAAGCCTCTCCTGTCCGGGGAACGGAGCGAGGATGAGGGATTGTTCGTTCGCCAGCACGAATACTGGGCCGACGTGATGAAGCGCGCCTTGGCGGCTGAAAAGGCGGGGGTTTCGGCATGACCATTTCCCGCGATGAAGCCTGCGCCTTTCTGTACCGGGAGGCGCGGTTGCTGGACGACCGTCAGTGGGACGACTGGCTGACCTGCTACAGCGTCGACGCCCCTTTCTGGATGCCCTGCTGGGACGATGACGATCAGCTGACCGAGGATCCGCATTCGCAGGTGTCGCTGATCTACTATCCCAATCGCGGCGGGCTGGAGGATCGGGTGTTCCGCATCAAGACGGAACGCTCCGGCGCCTCCACCCCTGAACCGCGCACCAGCCACAACGTCAGCAATGTGGAGATCCTGGCCACCCGCGGCGACGAGGTGGACCTTCGGTACAACTTCCTGACGCTGAACCACCGCTACAAGACGACGGACCAGTTCTTCGGCACGATCTTTGTCACCCTTCGCCGCAATCCCGAAGGGGTGCAGATCGCGGCGAAGAAGGTGGTGCTGAAGAACGACTACATCCGTCAGGTGATCGACGTCTACCACATCTGACCTGCGGCCCGGCCGCATCGTCACGCGTGACGGGACCTTGAGGAGGGTCTTTCATGGACAGCTACAACATCGCGCTGAACTTCGAGGACGGCGTCACCCGATTCATTGACTGCAAACCCAACGAGAAGGTGCTGGACGCGGCTTACCGCAACAAAATCAACCTTCCGATGGATTGTTCGGACGGCGTCTGCGGCACCTGCAAGTGCCGCGCCGAAAGTGGCCGCTACGATCTGGGCGACGACTTCATCGAGGATGCGCTGACCGAGGACGAGGCGGCCGAAGGACTGGTGCTGACCTGCCAGATGATCCCATCCAGCGACTGCGTCCTCAGCGTGCCGACAAGTTCGACCGCGTGCAAGACGGCGATGCAGACTTACGAGGCGACGGTCGCGAAGATCGAACGACATGCCGACGCGGCGATCGTCCTGGAACTGGACATGGCGGGCGGCACGACGCCGACATTCCTTCCGGGACAGTACATGAACATGGCGATCCCGGGGCGGGGGGTGCAGCGGTCCTATTCCTTCAGCTCGGCCCCCGGCGCGGACCGGATGGGCTTCCTGATCAAGATGATCCCCGGCGGCGCGATGAGCGAGTGGCTGGCGCAGGCGCAGGCCGGCGACGCGCTGAAGCTGACCGGCCCGATGGGCAGCTTCTATCTGCGCGAGGTGCGCCGGCCGCTGCTGATGCTGGCGGGGGGCACGGGTCTTGCGCCGTTCCTGTCGATGCTGGAGGTTCTGGCCCAGGCGGGCCACGCCCAGAAGATCCACCTGATCTATGGCGTGACCCGCGACCTTGATCTTGTTCTGCTTGAGGAATTGGAGGCCTTCACCCGCCGCCTGCCAAACTTCACCTATGCCACGGTGGTGGCGGACGAGGCGTCGAGCCACCCGCGCAAGGGATGGGTGACGCAGCACATGCCAAACGATCTCGGGCCTGATTTCGACGCCTATCTGTGTGGCCCGCCGCCGATGGTCGACGCCGTGCGGCGGCATTTCGACGAAACGGGCATCCGACCCGCCAACTTCCACTACGAAAAGTTCACCCCCAACGCCGTGCTGGAAACGGCATGAGCGGGGCGTTCTTTCCCGGCCGGTTCAACGGCAAGGTCCTGGTCGTCACCGGTGCTGCGCAAGGCATCGGCCGCGCCGTCGCCCTGCGCGCGGCACAGGAAGGGGGGCGCGTCGTCTTCGTGGACCGCGCTGACTTCGTAGCCGAGGTTGCGGCCGAGGCCGACGGCGAAACCTCCGCCTTCCGCTGTGACCTGGAAACGTGGGAAGGGGCGGCGGTCGCCATGCGCTTTGCCGCCGAGACGTTCGGCGGCATCGACATCCTGATCAACAACGTGGGAGGGGCGATCCGCATGCGCCCCTTTGTTGAATTCGAGCCGGAGCAGATCGACGCCGAGATCCGCCGCTCTCTGATGCCGACGCTTTACGGTTGCCGGGCAGTTCTGCCGCATCTGTTCAGTCGCGGTGCGGGCTGCATCGTCAACGTCTCGTCCAACGCGACGCGGGGCATCCACCGCGTGCCCTATTCCGCCGCGAAAGGCGGAATCAACGCCATCACGCAAGCGTTGGCGATGGAAGTGGCGGGGCACAACATCCGCGTCGTGGCCACGGCCCCGGGCGGCACCGAAGCGCCACCCCGCCGCATCCCGCGCAACGCTGCGGGCGACACCGAGGCAGAGAAGGCATGGATGGCCGAGGTCGTGCAACAGGTGAAGGGCTCAACCTTCATGAACCGCTACGGGACGATCGAGGAACAGGTCGCGCCAATCCTCTTTCTCGCCTCGGACGAGGCTTCGTACATCACCGGGGACATCCTGCCCGTGGCCGGAGGGGACCTTGGCTGAACGAGAATAACTACAACGCGCCGCATCTATTCGGGGAGGAATAAAGTTGCGCAACATCGACATGAATGACGCGATAGACGAAAGCCCGTTCGGGCGTTTCCAATGGAGGGTCGTCGCACTGTGCGGCACCCTGCTGATCGTTGACGGCTACGACGTCTTCGTGGCCGGGACGGTGTTGCCGACGCTGATCCGTGAATGGGGGCTGACCAATCCCCAGGCCGGGGCGCTTCAGGCCTGGGCGCTGTTCGGGATGATGTTCGGCGCCCTGATCTTCGGCCCCCTGGCCGACCGCATCGGCCGCAAGAAGGGTATCGGGATCAGCTTTGCGCTGTTCACGCTGGCCACGATCGCGACCGGTTTTGCCGACAACCCGGACCAGTTCAAGATCTGCCGCTTCATTGCCGGCCTTGGTTGCGGGGGGCTGATGCCCAACGCGGTCGCGCTGATGAACGAATACGCACCCAAGCGGCTGCGCGGCACAATGGTCGCGCTCATGTTCTCGGGCTATTCTGTGGGTGGCATGGTCGCGGCCTCGCTTGGCATCTGGCTTATCCCGCAATACGGCTGGCAACCGATGTTCCTGATCGCCGGCATTCCGCTGCTGATGCTGCCCTTCATCCTGTGGTTCCTGCCGGAATCCCTCGGTTTCCTGATCCGGCAGGGAAAGCAGGACGAGGCGCGCACCATCTTCGCCCGCGTCGCACCCCGCCATCGTTTGGAAGCCGATGACCATCTTGTCTTCACCGAAGTGAAGGGGACCTCGGCCTCGGTGCTGGAACTGTTCCGCCATCAGCGGGCCCTGCGGACCGTGATGCTCTGGATCTCGTTCTTCTGCTGCCTGTTGCTGGTCTATCTGCTGTCTTCCTGGCTGCCGAAGGTACTGCAGGAGGCGGGTTACGCCCAGAAAGCGAGCCTGCTGAGCCTCTTCTCTCTGAACTTCGGGGGGATGGCGGGGGCGATCCTAGGCGGCCGCTTAGGGGATCGTTTCGGTCTTCCGCGGGTGGTCGTCGGCTTCTTTGCGGCCGCAACGGTGTCGATCGCGCTGATCGGGATGAACCTTCCGGTGCCGGCGCTGTTCCTGATGGTCTTCGTGGCCGGGGCCACCACCATCGGCACGCAAATCCTGCTTTATGCCAGTGTTGCACAGCTTTACAACATGTCCGTCCGCTCCACCGGACTTGGTTGGGCCTCGGGCGTTGGGCGCGTTGGGGCCATCGTAGGGCCTACCTTTGGGGGAATGCTGCTGGCGACCGGGCTGCCACTGCAGCAGAACTTCCTGATCTTCGCGATCCCTGCGGCGGTATCTGTTGTCGCGATGTCCGTCTTCGCCCTCCGCAATCGGGCAGGGATGCCAGAGCCGGTGACGCTTGCCCGTGTCTGACGCCGCAGGTCCCGCCGGAAAGTCACTTGCCAAGGACGCGTCCCTGTCTGCCGTTCTTGCAGGGATCATCTCAACGCTGATCTCTTACGCAGGGCCGCTGGTCATCGTGTTTCAGGCAGCGCGGGGGATGCCCCCCGCGCTGCTTGAATCCTGGGTCTGGGCCATTTCCATTGGCAGCGGAGTGCTGGGCATCGCGCTGAGCCTGCGCTACCGCGTTCCCGTGATCATCGCTTGGAACGCCCCCGGCTCGGCCCTTCTGGTGACGCTTCTTCCCACGGTGTCCTTCGCCGAGGCATTGGGCGCCTATATCCTTGCCAGTGTCGCGATCTTGCTGATCGCGTTCAGCGGCGTGTTCGACCGGCTGGTCCGCGCGCTCCCCCGAGGGATCACTGCCGCGATGCTGGCGGGCATCCTGTTCAGCTTTACGGTCGAAGTGTTCGCAGTCCTGCCCCTTCGTCCGGGGTTGGTTGGGGCGATGTCGGTGGCTTTCTTTCTGGGGCGGCGCCTGTTCCCCCGATACGCCGTCGTTGCGGTGCTGGTGGCCGGATGTGCCGTCACCGCCCTGTCCGGTGATTTGGCTGCGCCGCAAGCGGCCCTGTCGTTGACCCTGCCAGTGTTCACCGCACCCGAATTCTCGCTGCAAGCTCTCATTGGCATCAGCCTTCCACTGGTCGTGGTCGCGCTGACCGGGCAGTGGATGCCGGGCCTGACCGTGTTGCGCGAAAGCGGCTATCGCCGTCCCGACGCGCGTCCCCTGATCGGCTGGAGCGCGACGGCCTCAATGATCCTTGCCCCCTTTGGCTGTCATGGTCTGAACTTGGCCGCGATCACCGCAGCCATCTGCACAGGGCCTGAATCCCATCCCGATCCGGGACGGCGTTACATCGCGGGCCTGTCGGGCGGGGCGATCTATCTGCTGCTGGGATCGATCTCGGCCACGGTTCTTGGCGTGTTTGCCGCGCTGCCGCCCGAGCTGATCGTCACCCTTGCGGGTCTGGCACTCTTTCCCACCATTGCGACGGCTCTTGCGGGCGCGCTCGGCGATCCTCAGGAACGCGACGCCGCCCTCACGACCTTCGCCGTCTCGGCCTCGGGGATGAGCCTGTTCGGCCTGGGCGCGGGGTTCTGGAGCCTCATGTTCGGCCTGATCGTCCACATCGTGCTTCGGTGGAGCCGCCGCGCGCGGCAATAAGGCAGGCGGCCAGCAACACGCCGTTGAGGTGCGTTTCCTGAATCATGGGGAGCCACCATTCACTCCGCGTCGATGTAAGCTGGCCAGCTTCGTCGTGACGATGCCGTTGACGATCAGAAGCGCAGCGATCACCCGCGCCACGGTCATGGCTTCGCCCAGAACCGCGATGCCGAGGACAAATGCGCCCACCACCAATGCCGGTTCAGATCGTGTAGATCGTGCCAAGCGGGAGGATTTTCATCGCAACGGACAAGAGCCCAAAGCTGGTCATCATCGTGACGATGGTAACGCCAGTCGGAGTGATCTGGGTGAACCCTGCGGACTTCTTCATGAAGAAGGCATTGTTGCAGAACTCTGCGTTGCAGCGTGACGTCCCCTTACCCCGCCAGCCTCAGGCCACGCGTTCGGTCTCGCCGGTGCCGAGCGCGTTGAAGCGGTTTATGAGGGCGATGCGGATGTGGATCTCAGCGGTCTGGCGGTCGGGGTCTCTTGGGGCGATCCGCTCGCCGAAGGATTTGAGGCAGCACATTCTTGCCTCGATCCGACTTCGCGCGTGATAGCCGGCCCAATGCTTCCAGTTGGCTCGCCCAAAACGTTTGCTCGCCCGAAGGATGTCGTTGCGGGCACGGGCGGCCGGGCAGTTCTCCTTCCAGAGGCGTCCGTTCCTGCGGATAGGGATGATGGCCGTGCCGCCGCGATCGACGATTGCGGTGTGACACCGGCGGGTGTCAAAGGCGCCGTCGCCGGTCACGGTGCCGACCTGTTCATCGGCCGGAATCTGATCCAGCAGATCCGGCAGCACAGGGCTGTCGCCTTCGCGGCTTGAGGTGAACTCCCCCGCGAGGATGTCGCCAGTGGCCGTGTCCATCGCCAGATGAACCTTGCGGTATTGGCGTCTGCGGTGGGTGCCGTGCTTGCGCGCCAGCCATTCCCCGTCGCCCAGGAACTTGATCCCGGTGCTGTCGACCAGCAGGTTCAGCGGCCCCAGTCTGCGGCGGTGGGGGATCTGAACAGCAAGGGTCTTCTGTCTGCGGCTCAGTGTGAAAAAGTCCGGCACCGGCCAATCGAGCCTGGCCATCTCCCGGATGCTGGCCACCATCCCGATTATTTGCCGGAGTGGTAGGCTAAACAGCACCTTCACCATCAGGCAGAACTGGATCGCTGCATCAGAGAACACCGGCGGACGACCAGGACGCCCCGCCTTGTGGGCCAGCCAGACCATGTCCTTGTCCAGCCAGATCAGCAGTGATCCGCGCCGCCTTAGGGCCTTGTTGTAGGACTTCCAGTTCGTCGTGCGGTAGCGGACAGCTTCGGGCTTGCTCATGCCGAGACGCTTACTCTACCAACCCGGCCGCGTGAATCCCGCGGCACGCCGCGTTTTGCAACAACGCCCCTGAAGAACGCCAAAACGACTTCCAAAAAAACCGGCCGCGATAAGAGACCCCTAGGCCATGCTTGATCTCCTGTATCGGGCCATCCCCTATGATAACTGTTGTGGCGAGGTTGTCCTCGTAGAGGATATATGTTTTCGAGCCACATTTCGTAACTTTCGCTTCGAGCGTAGACGTCTGCTTCGAGTCGAAACTACATAATCTCGGCAAGATATGCCATCTCATCACATAAGCTTGGTTATCACAATAAAAGTCGTAAGCGGGCGAGCGCTCATCATGATCTGACTCTTGAACTGATCTGGTACCGCCTAGATACGCGGAGCCTTTGCCGCGGCGCGAGGTGTTCGGCCTGTCACCCTGCGGAAGGCCGCTCCAAATGCGCTCGCGGAGCCGTAGCCGAGACGTGACGCCACCTCCCCGGGAGGAACACCTTGGGCGAGCATGGCCTCGGCGGACCGCATTCGCAGCCGCAGCAGATACTCCATCGGTGCGACGCCCGTCGCCGCGCGGAAGCGTTCTGCGAAGCTCGTGCGCGACATGCCGGCCAAGGCGGCCAATCCTGCGACAGTCCACCGACCGCCGGGATTGCCATGCATCGCGTCGAGCGCCAGTGCCAACCGGCGATCGGCCAGCGCCGCGATCCACGATCCGCGCTGCGGGGGATGGTCGTGGTCCGACTGAAGGCTCGTGAATGCGCGAAGCAGCTGGATCAGCATCATGCTTGTAAGATGGCTGCGCATGAGGGCCGATCCCATCCCTCCGAACGCCATTTCTTGATCAAGAAGTTCGAGGCTTGCACAAAGCGCGGGTGCCACGACCGAATGTCGTCGAACCACCAGCACCCGCGGAAGTGCGTCTGTCAGGAGCCTTTCGTGAAGCGGGGCGATGCGGAAGGTGGCGGCGACGCAGGCGACATCGTCCCCGCCGTGGCGGGCCTCGTCCGCGCGGCCCCCGTCGTAAAGACGCAACCCGTCGGACGGGGGCAGGCAAGGATCGCTGCCCAGGACATAGGACGGGCTGTGCGTGAGCAGGAACACGTCCCCCGTCTCCAGCCGTATCGGGGGTCGATCGTCCTGCACCATCCAGCACGCGCCGCGGCGCACAGCCGCAAATTTCAAAGCGTCCCTTGACGGAAAACGGAAAGCCCAATCCCCTGCGGCCTCGAAGCGGGTGACGCGTGCGCTCCCGACGTCGAGAAGCGACAGAACGGAACTGAGAGCATCGGTCATGACGGACGATCGCGACAGGAATGCGGATGATGGCCCATCGATCCGCGGTATCCCCGTCATATCTGACACGAAGCAATCCAAGCAAGAGGCAGGCAGATGGATCATCTGAAAGACAAGGTCGTGATCATCACGGGAGCGAGCAGCGGGATCGGACGGGCGACGGCGCTTGATCTCGCCTCAAGGGGCGCCATCGTGGTGCTGGGCGCGCGAAGGATCGACAGGATCGAGGCGCTGGTGACGGAGATCGAGACGGCGGGCGGCCGGGCGGCGGGGCTTTCTGTGGACGTGCGGGACCGCGGAGCGGTCGGTGCCTTGGTGGATCTGGCGCTGGATCGATTCGGGCGTCTCGACGTTTTCGTGTCCAACGCCGGCGCCGGGCCGATCTCCGCGCTCGACAAGCTGGACGAGGACGGCTGGGCGATGATGGTCGACGTCAACCTGAAAGGGGTGCTGCACGGTATCGGAGCGGCGCTGCCGGTGTTTCGCCGGCAGGGAAGCGGGCAGTTCGTGACAGTGATCTCCACCGCCGGCCTCCGGGTGGTTCCCACCCAGGCGGTCTATGCCGCGACGAAGAATGCGGTGAGGACGCTGATGGAAGGATTGCGTCAGGAAGCCGGTCCGCATCTGCGCGTCACCGGCATCTCTCCTGGTTACGTTGCCACGGAGTTTACCGCCGGCATCACCGATCCGGACGTCAAGGCGAACGCTCACTCCGGCATGGCGGACCTTGCATTGCCGCCCGAAGCCGTGGCGGCGGCCATCCGTTTTGCCATTGATCAGCCCGCTGCTGTGGACGTGGGCGACATCGTCCTGCGGCCGACCGCGCAGGGTTGAACGGCGCCGTCACTCCTTGCATCGCATCCGGGAAATCCCGGATCTACACGCATGCTGTGCTTGCGATCGATTGCGTATGTCAGAACATACGTGCCTGTGGTCAGCGCATTGAGCTTCGACGCCACAACAACTTCGGCGCTCACCACCCGCCGTACGAACGTACATCACACCCATCCAACACGTTCAGGTTGCTGCCCTCAGCCGTTCGGTTGCGGATGCGGAATTTGATCTGAACCTTCGCACATGTTCGATCATCGCCCGAAGTTTGGGCGAGATGTTGCGCCTGCCGGGATAGAACAGGAAAAACCCCGCAAAGGGAGGCAGGAAGGGATCTAGGATCGAGACAAGACTGCCAGCTGCGAGATGGGGCAGAAAGGTTTCTTCCATCCCGAAGGTGATGCCACCACCGGCGAGCGCCGTTCGGATCATCAGCTGCATGTCGTTTGTCGTCAGATGCGCGGGCACAGCCACGTCGAAGGCACGCCCGTCCTCCTCGAACTCCCATCGATAAGGTGCTCGTTCGGGGGCGGGCCTCCAACCGATGCAGCGATGGGTCATCAGATCTCGGGGATGTGCAGGGGTGCCATGTTCCGCAAGGTAGGCAGGCGCGGCGACGGCGACCTGACGCTGTTCCCCAGTCAACGCCACGGCGATCATGTCCTGAGTGATAACTTCCCCCAAGCGGACGCCCGCATCGAACCCTTCCGCGACAATATCGAATTCGGCGTCCGTCACGGTGATGTCCAGCGAGATCTGCGGATAGGCATCAATGAAGCTGGCGACCAGCGGACCAGACAGGAACCGATCCGCGATGGAGGTTACAGCGATGCGCAGCGTGCCGCGCGGGGTGTCGGTGGCCAGGTTGTCGAGGGCCGCGGTGATCTCGTCGTATGGATTGGCGATGGCGGCATGGAAGGCTGCGCCCGCCTCGGTCAGGCGGACGCTGCGGGTGGTGCGATGAACAAGGGCGACCCCGCGCTCATCCTCCAGCCGACGGATGCCTTGACTGACGGCGGACCGGGTCACGCCCAGCCGTTCGGCGGCGGCTGAAAAGTTATCGGCCTGTGCCACGGCCAGAAAGATGCGCAGGAGATTGAAGTCCATTGGTTAGCCATGCTGGACACTTTGTCGAACAAGGAGCGGATACCGCGACCACGTCAGCCTGTCTACCTTCATCCCAGCCATGAAGGAGACGAAAATGGACAAGGTCATACTGATCACCGGCGCATCCAGCGGCATCGGCGAGGGCATCACGCGCGAACTTGCCGCGACACGCGCGAAGCTGATGATCGGCGCGCGGCGCACTGATCGTCTGGCGGCGCTGGTGGCCGAACTGGGCGGCAATGTCCATTTCCGAGAGCTGGACGTGACATGCGCCGACGACGTCGCAGCATTTGCGGATGCGGCGCGGGCCGAATGGGGTCGTGTGGATGCCATCATCAACAACGCCGGAGTGATGCCGCTGTCGCTCATGTCCTCGATGAAGGTCGCGGAATGGGATCGAATGGTGGACGTGAACATCAAGGGTGTCCTTTACGGCATCGCCGCTGTGCTTCCGGAGATGGCACGGCGGGGATCGGGCCATATCATCAATATCGGTTCGGTCGGGGCATTGTCGGTGGTGCCCACTGCGGCGGTCTACTGCGCGACAAAATATGCTGTCCGCGCGATTTCCGATGGGCTGCGGCAGGAACATCCCGACATCCGCGTCACCTGCATTCACCCCGGCGTGGTGGAAAGCGAGTTGGCCGACAGCATCACCGATCCCGTCGCGGCGAAAGACATGAAGACCTACCGCGCCATCGCCCTGAAGCCCGATGCCATCGCCCGCGCCGTCCGGTTCGCCCTGGAACAGCCCGAAGACGTGGATGTGAACGAGATCGTCATCCGCCCCACCCGAACGCTTTGAACGGGTTTCCGCCCGAAGGCGACACGGTGCCGACCGGCAGCACCCCTTATTTCGGAGGATAAGATGATCCCAACCCTTCTTTTCGTTTCGGGCGCCGCTTTCGCTCACCCGACAACCGCCGCGTTGTGCGATCCCGCGGCGGATGCCGGTCAGAGGCTGCAGACGATGTCTTGCGCAGTTCCGGTCGCACCTGCACATGCAAACCAGGCGGAGGCCGAAGTGCAACATGACGCAAGCGACTCGCAGTCCCATCCTTATGTCGGCATGTGGGTGACGGGCGACGGTCGAATCCGGCAGGAGCTTCTGCCAGAGGGGCGCTACGACGAAGCGCGCGGCACCCGGCAAAGCGCCTATGTGGGGCGCTACGAAGTCACCGGGGACAAGATCTTCTACTGGGACGACTCCGGCTTCACAGCCGATGGCGAGTTCGTGGACATCAACACGCTGCATCACGGCGGAATGGTCTTCTTCCGCGAACTTTGACCCAAGCATCCGCCATAGCCATACGGCGGCCCAACCCCCGACAGGACAATCCGATGAAACACGTCATTCTGGCTGCAACGGCAGCAGCCTCCCTTTTGCTGAATGCGACTGGAGCCGCAGCCACCGCCAATCCTGACGATGCCGAGGCGACGAACACGGCAATCGTTCAGAAAGCCTTTGCCGCCTGGGCCGCAGGAACCGGCAGCGTGTTTGACATCCTTTCGCCGGATATCGTCTGGACGATCCCCGGTTCCGGTCCGGTCGCGGGCACCTACACAGGGCGCGACTCCTTCCTCGACGAGGCGTCCCTGCCCTTGGTCGACCGGCTGTCACAACCGGTCGTCCCCGAGGTTCACCATATCTGGGCCTTCGAGGACCGGGTGATCGTTCGCTTCGACGGATCGGCCACGACGACGTCGGGCGCACCCTACAATAACCAATTTGTCTGGATTTTCCGTCTCGAGGACGGAGTGGTGGTCGAGGCAGAGGCCTTTCTCGACCTCGTCGCCTATCAGAACGTGGTAGAGAATAATGAAGTCCGCGTCGACTAAACAGATGAGGGCGACGGTAGATATCCGCAACTGAACGAGGCGGCGGGCGCGAAAGTGCCCGCCAGGCGCATGTCGGAAAGCCATTGGCTCGAGGCTCTCCGAAACACTGCAAGAAGCCGGTCGCCGCATCCACGTGGCGCGGGCGGTCGGCTGCGGGACAGAACGGACTGCGGCGTTCAGGTCTGACGGGTCCGCATTTCTGGCAAGGCGCACAGGGTTGGACCATCGCACCCGTTCTTTACGGCGCGGGATGGCTTGACGCTTACTGGACCGGGGGCTGGCTAGACGGTCAATTGTCCAGGCAATCTTGGGCAAGCGCCTACGCATGCCAGATCTGGCCGTGATAAAGCGCCTCCTTGCCTAGATAACATGGCATCGTCCTTAAGGCTTCAAAAACGAGGGGCGTTTCCGTTTGCTGCACCATCCGTTGAAGGTTTTGAAACGCAGACGGCTCATAGGGTTCTTGTGACGGTGGTTCCGGATCCATGGCACCTGACGCACGTGGGTCTTCCAAGTCGTCGGGGATCCATCGCGTTGTTCCCGGAGGGTGCAATGACGATCACGGGACGAATGTCGTCATCCTGCAAGCTGCGAGGTACATACGGACTTTTGGCGGTGTGCCATCATGACCCGCTTCCACCGCCTGAGGCGTCACGCGCGGGCAGCATGGCCTTCATGAAGCTGACGCCCGTCAGTTTTTCGGAAACCTCCCACAGCCTTGCAGCAACCGCCTTGTCGGCTGCAAGGGCCGGAATCCGGGATCGTGCGGGACGGCCGCGCGTTTCCCCCAGCTTGTCCGGGCCGTAATACCCGCCGGGTTCTGCATCGAATGACGTCGCGGCGAACAGGATCGGCAGCGCGCCCTGCTCCGCAGGTTGGAACAGGAACGGTAAGGTTGTTCGCAGGACGCGACTGATGTCCCATTTTCCGGCCGAATTCAGAAGCAGGTCGGTTCGCGATATGCCGGGATGAGCTGCGACACTCGTGATGCCCCAGCCACGGACAAGGCTGCGACGTTGCAATTCGAAAGCGAACATCAGACAGGCAAGTTTCGACTGGCTGTAGGCGGGCATCGGACGATAGCCCTGCGTAGCATTGAGGTCGTCGAAGTCGATACGTCCACTCCGGGCGGCGACGCTGCCCAGCGAAACAACCCGAGGGTGCTTGCCCCGGCGCAGCAAAGGCAGAAGACGAGCTGTCAGGGCAAAATGCCCCAGATGGTTCGTGCCCAGCTGCAATTCGAACCCGTCACTTGTTTCCTGCCGTGTGGGGGGCGTCATCACACCGGCGTTGTTGATGAGCAGATCGAGGCTTTCATGGCTGCCGTGCATCCGAACGCCAAAGGCCGCGATCGAGGCCAGATGGGCCAGATCGACATGTTCGAACCTGATTTTCGCTTCCGGAACCAAGGATCGCACCTTCTTGATCGACGCATGACCCTTCGTCAGGGATCGACCGGCGAGGATCACATCCGCCCCTGCCCGCGCAAGCGCAAGCGCCGTTTCAAGGCCAATCCCTCCCGTGCCCGTCACGATGGCCCGACGTCCATCTTGTCCTGGGATGTCGGCGGCGGTCCAGTCTATCATGGATGAATACTCTTCTGTGGATAAAGGAAGGGTGTTGGTCGGCTTATGCGATAAACCGAGGCAGGCGGCAGGTTTCGCATTGTGCCGCCGATCCGCCGTGCCTGCAGTCCGAGCTCGGTGAGGATGGACCGGGAGACCGGGCAGCGGAAACCGTAGGTGAACTGATAGAAGTTTCCATCAGCGCGCATGCATTCGAACGCGTTCCGTAAGATGGCTTTCACGGTAGGAGGGGGCATGGACAAAAGCCCAAGGCCGCTGACGACGGCACCCGCCTGTCTGACCGGAAAGAGATTGGTGGCGGATATCCGTGCCGCGTCGGCGTGAAGTATCCGTGCTCCAGGGAATCGGTCCCGAAGAAGAGCCACGAAATCACCCCGGTATTCCACCAGCGTCAGGTCTGCCGCTTCGATACCCCGACCGATAAGCTCACGTGTGAAGACGCCGGTCCCGGGCCCGAACTCCACGACCGGCGCATCGTGAACCGAGATGTCGCGCGTGAAGCGCGGCAAGCACCGCGCCCGACGGCACGATCGCGGCCACCCGCAGCGGATCGGACGCCCAGGAGAGAATGAAGCGCAAATGGTCAGATATAGGAGGCTTCGCAGATCGATGACGGGATGCGATTTTCTTGTCTGCAGGTTGCATTGGCTACCCCCTATGTCGCGTTCTGGTGCAGGAGGGACCGGGTTTTCCTTTCGCCCGTGGCCTCGGTCCTGGCAAAAGGCAGGCTGCGCATCCGGCGGCCGGTCGCGGCGAAGATCGCGTTGCCGATGGCCGCGGCGACGGGGACAATGCCCGGCTCTCCCGCGCCTCCGGGCGGCAAGCCGCTTTCGACAATCTCGACATCGACCGCAGGGGCATTCGCCATGCGCTGCATCGGAAAGTCGTGGAAGTTGGACTGCACGACCGCGCCGGCCTCTACCGTGATCGTGCTCATCAAGGCCGTCGTCACGCCGAAGAGGATGCCACCCTCCATCTGGGCGATCACCGCATCCGGATTGATGACCAGTCCCACGTCGATCGCGCAGCAAACGCGGTCCACGGTGATCTCTCCATCGGGTGCCACCGTGACTTCGGCCACCTGCGCCACGACACTGCGGTAACAGAGTTCTATCGCGATGCCTCGGCCGCGCCCGGCCGCCATGGGAGTCCCCCATCCTGCCATCGCCGCGACGCGGTCGAGGACGGCAAGATGACGGGGGCTTTCCCGCAGAAGCGCGCGGCGGTAGGTCAAGGGATCGGTACCGGCTTCCGCTGCGCATTCATCGATGAAGCTCTCGGTAAAGAAGGTGTTGAACGAGAACCCGTTCGATCGCCAAAATCCGATCGGCATGTGGCTGGGTACGTGTTGACTCCGCATACGTCGGTTTGGGATGGCATAGTGGAGCTTATCCAATCCTTCGACCGACAGCGGATCGCCGTCTGGCCCGGGATTGATCGGCAAGTTGCGATTGGCCACCGACTCGATGATCGACTGGGCAGCAACAACTGCGTCATAAGCGATGGGCAGACCATCGGGGCCCGGCACGGCTCGCAACTGTGCGGCCGCGTGGCTCCTGAACAGTCCGCGCGCGATGTCTTCCTCGCGGCACCAGATCAGCTTGATGGGCCGGCCTCGATGACGCGCCGCGAGAAAGGTGGCCTGCGCCACCACATCCTGATCGCTCCGACGACCGAAGGCACCGCCGTTCATCGTGATGTTGCAGGTGACCGAGCCGAGTTCGAGACCGGCCCATCCGGCTCCGCGGGCCATCCCGCCGCGCACGCCCATGGGGGATTGGGACGAGATCCAGGCTTCGGCAGATCCGTCCTCCCGGACGATGACCGTCGCATTGACAGGCTCCATGCATGCATGCGCCAGAAACGGCACCTCGTAGCGGGCCTCGATCACGGTTGATGCGTTCTCGTCAAACGCACTCTCGATGTCGCCTTCGTTCATATGCACGTGGGGTTCGGCGGCCTGCAATGCGGAGTGAAGCCTCTTGGACATCTCCCTGCTGCTGAGCCCGTCGGCCTCTGTCCGGCCCCATTCGACATCCAGGTGCCATGCGGCCTGTTCGGCCTGCCACCAGGACTCGGCCAGGACCGCCACCTGCCGCCCGTCAATGATCATGAGGTCCAGCACCCCGGGCTGATCTCGCACCTCGGCCTCGTTGAGAACGCGGGCCGTCCCTGCCCCGAACACCGGGGCGTGGCGTATCGTGGCATACAGCATGCCCGGCTGTACGACATCCATCCCGAACACCGGCTCGCCGCGCACCTTGGCCGGAAGATCGACCCGAGGTTGCGACCTTCCGATCAAGCGCCATTCGGATGCCGACTTCAGTTTTGGAGTGTCTGGCGGAGGAAGAACGGCCGCTTCTCTCGCCAGACTTCCATAGGACAGGCGTGTTCCCGAGGCTTCGTGCAGAACGAATCCGCCCGCGGTTTCCAGTTCTTCCACCGGAACATCAAGCCGCGCCGCAGCGGCGGCAAGCAGCATCTCCCGCGCAGCGGCCCCTGCCACACGCATTGGATGCCACAGGCCCATTGTCGACCCTGACGCGCCCGTGGCGATGAACCCGAGATCGCCCAACACGCGTCGCGCCAGCCAAACGATGGGACCGGAGGCCTCCTCCGGCCGGATCTGCAACATGTTGAACCAGTTTGCATATGCGGGATGCGCCTCTGTCGGGAACACCACCGAGATCCTGTCGTCGAACGGAACATCCAGCTCCTCGGCCACCACCATCGCCAGACCGGTATGGATGCCTTGTCCCATCTCGGTTCTGGGCACGTTGACGACCACCCGGCCGTCCTCATGAAGGACCACAAAGGCGTTCAAGGTGGCCTGGTCGCCATCAAGATGCCCGTTCAGACCGTCCACATCCACGGTCGACAGATAACCGACACCCCCGATGCCGGCGACAAGAGCGGTGCCGCCCAAGGCCGCCCCCGTGATGAGGAATCCGCGGCGTGACAGAAAGCGGGGCATGGGAAACGTCCTCATGGTGCGACTCGCATGGCGGCGGCGCGATGGATGGCGCGTCGGATGCGGGGATAGGTGCCACAACGGCAGATATTGGTGATCGCCTCGTCGATGTCGGCATCGGTCGGCTGCGGTTTCGCCTCCAGCAGGGCGGTGACCGCGATGATGAATCCGGGCTGGCAGAACCCGCATTGCGGCACCTGTTCATCCAGCCAGGCTTGCTGCACGGCGGACAGCGTGCCGTCCGGCGAAACCAGCCCCTCGACCGTCACGACGTCCGAACCTTCCAGGTCCCCGGTGAAGGTCGCGCAGGACGGAACGGATTCCCCGTTGACCAACACGCGACAGGCACCGCATTCGGCGACGCCACAGCCGTATTTCGGCCCCAAGACTCCGAGATCTTCTCGCAGCACCCAAAGGAGAGGCTTGTCGTCTCGCCCGGTGATCCGAACCGGTTTGCCGTTGAGATTGAATGCAGTCATGGATCTTTCTCCTTTCGGTCAGCGGGGCATGGCGATGGGACCAGCAGGCCGCGCGGCTGCATGCCATATGAGAAAATCGTCGTCTGGAGCGTCACGACTGCGAAGAGGACCCCGAAGGCGAGAGCGGAGACGTGGATCTCATCCGATCCGGCCGTAGCCACGTGGCTAGTCATGATGAAAAGCGAGGCCCGGACACCGGCTCCCCGGGTCCATCAGTTGTTCCTCGCACAACAGAGTTGAAGGACGTGCGGACCGGCGGAGCTTTCACGCCGACGCTCTTGGGAAGTGTCAGAAGTTCCACGCGACCCCGATCAAGGCTTCCACCTGAACGTTCTCGTCGACAAGGGGACTGTCCGTGATGCTGTCCGGCAGGAAGTCGGCTCTTATGCTCGCCCTCAATATCGAACGGTCTTCAAGTGGGTAGGCTGCGCTGACCGACAGATGTGGTATGACGCCCGCATCAGGATCGTAGGCTGAGCGCCCCGCCCTAGCTTCAGAAGCGGAAACGCCCCAAAGGTAGGATGACAGCGCCGAATCCTGCCATCTGACCCCGCCTTCGAGATTGAGATGCACGGCGCCAAACGGCAGGTCATGCCGCACTGCGAGTCCGACTTCCGTGCCGCCGTGTTCGTCGGTCAATTCGGTAACAGCCTCCATGACCAGACCGGTCCGATCGGCGAGACGGTAAAGTGCCTCGAAACCCGCATCGGCGGTCACATTTCGATCTATGCCGTCCAGTTCCTGTTCGTCCGTGTCCACAAGGCCGAATACCCGCGGCCTTACAACGGCGCTGACATCCAGATGACCGCTCTGGAAGAGCCGCGCCTGAATGCCGGTGGGAAACCCGATGGAGAACCCATTGCCCTGATAACGGATGGCCGGGAGGACCAGAGCCGCCTCTCCATCACCAACGTAGACATCGTTGCCGCCGGCCGCCATGAAACCGAACGAGAAGCCATTTGGTTGTTGCTGTTCCTGGGCCGTCGTTGCCCCGGCCCCCACTGCGGAAAGACCCAAGGCTGTAGATAGCAGCAAGGTGAGGTGGCTTGATCGTTGGTTCATGTCCTGATCCCGTTCAGCGACTCCTGATGTCCGGGGAATACCGAACGAGGACGTTAAGAAGGGTCAAATCAGTGTAAAGATGGGTAAAAGGCGTCCGCCGCGCTGCGAACATGCGTTAGGTGAGGGTGATCTGAACATGGATTGGAAATCGGTGTCCAAAATCCTTCTTGTCGACGATGATGTCGAGTTGTCCGCCCTCCTGCAGGAATATCTTGCGGAGGAAGGCTACGACGTGACGATGGGTATGGATGGTCGCGCGGCCATCGCTGCAGCGGCGGGGCGCACAGCAGACCTGATCGTGTTGGACATCATGATGCCGCACATGAATGGGATAGAGGTTCTTCAACGGATCAGGCAGCACAGCGACATCCCGGTCCTGATGCTGACCGCGCGCGGTGACGACGTCGACCGGATATCAGGTCTGAACCTTGGCGCGGACGACTACGTGACCAAACCGTGCTCGCCCGGTGAACTCGCGGCGAGGGTGCGCGCGATCTTACGGCGTGCGCGACAGGCAAGTACATCAACGGCACAGGGCCCCGTTCGCGCCGGGTACCTGATGTTGGATCCGGGGGCCAGAGTTGCCGAGTGGAAAGGAAAGCCACTCGACCTGACCGGGACGGAGTTCAGCCTGCTCGAAGTCCTCGCACGAAGTGCAGGGCAACTGGTCTCCAAGCAGAACATTTCGCAGCGCGCCTTCGGTAAATCGCTGACTCCGTTCGATCGACGCATCGATGTTCATATCAGCAGTGTCCGCCAGAAACTCGGCCCGAGGGAGGACGGGCAATCGTGGATCCGGTCCGTTCGTGGTCAGGGTTATCAGCTCGTGCTGGATTGAGATGCCAAAGCTCTTCCGGAAATTCCTCACCATCATCTGGCTGACCGTCGTTGGTTCCATCACCGTGATGACGCTGATCCTGTTCCAGCTTCAGGCTTGGCCAGTGTTTGCAAAACTGGAGCTTCAAAAGCGGGACGTCGTTCTCAGTCTCGCCGAAACCCTTCTAAGAAATGAAGGAGAAGTGGCGGCTCGACAGTTTGCTTTCGCCTCCCAAGGGGCTGTCTCTCTCGATCTGTCGATCACCACGAGGCTCAACCCGGGCGATTGTGCCGGATCGCCCACAGCAACAACCCGGTATGTGCGTCAAGAGGCAAATTGCTACCGCATATCGGTTGCACCTTATGCTGGCACCGCCTGGGGCAAGTTCGCTCCGATCATGCTGGGCCTCGCCATCATGCTGTCGAGTCTGCTGGCTGCGATCTTGTTGGCCCGTTACCTCATCCGCCCGGTGGCCCTTCTGCGCGACGGACTCAGCGCCTTGGCTCAAGGCCACTTCGACACGCGCATCGCCGAAAGAATGGTGTGTCGTCGCGACGAGATCGCCGCACTCGGGCACGACCTTGATATCACGGCCATGCGGTTGCAAGAACATCGGGACGCCCAGCAACGCCTGTTCCATGACGTGTCCCATGAACTACGTTCGCCATTATCCCGACTGCAGGCGGCCGTGGGAATCCTTCGCAAAACCCCGACGCGTCTCACAGTCATGCTGGATCGCATGGATCGCGAAGTAGAACGGCTTGATGTCCTGGTGGGTGAAGTGCTGACGTTGGCACGGCTCACAACACGCTCCGGAAGCCCTTTGTCGACACAGCAGATGGACATCATCGAAATCCTCAACGACATCCTGGACGATGCTGCTTTCGAGGCGCAGCCCACCGGCACGAAGATCAGCTCGAATCTCAAGGGCTCTTTCATCGCTCAGGTCAATGGTGAATTAATCTACCGCGCTTTGGAAAACGTCATCCGCAATGCCATCAAGTACACTGCTGAACGCACATTTATTTCCGTCAGTTGCGAAATCACCGGCGATCTTCTGACAGTGCGTGTCTCGGATCAGGGACCCGGAGTCGCACCTGCCGATCTTGAGAGAATATTCCAGCCGTTCACACGCGGCGAAGGCATTCCACGAGGAGGCTACGGGCTTGGCCTTGCCATAGCGCGACAGGGGATCGAAAGCCACGGCGGTCAAGTCTATGCATCGCTGCAGGAAGGGGCGGGTCTTACGATCACATTGAGAATTCCGAGAACTCCCCATCGATCTGCGTCAGCGAACACATCCGCCGCTATGTAAGAGAATGTCTCCATACGGCAGATTATGATATCCAGTTGATGATTGGGGCGAGCGCTACTCGAATGGATCCCGACATTCAGCTTTATGGCTGGCACGGGTGGCGTCTACGTCAGTTCTGACGAGGACACGAGTGTCTGCCCTACCAAGCAGCATGGAATGCTGAAGGTTCAGAACCTCCTCCTGTTCTCCCGGTGCCACGGCACGACCGGGTCGGGGCGCTTCATGCACCCGGCAAAGCCCGCGACCTGATCCGGTCATTCGGACTGAAGGCTCGAAAGCTCGGCTGCGATCCGGCAGCGCAGTCCTGCCGGGGCATACATGACCTGAACCTCGCCGTCCCGTCCTCCCGCCAGACCCGCTTTGATCAGCCGGGTGCCGGACCCGGTGTGTGAGGGTTCGGACACCGCGGGTCCGCCCTCTTCCGTCCAGCACAGCACGAAACGCGATCCCCCTTCAGATCTCTTCTCGGTCTCCCAGGTGACGCGGACGACACCTGAAGTCTCTGAAAGCGCCCCGTATTTGACGGCGTTCGTGGCCAACTCGTGCAGCATCAGGGACAGGGACAACGCCGCAGGCCCCGCCACGATCACCTCGGGCCCCTTGGCACGCATACGGGCCTGGTCGTACAGCGCGAGTGCATCGCGCACGATGTCCGAGATCGCGGCTGCCGACGCACGGCCTTCGATCAGCCTGTCATGCGCGGTGGCGAGAACCCGGAGGCGGGCCGATACCGATGTCATGGCTGAGGGCAAATCGGGGGCCGAACGGAGCGTCTGGTTGACGATCGCCTGCACCAGGGCCAGCTGGTTCTTCATCCGGTGGCCAAGTTCGCGCGAAAGCAACACCTGCTGATGTTGGGCCTCGACCTGTTCAGTGACGTCCAGCGCCTGAACGAAGATGCCGGTGACCGAGCCGTCGTCATCCCGCACAGGGTGGTACAGAAAATCAAGCAACCGCGTCTCGACCGGCTTATCAGCGCGGCGCTGAAGATCGATCTTCACGTTGCGGCCGACATGCGGCTCGCCCGAACGGTAGACACGATCCAGCAGATCGAGGAAGCCCTGATCGATCACCTCCGGCAGGGCGTCCCGGACGGAGAGCCCGACGATCTCGCGTTTGCCGATCAGCGCCTGATAGTCCTCATTGACATAGCGGAAGACGTGGTCCGGCCCGCTGAGCAGGGCGACGGCACCAAGGGCCACCTCGATCACCTGCAGGAACCCGCTGCGCTCCACTCGCTGCGCATCGCGCAGGGCTACCGCTGCCGTGATCTCCGTGCAGGGACAGAACATGCCCACAACCTTGCCGGCCCGATCCCGCACGGGATTGTAGGAGAAGGCGAAGTGCGTCTCTTCGGGGTATCCCTTGCGATGCATCGTGAACTCGATGTCATCCATCGAGGTGCTTGTGCCGCGATACGCAGCGGTGATGATCGGCTCCACCTGGTTCCAGATATCGAACCACAACTCCCTGAACGGCCGCCCCAGGGCAGCCGGGTGACGGTTGCCGCACATCTGCGCATAGCCGTCATTGTAGAGCGTGATCTGCTCGGGGCCCCAGACGATGAGCACGGGCTGCGCCGAAGCCATCGCGATCCCCATGACGGTGATCAGCTCCTGCGGCCATTCCGACGGCGGCCCGAGGGGGTTGTTCTCCCAATCAAGTGCCCGCAACAGCCTGCCGCACTCGCCACCGCCTTGCAGGGCAGGTTCCTGACAACCTCGCACGATCTTCCTCGACATTGCGGATAATGCGACCGTCATAACGGCCCGTACCGCCCGTGCCAAATCGATATTGGGCAAGGGTGCCCGCGCATCCCGAGAAGTGGCCGCATCATCGCGACGTCGAAGCGGGGGGATTCTCGACGGTGCCAACTCCGCTCGCTGCCGAGCTAGTGCCCCTGCCGTAGTCTTTTGGCAAGGCCATGACGCCGGGACGTTGCGGCTCAGATAGCGCTCCACGGCGTGCAGGACTTTTCCACAACGACTGGCTTGTCCGAGACAGCCAATGGGGTCCGCCGCCGCTGCTTGGCGGATCGTCTCGTCCGTCAGGCTGCCGCCGACGAAGATCGATGAAATGTCGTAGCGGGTGCGCAGCTCGATCGCCGTGTCGATCCCGTTGGCGCCCTGAGCAAGCTCCACGTCGATCGTTGCCAGATACACGGAATGGGCGTCCGCCAGAGCCGCCGCCTTGGTCGCCGCCACGCCGACCACTACGTAGCCCGCCTCTTCCAAAGCCATCACGAGGTCCATGGCGATGAGGGCGGCGTCTTCAACAACCAGGATCGTGTTCCGCATGGTAAAAGAGTCTCCCGGGGCGTCAAGTCCAGGCATCGGCAAGCAACTGTAGGGATTGGGTCAGGTCCGGCGTTCGGGATCAGGTTGCCCCTGGTCCCAGGGCCGCGGCGTTGCGCAGACAGGTCAGCTGACACACGACGCCCTCCTTCAGATACTCTACGGTCACGTCGCCCCCGAACTCCGCCGCCAGAAGCTGCTTCATGAGAAAGCTGCCAAACCCCCGCCGTTGCGGAGGATCCACCACCGGCCCGCCCTCCTCCCTCCAGCGGAAGGTGAACGTCGCGTTGGCCCAGGGCCCCCTGATCGACCACTCGACGAAGACACTCCCTGCCGCGGCGGACAGGGCCCGGTATTTTGCGGAGTTGGTGGCAAGTTCGAAAATTTCCAGCATCAGTGCGAAGGGTCCCGCATCGCTTAACGCGACCTCGGGGTCGGAAGTCCTGAAGCGATCGGATTTGCCATCGATCCGCTCACGCATGTGCTTCGCCCACGGTCGCCTCGCCGCTGTCGCGCAGGGACAGGACATCCTGCGCATGCCCCATGTCGGTGATGCGCCGCACCAGCTTGTCGCGGTAATCCTCGACGAAGGACGCCTGACGCGCGATCTGCCGGATGATGGCCGCCTTGCGTTCGAACCGGACCCGGTCGGTGGTTTCGATCACCGTGTCCATGATGCCGCCGACCACACCCTCCTCGTCGACCGCCGGGCTGTAGGAGAAGGTGAAGAACGCCTCCGACAGCCCGCTGCCATCCCGGCGCACCTTCATCGGAAAGTCCCTCACAAACGTGGCTTCACCGGCCATGGCCTTTGGTCGCAATAGGGCCGATCGAGGCCCATGCCTCCTGCCAGATCAGCGAGAAGGGCATGCCCAGGCAGTCGCCCTTGTCCAAGAGTGGGCACGAAGGCGTCGTTGTAGATCGCGATGTGCTCCGGGCCCCAGCACAGGCATTTGGCAAAGCCGGAGCGCAAGGTTCAGGCTGACGGTGATCTTGAGAACGGGCAGCCACGTCTCGATCGGGCCTAGGGGGTCACGGACCAGTCATGCTCGGCCACGCGTCGGGCCATCGGAATGTTCAGAGGAACGCCAAAGGGTCAGACATGAATCCGTCTCATCGATAAGTGGCGCAATGTTCGAATGCTTCTGAACCCCTATCACTTATAGAAAGATGAAGCGCAATTGGCGGAAATAAGCCCAGCCCCCTACCCCGCCGTTCTGGCTTTTATCCGCCACCATCTCAGCGCTCTCTGAGGGCCCTCCAGGTGCTTGACGTTCAAACCGAGCCCGTACAGGGCAGTATCACTCTGATGTCGGAGCGTGATACCGTGCTTCTGTCACTCTGACCCATTCAGGCCACCTGTGCTTGACCGGGCGTTACGCTGCGTCAAGCTTGGGCACATGTGCAAGAAACAAGGTTTGGACCGGTATCTGACAGGTGAGTGCTGATAAATGCGTTACGGCAGGCGTCGGTAGCACCCACGTTTATCACCTGTATCGAGTGTTTGCGTCAACCATCCGTGGAAGTAGGCCAGTGCCTTGGCTCCAGACCCATTGTTTTTGAGAGTTTTGCATGATTCAGGCTCCGCAAGGAGACCTGATCGATGAGCAATCTTCACGGCCGAACGACGCGCAGATGGAGCGCTTGAAGCCCTTCTTTCCGAAAAGCCAGGGCAAGCCGCGCTTCGACGATCGACGGGTGCTCAGCGGCATGATCTTCGTCAATCGCAATGGGGTGAGGTGGTGCGACGCACCCAAGGAGTATGGCCTGGCCAAGACCTTCTACAACGATGGAAGCGTTGGAGCGACAATGGCGTCTTTGCCCGGATCATGACGGGCTTGGCCGCCGATAGTGCCAGAAGCAAGACGATCATGCTCGATGCGACCTACCTGAAAGCGCATCGCACGGCTTCCAGCCTGCGCGCCAAAAAAAGGGAACGCGGACGCCAGATCGGGCGCACCAAGGGCGGCATGAACACCAAGCTGCACGCCGTCACCGATGCGAAAGGCCGCCCGATCCGGTTCTTCATTTCGGCGGGACGAGTGAGCGACGACACCGGTGCGGCAGCGCTGCTGAGCAGCCTGCCCAAAGCTGAATGGCTGCTGGCTGACCGGGGCTATCATGCCGATTGATTCAGAGATGCCTTTGAAGACAGGGGAATAAAGCCCTGCATCCCGGATCGGAATTCGCGCGGCAAACCCGTCAAGCATGACAAGCGCCGCTATAAACGCCGCAACAGGATCGAGATCATGTTCGGGCGGCTCAAGGACTGGCGTCGTGTCGCGACCCGTTACGACCGCTGTCCGGAAACCTTCTTCTCAGCCATCGCGCTCGCTGCAACAGTCCTGTTTTGGCTCTGAAGACCAATGGGTCTGGAGCCTAGATTATCATATGGTCGGATGTAAGCGCGGTGGATTCCATTCTGGAACGCGACATGCCCTATTTTACAGGCATTTGCGGCTCAAGGATCATCCAAATGGCTCATCCGTCTTTCGATGAACGGCGCATGCTGGCGCGGCGCGTGCATCAGAAGGTTCCGGTTGCGACGATCGCGGCGCAACTGACCGCACACTGGTTCATGAGCCTTGCAGATACCAAGGAAAAGCTGGAGGATTGGCGCAGGCACTATAATGAAGACCGACCCCGCAGCGCGATCGGACATACGTCCCGATCGCCCTGCACTATTCCGGCGACGCAGCCAGCCCGTCGCCATGACCAAGCCGGAAAACTCCAACTTCCGGCGGTCCAAGGTTGGGGAGCAGCGCAACCCCGTAACGCGTTAGCGCGACATACCGCAGACCGGGCCGCAGGGAGGGCCCACAGGCAGAGGCAGAGGCGGAGGAGGCAGGGGCATGGGCAGGAAGGGCGGCGGAGGTGGCGGTGGCGGTGGCGGTGGGAACGGACCATACGCTTCGGCGGTCAAAGGGGCCATCATGGCCATCGTCATCAGCAGAGCAGTCAATCGCATCATATGTCTCCGAAAGGGCCGCCCGTACACTTCCCGAACCGCCGGTAGATCACCACGCGGAAAGAAAAAGCGGATGCGTCAGCCACAGATTGCATTGAGATAAATAACCGTACCTTGCAGTACACATTTATCGTGAATCTCGAGGAGGATTGTCAAGCAGGAAAGTGTACGTCATGGTATCATTATGATGCAGGATCCCACCTTTCCGACACCTACCCGCCGCGAACTTCGCAGGCAGGAACGCCGGCATATCATCGTCCAGACGGCGCGACGTGCCTTTTTGGAAAAAGGATATGCGGCCACATCCATGTCCTCCATTGCAGAAGCCATGGGTGGGTCGAAGTCGACATTGTGGTCCTACTTCCGATCCAAAGAGGACTTATTCACTGCCGTGGTGGAGACCGAGACCGCGGGCATTCGCACCGAGATTACGGACGTGCTCGCGACGAGCCGCGATTTGGGGACTGGGCTTCTACGATTTTGCCAGATCTATCTGCGGGCCATCGAGTCCCCCGAGGCCTTGACGGCCATTCGTATAGCGGCGGGCGAAAGTCTGCTTTCGCCAGAGTTGGGGATGATATTCTACAAGCAGGCGCAACTCCCGGCCGAAGAAGCCTTGGCGCATTTCCTCGGCCGCCACACCCACGCCCTGCGGGATGTAGCGGTAGAAAAGATGGCGCGAACGCTCACCAGTCTGTGCACCAGCCGCCAATTGCCGCTTCTGCTGGGATATTGCGAGGTGCCGGCCGTTGAGGCGGCGCCAGAATTCACTGACCACTTCCTGCGGATCTACAGAGTTTAGGCCTATGAACTCCGGCTTCTGCGCGTCGGGGTACGGCCGGGCTTGGCTAAACCTGTCGCGGCCGCGGAATGGAGTGCGGCCGCCGCGTTTGTAGCGACGTTTCCGTTTTCAGGCAGCCTGAGAACCGGCTTAGGGTCAGGACTCGTTCTTGATCACAGCCAGAACAGGACAGTGGCGGCCACTGCAATTGCAAAGAGGTAGGTCTCCGGGCACCTGTCGTAACGCGTGGCGACACCTCTCCAGTCTTTCGGCCGCCCGAACATGATCTCGATGCGATTGCGCCTTTGTAGCGGCGCTTATCATATTTCACGGTCTTCTTGCGGGACTTCCGGCCTGGAATGCAGGCCTTTATCCCTCTGTCTTGCAATGTTTTTCGGAGCCAGTCAGCGTCATAGCCCCGATCTGCATAAAACCAGCCGGCCTGCGGCAGGCTGTTCAGAAGCGCCGCCGCGGCGCTATAATAACTGACCTGTCCCGCCGACATGAAGAACCGGACAGGTCTGCCTTCCGCATCGGTGAGTGCGTGCAGCTTTGTGTTCATACCGCCTTTCGTTCGACCGATATGGTGACCGCGCCCTCCTTTTTCGCACGCAGGCTGCAAGCCGTGCGGTGCGCCTTCCGATAAGTCGCGTCTATCATGATCGTCTTCGGAACGGTTGCCTCGGCGGCCAGGCCCACTATGACCCGCGCGAAAACACTGTTATCGCTCCGGCGCTTCCAAGGGTTATTGAGCGTCTTCGCCGCTCCTGCGCCCGGTTCACGATGGTCTCCTGGATGGTGGAGACGCAGGTCGACGGTCACCTGCTCCCCCCCCCCGGTCGGCGTCCGGTGAAGGCCAGAACAGGCCCGCCTTCTAGCGCAAGGCGCACGCGGGTTCCGTCCTGCTCCACCACCCCATCGACGAAGTTCATGGCGGGCGATCCGATGAAGCCCGCCACAAAGCGGTTGGCGGGGCGGTCATAGAGATCGAGCGGCGCGCCCTGCTGCTCCACCTTTCCCGCCCGCAGGACCACGACGTGGTCGGCCATGGTCATTGCCTCGATCTGGTCATGCGTGACATAGACCGAGGTGGCACCCAGCCGGTTGTGCAGCTTGCGTATCTCGGCCCGCATGTGGACGCGCAGGGCGGCGTCGAGGTTGGACAGCGGCTCGTCGAACAGGAAGGCCTTCGGCTCGCGGATGATGGCACGGCCCATGGCAACCCGCTGGCGCTGTGCGCCTGACAATTCCCGCGGATAGCGGTCCAGCAGCCCGTCAAGGCCTGTGATGCGGGCGATCTCCTCCACCGCACGGTCCATCTCGGCGGGTTTGCGGCGCTTCAGCCGCAACGAATAGGTCAGGTTCCGCCGCACGGTCATGTGCGGGTAAAGCGCGTAGGACTGGAACACCATCGCCAGATCCCGTTCGCGCGGGGCCAGAGCCGTCACGTTTCGTCCGGCGATGTGGATGTCGCCCCCCGTGATGGTTTCCAGCCCCGCGATGGTGCGCAGTAGGGTGGATTTGCCGCATCCCGATGGCCCCACCAGCGCCACAAATTGCCCCTCGGGGATGGAAAGCGAAATGTCCTTCAATGCGTGGTAGGCACCGTAATGCTTGTTAATCCGGTCAAGCGCGATCTGTTGGGTCATTTCAAGGCTCCCGAAGTCAGGCCGCTGACGATCTGGCGTTGCAGCAGGACGAAGACGATAAGGATGGGCGTCACGTAGATGGCCGAATAGGTCATCACTCCCGCCCAGTCGGAGCTGTTCGGCCCCATGAAGGATTGCAGCCCCACGGTTGCCGGTTGCAGCGCACGGTCCGAGATGAGCGAGCGGGAATAAACGTATTCTCCGAACGATTGCAGGAAGATCAGGACCGATGTTACCAGCACACCGTTGCGCGCCAGCGGCACGATGATCGTGATGAACGCTCCGATGCGGCTGTTGCCGTCCACCAGCGCCGCCTCCTCCAACTCTCTCGGGACCTGCAGGAACGTTGCGCGCACCAGCACGATGTAAAGCGGCATCACCTTCGCCGCTTGCGCCAGGATGACTGACAGCCGCGGGTATTCCAGCAACCCCATCTGGTTGAACGACACGAAGATCGGCGTGATCATCAGGGACGACGGCAGCACCTGCATCATCAACACGCCGAACAGGACCGCGTCCATCCACCGGTTCCGGATGCGCGCCAGCACATAGGCGCATCCTGTGCCCAGCACCGCCACGATCACCGTCACGCCCCCCGCGATCATAAGCGAGTTCCGAAGGTAGACGTCCATGCGCAGGCGGGTCCACACCTCCACGATCTGCACCTGCGGATCGCGGGGCCAGAAGGTCAGCGGATTTGCGAAAATCTCCGTGCCGGTTTTCAGCGCCGTCACGTACATCCAGTAAAGCGGGAACAGGTAAAGCACGACGATCAGCAGCGCGATCGCGAGGAGTCCGTATCTGCGGATCATGCGTCAGCTCCCGTGTTCATAGCGCGTGGAGCGCACGTAGACGAAGGCCACCGCCACCACGAAGCCGATCATCAGCACGGAGATCACCGATCCCAGCCCGATCTCGTAATTCTGGAACGACAGTTGCCACGACCAGTACTGGAACACGTTGGACGAATTGGCCGGCCCCCCCTGCGTCAGCGCGGCAAACAGGTCGAACTGTTGCAGCGTAAAGATCACGCCCAACGAGATGACGGCCCCCAGTTGCGCGCGCATCATCGGCAGCGTGATCGTGAAGAACCGCTGCACCCGCGTCGCGCCGTCCATCTCGGCCGCCTCATAGACATCCTCGGGGATGCCGGCGAGGCCGACCGACAGCAGGATCATGTTGAACGGCACGCCTAGCCAGATGTTGGCGATGATGATGGAATAGAGCGCCACATCGGGATCGGACAGCCAGAATATCTCCTCTCGGATCAGGCCCATCGAGGAGAGCAGGTGGTTCAGCACTCGGAAATCGCCCGCCAAAACCCAGCTCCATACAGCGCCGACGACAAGGGCGGGCATGATCCAGCCCGCAAGAAACAGGCCGCGAAGCCACGTGTTGAACGGAAAATCGAGCTGGAAGAACACCGCGATGCCGAAGCCCGGCACCAGTTGCGCCGCGACGGATATCCCGACGAACGTCACCGTGTTGCGCAGGAGGGGCCACATCTCCGGCCGGGAAAGCACCTCGCGGTAGTTGTCCAGTCCGACGAACGGCCGGTCGAACGAGGTCAGCGTGAACAGGTCCACATCCTGAAAGGACATGAGCAGATTGTAGGCGAGTGGGAAGGCGGAAAACACCACCAGATATCCCAACGCCATCATGACCAGCACGGCGTCGAACCCCCGACCGTCGCGGAACGTGTTGGTGAATTCAAGCATGCGTCGCTCCACATCCGTCTGAGGGTTTGATGCCGGCATCCGGATGGGCGCACATCTGGAGCAGGACATGTCGACCGTGCCCCTTGGCCCCGACCTACGCGCGGTGGTCATCGGATCGCCTGGTTACTTCACCCGGCGCGGGGTTCCGAAGCGTCTGGAGGACCTCGCCAGCCATGCCTGCCTGAACTATCGACATGCGAGCCACAGCGATCTGTTCCGATGGTCGTTTAGGCAAGGCGAACGTCGTATCGAGATGGCGGTCAAAGGCCCGCTGATCGCTGACGATGCCCATGTGCTGATCGAGGCCGCGCTCGCGGGGCAAGGGTTGATCTATCTGTTCGAACCATACGTCTCGGAACATCTGGCAGCGGGCTGTCTTCGCACCTGCCTCGAAGAGTTCTGCCCGCTCTGGTCGGGGTATCATCCCTACTACCCCGGTAGGCATCAAAAATCCGCCGCGCTTGCGGCGCTGGTCGATTACCTCCGGTCCAGAAAGCTGCGATAAGCGTGAAATGCCTATGGCGCTTATCTGGACATCGACGCCGACGAACGTCCGGAATGTCCCAGATCGTCGTGCAGAGCCCTTTACGGTCCTTCGGCACCACCATAACGTTCATGTTAGGTTCATCGTGGTGGAAGGGAAAACGGTGGCTGTTGTTCTTTGGACGGATTGGGAAGGTCACGGGCTTGAGCAATGCCATTGCCGGGAAGGCGATGATGGTCTGGTTCTTGAAGGGGTTGTGGCTGGAACTCGACATGGAGCCTATGGCGCTTACTATCTTGTTTCCACTGACGCCGACTTCAAGACCCGCCAGGTTCGGGTTGTATATGTTGGCGGCGCAAGCCTGCACGTTGAAGCTGACGGTCGAGAAAGCTGGCATGACGTGATCGGAAACAGGCCCCTGCCAGAACTGAATGGCTGCACCGATGTCGATCTCGGCATCACGCCTACGACCAACACGCTTCCAATCAAACGCCTGAAACTTCAGGAACAGGAAAGCAGGGATATCGTGGTCGCCTACGTCGCGCTTCCAGATCAGATTGATGGTGATTTTCTGCCTCGGCGAGCAGAGCAGCGCTACACTTGCCTGACGTTAGATCGTCGTTATCGCTACGAAGGCCTGTTCCGCGCCTTCACTGCCGAACTTGACATTGATGATGCTGGTCTCGTGCGGGATTACCCTGATACGCTCCGAAGAGCTGCCATCGAATGACCGCTTCGTCCCATCCACCGCTGCACATCCAGTGCCAGGCGTGGCCGTACAGCGGCGGTTTTCAGAGCCCGAATCGGACATTGCCCCCTCAGGGGCTTTCTCCTACTGTTCCTGTGAACGGCACGGAGATCGCATGTCGGCATCAGCGAGCAGCACGCCCCCAGACCGCATTCTCCTTGCCGTTGTCTCGATCATCCTGACGGTCTTGGCATTGTCCCTTGGGGATGCCCTCATAAAGATGACAAGTGGCAGTTTTGTCATCTGGCAAATCTTCGTCCTCCGGTCTCTGATCTTGCTTCCGATCCTGACGGGCTTCGCCCTCTGGCTGGGGGGCCTTCGAGTGCCAGCGGCTTTCGGTTGGGTCACACTCCGAAGCCTGATGCTGATAGCCATGTGGGTGTCCTATTACCTGTCCCTGCCGAAGCTTTCCTCTCGGCGGCTGCGGCGGCCTACTACACGCTTCCAATCTTCATCACTCTGTTCTCCGCCGTGTTCATCGGAGATCGTATCTCGAAGACTGGCTGGTTCGCCGTTGTCCTCGGTTTCCTTGGCGTTCTGCTGATCCTTCGACCAAAAGCAGCTGATTTCAACGCCTATGCCCTTCTGCCGCTGATTTCCGCCATGCTGTATGCCGGGGCCATGATCGTGACGCGAACCCGGTGCCGCGATGAGCATCCGTTGAGCCTGTCCTTGGCTCTGAACATCGGCTTCATCATCGTCGGAGGTTTTGCTGCTGCGATGATACTTCTCCTACCGATCGAGCTGAGGCAGGGCTTTCTGCTGTCGCCCTGGACGCCGATGGGGAAAGCCGAGTGGATCTCGATGGGGCTTCTGGCCGCCGCCATTCTGGTCGGCAGCATTGGTGCGGCCATCGCTTATCAGAACGGTCCGCCTGCGATGATCGGCGCGTTCGACTTCGCTTATGTCGGCTTCGCTGTTATCTGGGGCATCGTGTTCTTCAATGAGACGCCCGATGTGATCGCGTCCAGCGGTATGATCATGATCGTCGGGGCGGGGGTGCTATCATTGCGGCAATGAACGTCTGCTAATGGGATGTGCCGGCTGCTCCCCCAGCGTTGTGTTATCCTGAACGGGATCACCGCATCGAAAGGAGAAGCAGCCATGCG
>NZ_JBNJLK010000016.1:0-50233 GCF_051195255.1 Falsirhodobacter sp. 1013 | reverse complement strand
GCTTCCCAAGCTTACGACGAGGGTTCGATTCCCTTCACCCGCTCCATCCTATTACAGTCTAACATATTGACGGCGCTACGCTTTTAGGCGCACCGCGTTTTCCGGCCTGTGGCGGGCGAGAGGGAACGGACGGACAACATCCGCCTGTTTTGACCATCGAATCTCGAAGAATCCCGAAGATATTCCCGAAGGATGTTCCTGATTCGATCAGGTTCCGTCACCCCAGGCGTACATGCCTTTGCGGTTACGCTTGTCCTCGACCTGTTCCTCCAGATCAGGAATGCCTAGGCACCAGCTTCTAATCGCCTCCAAAGCTTCTTCCATGGTATCGGCATACCCTTGAGACGCCGGAACTATCTGCACGGACCAATGCCACTTTTTCATAGCGTTGTACGTCGTCTGATGCATGACACGTCCGACCTTGATATGCTTATAAAGCACCAGCCAGTCAGTGTGATTTCCCTCGCTGGGCCATGTTATTCTTCGCGTCCACATGCATGAACATTTGCAGAACTTAGGTCGATTCGGGAAGATGCTTCAATCGGTTTGGCTGTAGCTCAAGCTACGCTGCGCGGCGTTCGTAACCAAAGGCTTCGAAATCAGCAGCGTATAACTGCTCAAGTGCCTCAAGCGTTTCTAAAGCGATCCGCGGCGGCTTATAGTCACCCGCAAAATGGTTCGGAATTCCAGTGGTGTGCTTGTCGCCGGCGATGTCATCCAGCCACGCCTCCACCTTGTCGAGGCCATTCTCAAGCTTGAACACCCGGCTCTTCTTGGGGATGAACGCGGCCTGAGGACGGAAGTGGTTGTCGAAGTCCTGGTGGCTCTTGGGGCCGAAATCCGCCAGCCGCTTTACCCACTCCTTGAAGCTGACCTTCGACTTGATGTTGCGCTCCCGGTCCCGGTGATAGTGGAAGGCGCTGATGATCCGATCGACGGGATGCCGAACCACCGCGAAGGATTGGTCGAGGAAGCCCATCGGGAAGAAGACAGCTAAGTCCGAGGCCAGGATATGCTGCGGCGACGCTGTCCGGAATTGGCCCGCCTTGTTCGCGTTGTACTTCCGATCCAGAAACGCGAGCTGTCCGAACCGCTCGCCCAGATAGTCCTCGATGCTGGTACCCGCGCACTTTGGGACATGGGCGAAATAGCAGAGCTTCCCCGCAACCTTGAAGATCGGCATCTATATCCCTCGCTTTGTTGGCTTCTTCGAGAGAATGAAACACGCGCAGGAAGACGGGGTAAAGATAAAATCTTCTATAAGTTGCGCGCTGAGCAGTCGCGCCCCTGATGCGTCCTGTACCGAAGGGCGGCGATGAAGCTGCCCCGCCAAGAGCCGCCCTCCGTCAAATTACCAGACTGTCCCGGTGTCGTCGCAGCGCATCCAACCGCTCGCGGTTAGCTGAACGTTCCTGTAGACGCGCGCCCTGATTCTACCTGAGGTTGTTGATCTGGATCAACTTAGGGAGCGCCACCATGAGGTCTGCATTACATTCCATCATCCTGTCGATGACGGTCGTGGCGTTCGCCGCGTCAACGGCTTCAGCCCACGGCGGCGGCTGCAGGAAGTCATCCCCTGCGGGCCAGTGCTGCCACATGGACAATAGTACAGGCCGAGTGCACTGCCACTAAGAGTTGTCGCCTCTTCTTCTGCTCAGCCATAAGCGTAAAAATGAACGTCAAACGGCTTCCATCTGAGGTCGCACCGACAGATCATCCATTCGTGCACGCTCGTTCTTCGGCATCTGGTTGAACAACGCGAAGTCTTCGCTGGCAAAGATTAGTTGCACCCTCCCCCAAACCCGATCACAACATCCGTCCCCGCCTCGCCCACGGGATTGGGCGTTTCAGGATGCGCCTCCAGCGCCGACCGCAGGTTGGCCACGTAGGGCCGCAGCGGCGCGCACAGCGCATCACTTGCGGGACGCGCGCAGCCGCTCACGCCAATCGCTGCCGTCAGCCCGAGAATCCACCACCGCATCCTGCACGTCCTTCTGTTTCTGGATTGCCGCCTCGGCCTGCTGCTGCTCGACCTTGGCCGTCGTCTCTGTCTTGCCCTTCGCCTTGCCGCGCAGATACGCGACGACGACGCCGAGGATGGCCGCGCCCAGCGTGCCGAGAATCGCCCCGACCCCGTCCATCATTCCACCGGCGCGTTGGTACGGTCGGGCACGAAGTAGCCGATCCCCATGGCGATCAGGATGCCGGCCAGCGTGGACATGCCGGGGCCGGAGATTGCGGGCCACGCCGCGAACAGTTCCGACCAGGCGGAGGTGATGACGGCCGCACTGATGCCGCCGGCCAGCAGTTTGTTCGTCGGCGCGGCGGAGGTCTGTTTTGCCAAAGGCATGGTCATTCTCCTTGGATGAGAGTTTCGAGGCGGGCGGCTTTCTCCCGCAGGGCGTCGATGCCGACATGCTGGCCCGGGCCCCACTTGGTGTCGAGCGGCAGGCGGTAGAGGTCGAGGCCGCGCAGCAGGACCTGCACATCACGGTTGCGGGGGTCGTCGCTGCCGAAGCTGAGGGGGGTCGAGGGGAGGGTCGACACCCCATCCGCATCCGGCGTCAGGAACAGCTCCTGCTCGGCGGCGCGGCGGCGGGCCAGCCCGGATAGCACCGACCCGTTCGACCGGTTCCATCGCGGGAACTCCTCGGCGGCACCCGAATAGTCACCCGCGTTCAGCTTCCGCAGAAGCGTCGACGACCGGAGGTTGCCCGCCCCGAGGTTAAACGTGAAGGACACCAGAGCGGCGAACTGGTTGCCGGTCAGCGGCACGGTCACAGCTGCCGTCACGGCACGCTCGAATTGCGCCAGATCACGCTGCAGAATGGCCTCCGCTTCCTCTGCGGTGATCGTCATGCCCCTCGTGACCTTCGGCTCTCCAGCGGCCGAAGTGTGGCCAACACCAATGGTAGGGATCGTCCAGCCATGTCCGGGGTCGGGATAGGCTTCCAGCCTCAAGCCCTCGTGCTCCTTGATGAGCGCGAGGCCGGCGTCGTTCGTCTGCATGGTGATCTCCGGATATGAAAAAGCCCCGCGTGATGGCGGGGCAATGTGAAAAGGGAGTTGGAGAGGCTGCAAAGCGGGCGAACGGGCCACGCTCCAGTCAATTCACGGTTGTTGACATTCATTAAAGTTTTACCGACAACGAAGGAACTGAGGCAGACCATCTGACCAAAAAAAGAACCTGTACGGGAAGGTCCACAGATCAGAAGGTGCCTCAGTGCCTTGCGATCATCGAAGTAAACGAGGACTTCTACCCGGAGGCCGATATGACCACACCCGTACTGCTGCTGATGAAAAGCGTCCATGCGAACGCGAATATCGCCCGCCATCATGGCTACGACAGCGTTGTAGACAAACTGGTCGAGGCTTTAATTCAGCTCGACTGCGACATTGCACGATCCGCTACCGAATGTAGCTTTCCTAAATTGCGTATCATTCAAGGCGGCAAGCTCTAAGACTTTAGGCCCTTCCCAACGGCTGGTAGACTGCGATGTCTGTCCGGTTGTAGCCCTGCTAGCCAGTAGAAACGGGTACGGTTAAGGCGACTTCCGCCGACAGGCAATATTGAAGATCAACAGAATCCTGCACTGAGGCACGGAACTGAACCTCAGGTTGTCCGTTCTTCCCGGCTGCCGGATGCAGCGGGTAATCAGTGTGCGCTGAGCTTCTGGCTTGGCGCTTTTTTTTTGTGGCTGCATCCGGTAGATCCATATGGTCAGCGTCAGCGCGGCAGCCGGTCTTCGATCACTTTGCCAAGACCTTCCATGCGCTCCAGGCGGTCTTCCTGCTTATCCAGCTTGCGGAAGACCTCATCAAAGCGGTGGTCGAGGTGCATCCGAAGGTCGCGCCCGAGACGGTTGCCTTCCCGCGCCTCCTCCAGCACGAACGGGACCAATTTGGCGTTCTCCTTCACCGCTTCCATGGGCGACGAATGCGGCTCCGGCGGCGGCCGCTTCCAGAGATAGACGATCGCGAAGATGAGGCCGAGCAAGGCCAGCGTGCCGATGAGGCCATACTCGCGAAGGGATTGTTCCGTCAGGGCATCAATGGGCGGCATAGTGGATGCGCTCCCAACGCAGGCGAGAAGCCGCGCGGAACTCGGCTATGACAAAGGCGGGATAGATGGCGAGAAGGAAGCCGGCCGCGTCGGACGCGCCGGACAGGTAATCGAACCAAAGGTTGTAGGAGAGCATCCCGAAGAACATGCACGAGCAGAAGGACATGATTGCCCGCCAGCGTGGGGTGCGGAAGTGGTATCCGTTCACGTAGAGCGCCGTGAAGCGGAACACGCCCCAGCCGCATAGGATGACGGCCGCGAAGGTCTCGGAGAGGCCGGTCTCATAGACCTGCCGGTAGGTGGGCAGCATGAGCGTGTTCTCCGGCAGGACCAGGACGAGCCCCATGAAGAAGATCACCTTGCTCATGTGATACTCGATGCCGCGCCCCTCCCGGTCCATGACCGAGAAGAAGTCGGCGATCATGCCGAGGATGAAGCGCAACGTTTTCATGTCATCACCCCCGTGATGGCGGCCTTCACGACGGCGGCCGTGGTGTTTCGGCAAACGATCTTCTCAAGCGCCGCCGTCACCTCGACATCAGCCCCGACCTGCGTGACGGAAGCTGGGCCAATGGGGGCCCAATCCACCAAATCCAGCACGTCGCCCGTGGCGAAGTCGGTGATCGTGTTGACCCGTCCCGTCCGGCCGATGCGGAAGGTGTCGTTGCCCGCGCCGCCGGAAATGAGATGCGCGCCGCCCGTCACGACGATCGTGTCGTTCCCGGTGTCGCCGGTGATCGTGTCGGAACCGGCCGAGGCGAGGATGTAGTCGTTGCCCGGGCCGCCGCCGACCAGATCATCTCCCTCGCCACCGTCCAGCGTGTCGTCGCGCGAGTTACCCGCAAGCGTGTCGTTCCCCGTGCCGCCGTAAAGCTGGTTCGGGTTGCCCTGCCCGCCGCGCAGCAAGTCGTTCCCGCCTTCCCCGTAGGCGATGACGCGGGCCCGCGTCGGGTCCTTGATCTCATCGTCGCCGTCGCCAAGGTAGGCCGTGAGCAACTGGTTCTCGTTGTTCTCGATCCGGATCGTGTTGTTCAGCGCGTTGGCCTGCAGGATGATATTCAGCGCTTCCCGCCCCATCACGGAATAATCCTCGATGTGCGGGGGCATGCGAACGGCCCCGCCGACGTTGGCATTGGCGCCCCACATGCGCTGATAGCCGGGGGACCGCCCCTTGCTGCTGTTGAAGTCGCCCAAGGCCACGAAGCTGGTGGCGAAGCGCTGATCCGTGGGCACGGTGCCGAGGAAGGATTGCAGCTCCGACGGACGCGAGGTGTCGATGCCCTCCTCCACGATCAGGAAGCCCCAGTCATAGGCGGCGTTGATCGCGATCTCCCGGTGCGCTTCGAAGTCCGGATCCGTCTTGGACACGTCCGTCGTGGCCCACGGGTCGTCGACCAGGTCGTACATCTCGGATGTGCCGTCCTGATAAACCGTCGTGCGCTTGGTGCCGATCGCGACCGAGGACGATCCATACCAGAACGTCGGTATGGGTCGCAGTGCCGGCGTCTGCCCCTCGATCCACGGGCGCAGGCTGATCCCCCGGAAACCCTCGGGGATCGGGATGCCGCAATAGTCCATGATCGTGGCGCCGAGGTCGATGTGGCTGACCGGCGTCTCGACCTTGCGCGGCGCCTGCCCGGGGACCTTGATCGCCATCGGCGCGCAGGCCGCCTGCTCGTAGAGCGTGAACTTGTGCCAGCGGTCGCGGTCGCTCAGGTGGTAGCCGTGATCCGAGTAGAAGGTCACGATGGTGTCGGCGGCGAAGGGGCTGGCCTCCAGCGCGTCCAGCACCCGACCCAGCTGCTCGTCCATCCACAGCGCGCCGGCAGCGTAGTTGTGGATCGTGCGGCGGGCGTAGAGCTTGTTCGCATCCGTCCACAACGCGGGATCGGGTCCGAAGCCGTTGGTGCCCTCGCCCATGAACTGCTGGGCAAAGGGGAACGTGTGCCAGCCGCCGTTCCAGTCCTCGGGCAAGATCACGTCGTCAATGCTGATGAGGTCGTGGATCCGCTTCGGCGTCACCCATTCGAGGTGCGGGTGGTGGAAACCGCAGAACCAGGCGAACGGCCGATCCTCGGCGTAGGTGGTCAGGTGCTGGATGGTCAGGTCGGCCATCCGCTTGTCGTACCAGTCCGTCTCGTTCTCGAAGACGTCGCCGTAGAGACCGCCGGTGTAGACGCCGCCAGTCTTCGGCTGGATCGGCTCCTCCGAGAACGGGGCGTTGTCGTAGAGCGCGTCGTAGACCCAGCCCGGTTCCGGCGCGTAGCCATGGTAGATCTTGCCGACAGTCCCGATGTAGTAGCCTGCCTCGCGCAGGCGATACTGCCACATGTGCCGCGGGTGCAGGATGTCCTTCCATCCTTCCGACAGGTCGAACGACCGGGTTTCGGCTGGCGACATGCCCGACATGACCGCGGTGCGCGCGGGTTCGCAGACCGGGACGATGCAGTACGACCGGTCGAAGTCCGTCCCGCTGTTCATCAGTCGGCGCAGGTTCGGCATGTCATAGCCGCGGATCAGCACGCGCAACATCCGGTCGAGGTGGCAGAGATCGTCGGCGGCGATGAAGAGAAGGTTCGTCATAGCTCAGGCCCCATAGGTGGCGGCGTAGCGGATAAGATCGGCGCGCAGGTTGTTCATGGCCGCGGTGCCGTCGAAGATGTCGCCTTGGATCAGCGCGAAATCGAGGATGGAGCCGCTGAAGGGCTGGTTCCCCTGCCCTTGGCCGACGGTCCACTGCCAGACGGTGCCCCCGGTTGCCAGGAGTTCGCTCCAGCGGCCATAGGTCACGCTGGTGGGCGTCTCGGCCCCGTGCGCGCCGGACACCGCACCGGTGGTGAAGTCGAAGGACACGAAGCCCACGTCGCGCGTGTTGAGCGCGGGCGCATTGGGATAGGTCAGCAGCGCGTTGATGGCCGGGTTGATCAGCACCCCGCGCACCTGCGAGGCCCCCGCCGTGCTGCGGGCGACGTGGAACACCCGGGCGCCGTCGCCCTCGGCCACGGACGGATCGGAGTTCCGCAGGCTGATGCCCCAGTCCTCGGTGTCGATGGCCGCGGCCTTGCGGACGCTGAACATCGTCCACCGGCCCGTCAGCTTGGCGGTGTCGAAGCCTAGAACCGGCTGGCCTTGCGTTCCCGCAAAGCTGGCCGCCTCGTAGCCCCCATCCGCGATCCACGGCTGCACGCCGGTGCCGTCAAGGGCCAGCGTGCCGATGCGCGGCGCGATCCGGGTCCGGCCCGTGGTGGCGTCGGTCGCAGCCTGCCCCTTGGTCAGGGTCCACCAGTTCTTGAGGGCGGGATACTTGGCGAAGACCTCCTCCCAGACGAACGCGTCGGTGATCGGGCGGGCGATAGTGCCGGGAAGCGTGGCGATGGGCATGGTTCAGCGCCTCCTCAGCGCACAACAGGGGCGCGGCCGGAGCGCGCGTGACGGTAGTGGGTGGCGCCGCTGACGAGGCGGCTGGCTTGCGACCACTGGTCGGTGAGCGATCCGCGGTTGGCGGTGAAGCCGTCGCCCCGGTCACCGGTCTGGCCCCAGGCATAATGGACGGTCAGCTCGCCCAGCGGTTCGGCGGTCATGGTGATCAGCACGCTCGTGCCGCTGACGGCGACGCTTTCGATCGTCGCACCGTTTGTGACACCGGCCACGGTGAAGCCGTGATTGGCCGGATCGCGGAGGATCAGATTGCTCAGGGCCGTAAAGGGCGCGGTGATGACGCGCCCGGCGATGCTGCACTGGGCGTCAATGCAGGGGCCATACCAGGGCCGCCGCGCCAGCCGCTCGGAAACGGCGATCGCCTCCAACTCGCTCAGCAGCAGCGCGGATTGCGCTGTCAGGGTGGCGGCGGTGCCCGGCTCCAGAGGATACGGGTAGCGCGGGCCAGCGATGACGAAGGCCAGCGAGAAGTGCGCGAAGTCCAGTTCCCCTTCGGCCAGAATGACCTCCGAGGTTCCGTCCGTGCGCGTTCCGGCCGATTGCGACACCACCACCATCGGCAGCGGCGCCTGCCCGGCGGCTTCCGCCACTTCCATCCGCAGGCCGTTGGCCACGGCGGCATAATGCAGATCGGCCGTAGCCTTGGGTGTGGCCGGGGCACCCTCCAGCAGCGCAAGGGCGATGCGGTCGATGAAGAGCTCCTTTCCCCATGGCGCAAGGGCGGCCTTGGCGGCGGCGATGCGCTGGATCAGGGCCGTGCGCGCGGGGGCGCCGGGCAGCGCGTCCGCTTCCACGGTCGAGGCCAGCACCTGCGACAGCGCCACGACCGTCGGAAGCCCGCGATAGATCGCCCGCTCCCCCGTCAGGTGCGCGACGGCCTGCGCCGTGGCGGCCAGCCCGTCCTTCGGGGCCAGCAGCGTCTCGTTCACGACATGATAGGGGAAATCGTCCGGCAATGCGCGGATCACCCCGGAGGAACCGCCACCGAACGACACGATGCCGAGGGCCGGGTTCTGGGTCTGGGCAAGGGTGACGGTGCCGCGCTTTTCGAAGCCCCAGACGTTGCCGCCCCACTGCGTGGACAGGTAACGGAACACCTCGCCGCCCGCGTCGGTCGTCTTGATGCTGTTCCACGCCTCGCCCACGTTGTCAGGATCGGCGAATTCCACGGCCGCGCCCTCGCCGCCACCCCCGCCGCCGGTGTCACCAAGGCCAAGAATGTCTTCCGCGAGGAAGGTCCCTCGCAAAACCCCGTCCTGGCGCATCGTCAGCGCCGGCCCGTTCGCGGCCTCCACCAGAACGATGGAGTCGCTGGGCTTGGCCACCTCCGGCGGCTCGGGAGCGGAAAGCTCTGCCAGCTTCGTCACTAGCCCTTGCACGTCGTCCGGGACAAAGTTCCCGCGCGTGGTCCCGTCCTTGAGCGTCACCAGTGCCGGGCCGTTCTGCGCGGCCACGATGACGACACTGTCGCCGGGGGCTGCAATGTTGCGCAGGTCCAGGACATCCTGCGCGATCGCGGCAACGTCGGTCTTGCTGGCCTTGTTGGCCAGTTCACCTTGTCCGGTGTACACCCAAGCGGTGGTGCCGTAGCGATAGTACCCGCCGCCATTGGCCTGCGTGTCCGTGACGAATGCCATGTCGCCGGTCGTTCCTGTCACGGCGTCTAGTTCGGCCTTTGTCGCCTTGGTGTACTTCACGGGCAGCACGCTTTTCGCCGCCGCCGCGGCAACCTCCGCCCGGTCCGCGCTGGCGATCCCCTCGCCCACCTTCTTTGCAATGGCCTCCTGAAGAAGCGTGATCGCATCCGGGGACAGAGAGGCGACGTCCGCGAGGAATTTCCGGATCGACGGGCGCGAACGGCCATCGGCATCCTGCCACTGTTCGGCCTCGTCACCGTTGGCAAAGGTGTCGAACCGTTCTTCATTGGTGGAGAAGCGCCGGACGGCCTCGTCGATGGGAAGCTTTGCCATTATTACCTCATGCCACAGCGCTTAGCGTTTCGGAAAGTTGACGCATCGTGGCGTCGAACAGATCTTCGATGGTCAGGAAAGCGTCGCCCGGCAGACCAGCGACGGTACGGTAGCGCACGATCGGCAGGGGCTCGATCTCGATGCTGATGGTGCCGGTCACCACGTCGTCCGCACCGTTCACGCCGACGCGGAACGACATGACGACGCCTGAAAACCAGTACATCATCCCGTCCTGCAGGGTGACGCGGAAGAACGCCGGTGATCCGCGGTCACGCGCTGCTTCGACGGCCGCCTGCCCTCCATTCGAGGGATCAAGCGCCACCGTCGGGGCCACCGCTCCGTTGTTGAACGACCCCTTGCGCTTGTCGGTCCCCCGGCGATCAAGCGCCTGATGGGTGACGGTCGCGAATTCCCGCCCGAACTCGCCGATGCTTGTCACTTCGCCAATGGTGACCGGCCGCAACGCCCCGTATCCGTCTGGATCGTAGGAGGCAGGCGCAGCGAGGCTGATCGCCAGCGAGACGCCGGCGCCGGTTTGCGCTGTCATGTCTGGGCCTCCTAGGCCTTATCGGCGGAAGGAAGTGCGACAGGCCCATCCTTGGCAACGTCGATCGCTTTCGGGAATGCCACCGCCTCGGGGGGGTTAGGACCATGGGGCAGCATGATAGTCACGGTGAGCCCGTCATCCCGGCTGATGCCCTTCACCCACGGGTTTTCGGTATCCTGCCGTAGATCAACAGCGATGCCGTTGATGACGAGGATGTCGCCGGTGACCGACAGTGTCAGCACCTCATCGCTGCGAACGGGCGAAAAGATGATCCGCATCAGAACCACCGTCCAATAGCGGTCAGCGCGATGAATGCAAAGGTGCTGCTGGCTCCACCACCCTGACTGAACAAGGACCATTGCGTGCCGGTCGTGTGTATGAACGCTGTCGAAAGCGCCCCCTGATCTGAGCCGGGAATGCCGGTTGTAGATCGCGTCGCGCCCCACGAAACTGAAACGTCCCCAGTGAATGCCGCGGGGAACGGCCACGTATTGGACGATACGTTGTTCGTCGTCAGGTCGGCCGCGACCTTCGCCGTGCAGATCTGGGTTCCGTCAGCGAAGCGCAGGTAATTACCATTGGCGTTGCTCCCCTTCTCTAGAAGCGCGCCGGTGGGTACCCCTGCGGACTGCGCCACCGTGCCGATCACGTTGCCGCGCCGGAACGTTTTGTCCGCAGGATAATCGCTGCGGATCTGCGCCGCCGGCACTGCGCCAAGAGCGGCATAAGCCTGCGCCGCCGTGTTCGCCTTCAGCAATGACACTGCGAAGTCCGTGGGGTCGAGATCGCCCAGACCCATCGCATTCATCGCGGCGACCAGAGCATTCACGGAGGAGAGGAACGCGGGGAGCGAACCCACGAACGCGTTGGCGTCCGTGCCAAAGTTGGCGAGGTCGCCGAAGCTCGGGGGATCGGCAAGGCCGGAAACGGTAGGAAGCGCCATCAGACGAGCCCCTCTATCTCAAGGTTGGCAAAACTCATCCCGTGCGTCAGCGGGATGTCAAAATCAGCGAAGAAGCCGTAGATCGTCGTGCCGAAATCCGCGGTGTCGGCATCAGCGAAGTAGACGGCCGGCGTTGCACGAAGGTTGGACAGGATCCGCTTCACACGGCGCCCGTCCTGCGGCGGCATCGCGAACGAGAAGGTCGTGGTGTCGGAGAATGGGCGTTCCACGATGAGGGGGTTGCCCCAATCGTCACGATCCTTCAGCGAATAGTCAGTCATTCCGATGCTGGAACCTTCTAGGGTGATACCCAAGGTCTGGACGCGCCCCAGCACGATTTCACCGATGCTGGTTTCCCCCCCGCCCGATGAAAGCGTGACCTGCACCTGGGCCCCGGCGAACGCAGGAAGCCCGGTCAGGATCAGCTCGGTTTCGAAGGCGGGAACGTATGTGAAGAAGGAATACCAGTCGGTGACCTCGGATGTATCGATCACTTGGTGGGTCTGGTCGTAGAGCGTTGCACCTGACAACGTGATCTGAACCCGGATCGTTGCCGCCCCGATCCCGAACAGCGCCAGCCCATCAGCCTGAGTGGTCAGTGACATGGTCCACTGCATGTCGCCGTTGCGCGAAGCCCGGTCGTTGATCTTTTTGTCGAACGGCTTGTAGAGGTCTGTCGACCCGACGAGGATCCACCATGTCCCATCATCCGTGACGGGGTTTTTACCGGAGTTGGCAGGCTGGACCGACTGCCATACCTGATGCGTCGAAGGCGTGATGACGCGGGCCCCCGCAACGTAGGTCGTTCCGGTGGCCCATGTGGGATACTCGTTCTCCACCACGTTCGAGGTGAACGTGGTGATGTTCGCTGGCACGATGACTTTCATCAGGCGGCAGTCCCTGTTGCGGCTTGCTCCGGCGGAAGGCCGATCTTGTCGAACTTCTGGAGTATTTTCGCGACCTTCGCGTTGGAAGCGTTCAGCGCCATGAGGAGCTGGCGGTTTTCCTCACGAGAGGCTTTGAGCTCCCTGACCACCTCGCCATTCCCGAGCATGTCTCGGGTCTGGCCGCTGGAGAAGATGCGTGCGGGACCCGTTGCCTCAAGTTCGGGCCCCCGCTCACCCACCAGCCGCAGGCCACCGCCAAAGACCCCGCCACTGGCATAGGCCGGGACGTTCAAACCGATGGAGGACCAGTCGAACACCTCCGGCTGGAACTTGCGGACGCCGGCCAGGATCTCCTGCCAACCGCCGGCATCGAAGTGATCCTGTGGGTTCACCCCTGACCGCTTCACATCTGCATACGCCCCGAGATAATCGGTCGGGTCGACGTCAAGATCTTCGTGGTGTCGCGTGAACTCCAGCCAGAGCAAGTCATTCAGGTTGGCGATCGGCTGCACGCGGTCAATGCTGTCCGATCCCGACAGGGCTGCGATGGCCGCTCCGATCTCGGTGAGCGTCTTCCCTTTGGTGGGGATGCCCGCCTGTGCCGCCAAGGCGTTGATCTGCTTCGTGGTGGCGAAAAGGGTGCCTTCTTTGTTGCTGGTCAGGGTGGCGGCGCTTTGATTCACGCCCGCGATGCGCGCCTGAAGGTCGGCTTCAGCCTTCACCACCGTGTAGAGGTTTTGGATTGCCGTCCGGAGGTTGTCCATCGGGTTGGTGATCGCGGCCTTGGTGGCCGTCTCATACCAGACTGTGAAAGAAGCGGCGGGGTCGAACTTGAAGCTGCCGCCCAAGGTCAGCATGCCCTGAGCGTCGCCGAGGATGTGCAGAAGGCGCTTCTGGCTGTCGCTCATCCCGGACGCCAAGATAGCCGTCACCGTCACCTGGCGGTTGCTCATCGTCTTGAGGGCCAGTTCTACAGCCGAGGCGGACGACTTGCCCGACATCAGCGCCTGAACCTCCTTGATCATAGTGGACTGCCCCGTGATCGCGATCCACTTAAGATCGGCGGGCAGGTCTTTGCGCACGATGAAGTCGATCGACGACCGGATGCCTTCGTTCGCGGCCGTCAGCATGCCACGGATGTAATCCGGCACGTCCGCTTTCGCGATCAGGTCCACGTTGACCTTCAGCCGCTCCTGAAGCGCCGCGTAGCTGAAGCTCGTGACGTCCTTAATGGCGGCCTCGATCGCCCCCGTGGTCTGGTCGAACTGCGCCAGTGTCCCGTCGAAGTCGCGGACCATGGCTTGCAGATCCTTTGGCAGCTGCTTGATCGCCTCCTCCGTCAGCCCTTGGTAGCTGAGGAAGTTCTGCAACTGGGTCAGGACGTCGATCTGCTGCTCGTAGAGCGACCTCAGTACATCATCGTTGGCGCCCTCCAGATCGGAGATGCCAGCCGCAAGGCTCAACCCCGCTGTCACTCGAGCCGCGGCTGTCGCGTATTCGGCTTGGCTGCGGCTGGTCTGGCGCAAGCTGGTCAGCAGATCCGAGGCCGCGCCGGTGATCGACTTCGCCGCGTCGACGTCTCCGCCCTTCACCCGCTCCAGCAGCGTGTCGAACCGCGTCTGGTTGCCGGTCAGCGCCTGCTGCGGGTTGATGTACGACAGGTTCGAGTTGTTCAGGTCGTGGATGAAGTCCCGCAGCGACTGCGCCGTCTGGTACCAGAGGCGCGCCGATTGCTCGTAGGTCTGAGCGGCAGCTTCCGCGCCAGAGATGGCGGTGGCCAGCTCCGTCGACACTGTTCCGGCCAAGGCAGCAATCTCGGCGGTGAAGCTGGCCACTGCCGGCAGGACAGAGTCCATCCCCGCGGCCAGCTGGATCAGGGCAGCGTATGTCTCACGCCCCTTCTCCGTTGTCAGGTCCTGCGCCTCGATCATAGCCATGTAAGCATCGCGCGTTTTGGGCATCGCGATGTTCAGCTTCGCCAGTTGCTCCGTCATCTGACGCTCAAGCGTGCTGCGGCGCTGTTCTTCCGTGTAGAAGGCGTTGTAATAGGTCTGGGTGGCTGTTCCCATCGCGTCCAAGCCGCCGAACAGTTCGGCAAGGGCCGACGCCATATCGGCACCGGCAAGCCCGGTCGCGCTGAACGTGTGACTTAGCGTGTCCATGATGCTCGTCACGCCTACTAAGGACTGCGACAGGCGCGTGAGGGTATCGAGTGCTTCCTCCCCGCTCTTGGCGTACTTGTCGATGCCAGCGATCATGTCCGCCATGGCGTGACCGGCATCCTCAAGCTTCGCCTGGAACTTCTCGGCGATCTCCTCGGGCGACTTGTCGTCGGTGGAGAAACGGAACTTGTAGATGAAATTGTCGAAGGTGTCCCCGGCGATGCCCAGCGTGTCGGCCATGCCCACGACGCTCTCGCGCAACGCGCCGAAGCTCTGGGAGAGCGTGTCCTGCGTGGCCTTGTCCAGCGCTTGCCGTTCTGTGCTGTCGCTGCCGAAGACCCCTCCCTTGTAGCTCTGGTAGGTGCTGCCGCTGAAGCCGCCCGTCCCGTAGAACTTCCCCTCGATCCCGGCGCCCGCCAGCCGCTTGCCGAACAGCCGGTTGGTCAGGCCGCCCAAAGCGCCGCCGACAAGCCCACCCAGAGGGCCGCCGATCAGCGCACCGATGCCCGCGCCGATCATCGACGTGGTGGATCCGCCCAAGCCCGCGATCTTGTAGTCCCCCGCCAGCATGCCGCCGATGGCCGTACCCGCGATGGCCGGGCCTAGGTATGCGCCGATCTGCATGCCGAGGCCGTTGAAGCCTGCCGCGTTCGCACTCAGGCTGGCAGAGTATGACTGGAAGCCCTGCATGATGCCGCCGCTCGTGGCGCTGGACAGGGCCGCCTGCAACGGGGCTGTGATGCCGGACAGGACCGACGACCCGAAGCCGGTGATCTGGCCGAGGAACCCCGCACCCTGCATCAGGCCGCCGCCCATACCACCACCGACGCCTGTGGCGGCCGACGCCGCCCCTGCAACGCCACCTGCCCCACCCATGCCGACGCCGATCATCAGCTTGTTCTGCGCGGCCATGCGGATCATGCTCACCAGCATCGTGCGGAACCCGCCGATCATGGCATCCTTGAAGCTGGCGAAGTCAGCCGCCCCACGCTCCAAGAAGTCCCAGAACGAGTTGGACAGTTGCTCCATCAGGGGATTGCCCTCACGCACCTCCTCGTTGATGAGGTTCTGCGCGCGGGCGAACTGTTCAGCCGTCAGTTTGCCGGCCGCTTGCAGCGATGTGATCTCGCTGAGTTGCTCGGCGTACTTCTCAGCCGGCGTCTGGATGCGCTTCAGCCATCCGTCGGCCATCGACTGCATCTGCTTGTCGTATTTCTCTGCCTCAGACGTGCCCGCTTTCGTGGCCTTGCTTTGTGCGCGGATCGAGGCCGTAAGTTGATCTTCGGTATTCATGCGCTCCGACAGGACGTCGATCGCGGCTAGATCAATGGCAAGACGATTGTCAGCAACAATCGCCGCTTCGCCTGCCGCCACGGTCGCGTCACGTTGAGCCTGCGCCTCTTGGCGTAGTCCTTCGATTTGCCCAGCGTTCGCAGCGTTTTGTCCTGTCCGGAGGGCCGAGATTTTTGCCTCGACGACGGCAATCTGTGTATCCAGCCCTGCCGAAAACCCCGTAGCCGCCTGAAGTGCCGATGCCAAACCGCGTGCCTCTGCCGCCGCAGTTCCCAACCCGTCGGCGGCCAGGAGAGACAATTGCTCCAGCCTGGCCGCTTCGACGTTTGCAGTCCCTGCAGCCGTCGCCACATCGCGCATGGATTTGGGGATGGCATCAACAGTCCCGTAGACCTCGATCAGGATATCCAGAAACTCAGACGTGTTCTGCTTAATCTCACTCGCACCGCTGGCTTTCACCATGGCGTCATAAGCCACAGATACACGGGAAGCTTGATCAGCTGTCAGGCTGTATTCGTTCTTCAATTCAGCTGTCCGGAGCTTCGCCTCGATGGCGCTGGCCCCGATGTTGTTGTTGCCTTGGGCGATGAACTTCAACGCCTCACCGATCTCGGAACGGGCATCCTTGAAGCCCTCCGTCACGCTCTTTACGCTCGCATCGAGAGCGTCCAAGGCTTTGAGCTGAGCCAGACCGCTGAGAACCTGCAGGGTCTCCCGTGCAGCCGAGGCGTTGGTGCCGAACTCCGTAGTCAGATCCGCCGATGACAGGGCGGCGCGGTCCACGGCATTTTTGTATGCGTCTGTCGTAGCCGTGACACTCTGCAAGGCTTCGTCGAGCGTCTTGGTTTCTTCCTTGGCCGTCGAAAGAAACTTATACAGGCCCGCTCCTATGGCTACCGCTGCGCCGATAGCGGCACCCCAGACCCCAAGGCCGCCAGCCAGCTGCGGGAACTGCTGCGCAAAGGCCATGGCGGCAGACTGACCGGACGCCACTTGCACGGCAAAGTCACCGATCTGATACGAGGCATTCTGAATTTGCGGCCCCAGCTTGGAGGCTTCTTTGCCCACCGTGGCTTGAGCAACCGCGAACTCTCGCGAGGTGCTGGTCGCGGCCACCTGTGCAGCCCCCACCGCCTGCACGGCCTCAACCGGCGCCGCATACGCCGCGCGCACCTGATCCATCATCAGCTTATGTTCTCGCGCGCCAATCGTGCCGGCTTTGAGTGCGGCGGTAAGCAGAACTTCAGCCGCTGTCATGCGCTGAGCCGCAGCATAGGCTGGGTCAAGGCTGGCCCGCAGTTGCTCGATGGCTTGGCGCTGCGTCTGTGCCGCCGTGGTCACGTCCAGATATCGGTTGCGAGCCTGCTGCAGAACGGCGTTGGCTTGATCCTGGCTAGCCTCACCCCGAGCAACCGCTGCCGTCAGTTCCTTCTGAACATTGGCGTAACGCTGCGTGGCGGCGAATAAAGGATCGAGGCTCGCCCTGATGTCGTTGAAGGAGCGCGCCGCCTGCTGAGCCGGACGTTGGGTCTGCTCCAGAGCTTGCGCAATGGTCGACGAATACCCGGCAAGTCCAGAGGACAGGCTGTTGATCGCATCCGTCGCTTTGCGAACAGCGTCCAGAACGCCCTTCTCGCTCCGGCCTGCGGAGGCCGTCAGCTTGTCCAGGTCCCCTGCTGCCTTGACGGCCTGCGAGCTGTCGATCGAGAAGCCAAGGGCAGCGAGATCGGTCATGGAGGAAATCCTTGTCGGGTCGCAGAACGCCCCCTAGCCTTGCGACTTGGGTGAATTTGGGGTGGCTATGAAACCGCTGGCCTTACGGACAGCGCAGCGCTCACGTAACCGTTCGCGGCCGCGATGAAGCTCTTGGTAGCCAGATGATCGAGCATGTCGTTCCCTCCACAGGTTCGTATAACGGTCGTGTGGGGACGAAAGGTACTCTCGCATGAAGATGAAGAAGAAGTCCGAGCTACCGAGTAAGGTCTGCCCGGTCTGTGGTCGTCCGTTTTCGTGGCGCAAGAAATGGGAACGCGACTGGGATCAGGTCGTCTACTGCTCCGAACGGTGCCGCCGGGAGGTAAGGGGCAAGCTGGCGAGCGACAAGTAGGCCTGCCAAACCTGTGCCTAAACCCTATAGCCCACCGCCCAAGCCCGCAGCACCTCGTGCCCCATCCTGTGAAAGATAGCCCCAAGGTTGGCCTTGTTAGCCCAGCCAGCAGAGGGCGATATAAAAAGCCCCGCGCTGGCGGGGCTTGGTACTCTCAGCTTCCAGGTCTTGTGCCTGATCTGCACTCAGACGAGCGGAGGAGCGTAGACCGTAAAGCCCACATCGTCATCGGTCCTCACGTGCTCCGGCCTGTCCTTGAGTTCGTCCTTCGTCCAGCCGATGTGCGCATGGATGTCGCCACCTACACCATCGTGCACGAACTGAAGCGCGTCGAACGGAACGGCCACGTGCTTCGCGCCGATGCCTAGGAAGCCACCGACATCGATCACCGCGGAACGGATCGTTTCATCTGCCGACAGCAGCAGATCGCCGACAACGCCGACCTTTTCGTGTTCCGGACCATAAACGGAAACACCCGTCAGGTTCTCGATCGTCAGCTCAGCGCCTGTCAGAATAACGTGTTCATGTGACATGGATTGTCTCCTTCTGGCACACAAACGGCGACGTAAGTCGCTCCGTTCCATCAGAAGATTGGTGCCCTGCAAGTTAACGGAAAGTTCCCGTAGACCGATACCGTGATTCCCGCAGAGGTTGAAAATCTCAGAGGGGGATCATATGGCAGAAAACGTATCAGTTACCTTCCAGTGCAAAGCGTGCGGCGCCGACCCAACAACGCTAGAACTTCCCGACAACCATACCGACGACAGCATCGCCAAGTGTAAGCACTGCGGGGCAGTGTTCGGGCGGTATGGGGACATCGTCAAGATGGCCCGCGATAAGCTCAAGGCCGAGATGGTCGCCAAGACTAAGGCGGCCTTCAAAGGGCTCAAGGGCTGGAAGGTCAAATAGAAACGCCGATACCTCTGCCATCACCGCCTCTTCTTCTGCTCTGCCATCAGCGCGTCCAGCAGCTTACCCAGATCCTGGCTCACCTGCGCAGCGTTCTCCTGGATCGGGGCATACGGCGCAGGAACCCGTTCGCCGTTGCTGTCCTGCACCTGTGCCAGATAGGCGCGCGACAGGATCATAAGGGTGTCAGCTTCCCACGGGGTTGGCCTGTACCCGGTGATGGCGGCCCATGCCTGTATCTCCGTCCAGGCGACGGGCGCCGCTGACATCCCGCCGGACGCCAGCGGGCCAACCTGAAGCAGCCAGCCCGCAATATGGTCGTCAAACCCCACGTCGGGCAAGTCGACCCCCTTTCCTCCCTTCGCCAGCTTTTGCCAGCGAGTGGGCGGAGGCGGCGGGGTCGAACCGTCCTTCTGCTTCGGGGGCTTATCCTCGGGCGTCGACAGCCATGCGTGCTGCCGTGCCCAAAGGATCAGGCGGGCTTGCCGTTCCCGAAGAAGTTTCCCCGGTCACCGATGAAGCGGTCGATCTGCTCGCGGATGAAGGGGCGCTCGCGGTAGAGCTTGGCCGCGTTCTCGCGGGTAAACTCCAGCGGGACGCCCTTGTAGACGATGCCCTGCCAGCCGAGGGTCAGGCGCGCCAGCAGGTCGACCGAATGCGCCTCGGCAGCGGCCAGCGACTGGCGCTTCTTGCCGGCCTGCTTCTCGGCCAGATCGGAGAGAGCCGCCCGGAACTCGCGGCTGTCATTGCCCAGCAGGCGAATGGTGATCTTCTCTCCCGCTTCGGTCAGCAGCGGCTCGCCCGTCACCGGGTGCTCAAGTTGCATGTCGGCGCCACGGTCAGCGGCGGCGGTCAGGTCGAAATCTGCGAGATCCATGTGAATGTCCTTTGGTCTGGGGATGATCCGGGTTCATGAGGTGGGCGGCGCGCCCCGAACCACACGCGCCGCCCGTATCACCGCTGTCAGGCGGCGATCTTGACGATCGGGGTGCTGTCGACCTCGATCGTGCAGGCGGCCGTCACGACATCGTCTACACCGCCCACGGTCGGGCGGTAGGACATGACGAGACCGGCCAGCCAGTAGGCGGTGCCGTCCTGCAGCGTGACCTGGAAGTAGGCGGGCTGATCGCTTTCGTGCGCCGTTTCCATGTCCTTCTGACCAGCGTCGGAAGGGTCCAGCGCCATGGTGGGCGACAGGGTGCCGTTGTTGTAGCTTCCCTTGCGCTTGCCGGTGCCGCGCTCGGCTAGGGGCTGGTGGGTGACGAGTGCGAACTCCTTGCCGAACTCGCCGATGTTGGTCACTTCGCCGACGATCTTCGGCGTCAGTGCGGAATAGCCGGCTTCCGTGAAGGTCGCGGGCGCGGTCAGGCTGATCGCGAGGGACGCGCCAGCTGCGGTTTGCCATGCCATCAGCATGTCTCCTATGGATGTGAAAAAGCGCCGCGCGGGCGCGGGGATATCCGGAAGCCGGATGAGGTGTCGCCCGAAGGCGAAAATGTCAGTGGGTCAGCGGCCCGTCGAACTCGACTAGCACGTCGCCGTCGAGGTCGGTCACGGCCAGAACCTTGCCGGTGTAGGTCACGCCGTCATCGAGGGTGAAGGACAGCTTGCTGCCCTTGCGCGGAGCCTCGCCCTTGAAGCGCGCGTGCGGCTTCATCTCGTGGCCGACCCGCATCGGGATCAGCTTCACGCCGGTCATCGGCGCGGCATCGGCCTTCGCTTCGATTTTAGGTTCGTCCTTCGCAGCCATGGGGGCTCTCCTACTGAAGGGATGTTTCGTAGCGGAGCTGCACGGTTTGGTGCCACCAGCCGCCGTCCTGATAGGCACCGGTGACCGATGCCTTCTCCCGAACCCTGACACTCTGCCCGTCGTATTCCAGCAGCAGGTCGGCCGGGAAGGCCGTCGCGATCTGCGCGGCTGCCTCACGCCACACTTCCCGCTCCTGCTTGTCGCTCATCGGGATGGAGAGCCGCAGGATGATCGAGCCGCGGAGCCGGTGCGGGTCTGCAGCGCGCAGGGATCGTCGTTCCGCCGGCGTCATCACCTCGGAAACCGCGAGATAGGCGCTGTCGGGCGCGAACGCTTCGCCCGGCCACGCCACCGGAAGCGTTCCGGCAGCCGTAACGATCTGACCCTTCAGTGCCAGCCAGCTTTTCGTCGCGGCAGTCACTTCAGCCATGCTATGCACTCTCCATGCTCAAACCGATGACCGATTTGGAGATCTACGACACCCTGCATGAGGCGATCCGTCCCTTCCTGAACAGGACGGGCGAGACACCTCACGGCGACACGGTGATCAAAGCCGCCGTGAAGGCGCTGTCTGGCCTTCAGCTCGGCATCCTGCTGATCGAGGCTAAGGGCGAGCAAACGCCCCCGCCACCTGCCCCTGAAGCTTGACGGCTTCCTCTGACACGATGCGCTGCCACTGCTGGGCCACGCCCTCGATGAAGTGGTAGCCTTCTTGGTTGTAGCTGCGGCCCTTGCTGTCCTCGCCCACGAAACCGTTGTTCAGGCGACGGGCATAGGCGGCCTGGAAGCCAAGGTAGACCGTTTGCCCCAACTCTGCGGTTCCGATCGTCAGGGTAATCTCCCCGGACTGATCGCTGAAATCCTTTGCCGTGCTGACTGTCGGCAAGGCGGTGGTGGACGCCAGTAGGGAGCGCCGCAGGTTGCCGGTCTTGATCGGCATCCGGCCGCCTTCGTTGACGGTCTGCCGCACCTCGTTCGCCACCCGCTGGGCGCTGGACCGGAACACGGCCGTCTGGCGCTGCTTCGTGGCGGCTGCCCAGGCGGAGATGGTGGCTGCAAAACCTGACGCCATCAGGTCAGCCCCCAGCTGTAGTCAATGTTCAGCTCCATGTCGCACGTGCAGCGGGCGCAATGACGGGCGCCGCCGGCCGGATCGAGCGGATGCATCATCCGCGTCCCGTCGGGCAGGATGAAGGGCTCTGTTAGCCCCTGCACGGTCTTTCCGTTCATCTGGATGTGCAGCAGTCGCGGCTCCAGCCCGCCGCCGCCATGTCGCCACTTCCGGATCACGGCCTGTTCGGGATAGCCGGTTTTGCCCAGCCCCTGCCGGAAGCTCTCCTGGCGCGCTGCCATGACGGCCATACCGGTCTCGGTGCGCGCGATCGTCTCGGCCCGCAGCGCCAGCAGCCGGTCGCTATAGCGGCCCGTGATCTTCGCCACGTCGTCCTGCGACAGTGTCTTGCCGTCACGGATCGCCTTGGCTATGGCCCGGTCGAAACGCTTGTCGCGGCGGGTCATCTCCAGCACCTTCGCCATCTCGACAGGATCGCCCGACAGCAGCCGCGCGCGCATCGACTGCACGTAGCCCTCCTGCGGACCCGACAGGCCGATGATGCCGCCGGTGCGCTGGTTCTGCCCTTGGCCCACCCGGCCGGCCAGATCCAAGGCGATACGGCTCGGGTGCTGTCCGTGCTGGAAGCCCGACAGGATCGCAGAGCGTGCCGCTTGGCGGTCGGCCTCGATGATATTGGTCACCCGATCTGCGGTCACCTGACGGATGACCTGCTCTGCCGCCGGATCGGCCACGTCGAAGCGAAAGACCACGCGCTGCCCGGGCGGCTGGGGGATGTTCGACGACTGGAGCATGCCCGCCGCCGTGAATGTCTCGTTCAGCACCATCCGGAAGCTGGCATAGGCCGCAGGATCAAGGTTCAGCGCCTCGATGGCGCCGTCCAGATCCTGCCGCTCCAGCCGCTCGACCAGCAGGCGGATCTGCACCCCGTTGCGCAGGTTGGCAATGGCGGCTTCGAACGCCTCCCGCACCCGCGGCTCCAGTTTGGCAAGAAGTTCGGCGAATTGAGCCCGCAGCGATGCCATCAGCCCCTCACGATCAGTCGTAGGACCGCGGGGACGCCGGCGGCTGGGATCGGCGTCACGCGCACGATGGCCCCGCGCTTACCGTCGATGATGATCGTGTCCGTGACGGCCGCATCCATGGCCGGCGGCACGCACAGCACCTCAAGATCGGAGGCCAGCACCGCGGTGCCGTCGACGAAGGCAGCCGAGACACCCTTTACGATAGCGGTCAAGCCTTCAGCCTGCACTGTGGGCTGCACAGGCACCCATGGTTTGGCGGGGTCGGCCTGCCCCGGCACCTCGCGCGACAGGACGACGACGCCCTGCTGCGCGCCGGTCAGCAGGCGCTTGGCGGTGGCCGCGGCACGTTCATAGTTCATCAGACCACCCAAGCACCAATAAGGCGCGCGTTCACCGGCTTCAGGAACGGCGCCAGAAGGCCGTCCAACCCTGCGACCACCGGCACGCCAGCGTCCGCGTTGGCCGGAGGCTGGAAGTATTCCGTCTCGATGACGTCGACCTTCTCCCGCTTCACGATCGGCGCCGTCGGATCGATTGTGCGGGACAGGCTGAACCCCTGCCCTTCGGCCAGTGCGGCCCGGTAGGCTGCCTGCACGACGGCCAGCGGCACCAAGCCATCGGGCAGAGGCCGCCCATTCAACACAACGCCGGAGCGCGGCCACTGATTGGGCTGGTCCACGGCGGTCGTCACACCCTTGAAGCGAGCTCCGAAGGCAGCGTCGATGTAGTCGCTGCCCCGCGCGCGCAGGACAGCCAGGTCTGGCGCGGACACGGGCAAGCTGATGCCTAGGCTGTCCAGCCAATCCGCAAAGCCGTCGTCCGTGCCGTACGCCATGATTAGCCCTTCGCCAGCGCGATCAGGTCGGCCTTCTTCGCGCCTTCCGGGATAGTCACGCCCTTGTCCGTCAGCATGGCCTTCAGCTCTTCGACGGTCAGCTTGTCGAGGTCGGGGCCGTTGAGCACCGGCTCGCCGCCCTCGCCCGCGCCGATCACGTCATAGCGACCGGCCCAGCCCGTGGGCTCTTCCTTCACGTCGAACTCCGTGCCGACGGCGACTTCCCCGGTGGACCCGTAGATCCCCGGCTTCGTGATGCGGATGCGCATGATGCGTCCTCTCTGTCAGGTGAATGTCGGTGCCAGTAACCCGGCCCCGCGCCGGATCAGTTCACGACCGTACTGTAGAACACCCCGGCCCGTCCGTTGATGTCGGCCCGGATCTCGATGCCCATCGCGCCCATGACGAGGAACTGGTAGTTGTCCGTGGGGTTCTGACGGGTGATGGCGGTCGTGTTGACGGCCATGCCGACCAGCGGGCGGATGTACTCGCTCGACGGCACGAAGCCGAAGAACTCGTTGCCCGACAACTCGAACGACACCTCGATCTTGTTGATCCGACGATTGGCCAGAAGCGCATCCCGCAGCGAGCCGATCTTGAAGCCCGTCGAGCCCGAGTAGGGCTTGTCCAGGTTCCGGGCGATCTCGGGCGAAACATAGAGGTTGACCCGGCCGACGACGAGGTTCGCATCCAGCATCGCGCCGAAGGCCCCGTTGATGAAGCCTTCGATCTGGTCGGAGGTGCCGGTGGCAAGGTTGACGCCCGCGCCGCCGGCGCCCGTGCCAAGGTTGATCGCCTTCGACAGCGGCGAGGTCTTGATGCCGTAGGCGGCATAGCCTTGGAACTGGATGTTCGGGTCGCCGTTCAGCGCGTAGAGCGCTTGGTCGCGACGCAGCTTGCGCGTGATCGCGTCCTGATCGTCGGCCAGCGCGTCGAAGTTCTCCGACCGCAGCGTGTTCCATTCGCGCCATTCGCGGCCATAGCCGGACGAGAAGATCGGCACGATGGTCCCGCGGTAGTCGTAGCCGACCTTGTCCAGCGGCACCGGAACCTGACCCGACATCGACCGGACGACGACGCCGGCATCGCCGACGACGCGGGTCATGTGGACCAGCTTCCCGATGTTCACCGGCTTGGCCAGCGGCATCAGGTCGTTCATCCACGCGGCGCCTTCGTCACCCCGCATGACGGCCCGGGTGATGCCGTCGATCTCCAGCCAGGCGTCACGCGGCAGGATGGCGGCCGCGTTGGCGACCTCCGCAAGGGCTTCTTCCGTCCGGTGGAACCATTCGCGGTTGTTGCACAGCTCGGCCCACCATTCGCCGTGCTGGCGCGGGTGGGCGGCCACGAGTTGATCGTCGAAGTAACGCATCTCGCGTCCCCTTAAGCAGCGGCCAGATGACCCTTGGACGCGCGGACGCGGACAAGCTGATCACTGCCAGTGGTGTTGTTGAAGGTCTCCTCCGCGATCGCCACGATGCGGTTGCCCGTGGCGGCGGCAACAAAGCGGCCGGTCGCGTTCGTGGTCAGACCGGAGCCGCGCACGATGTTCTGGCCGGTCGGCACGCGAACGTTGAAGAATTGCTCGTCGAGCATCTCCATCCCGATCATCGTATCCCCAGCCGCCCACTCGGCGTCGACCCCGCGCAGAGCGAGGTAGTTGTCCTGAGCCACGAAAATCTTGGCGTTGGAGGCGGCGCCCGCGATGGCGAACTGGCCCGACGCGTTCAGCGTCACGGCAAGGCCAGGCAACGTTGCGGCGACGGCCTTGGCTTCCTGCACCTGCGGCGTGGCTTCGGTCGCCGGGCCGGCGTAGATCTTGTTGAAGCGCGGCATGTCACGTGCCCTCCGGCAGCTTGAACGTCGGCTTGTCGCTCGCGGCGTTGAACGCGCCATGCAGGGGGGCCGCGCCCTTGTTGACGATCTTCGCGGCCTGCTTGCGGAGCGAGGCGAGGGACAGCTCTTCCGCGGCGTCCTTGTCCAGCAGGTTCGCGTTCACGACCTTGGTCACCAGTTCGGCCTTTTCGGCTTCCTCGGTGGCCTTCTGCGCGTTGATCAGCGCGTCTTGCGCTTCGACCAGCGGCTTCATGGCAGCCGTCACCGCGTTCGTGATGGTGGTGCCGATGTCCTTCATGCCATCCGAGAGGGTCTTCACCTCTGCGGAAAGCGACTGGAATTGCTCATCGGTGATGGGCATGTCGTTCTCCTGATTGTTGAGAGAGGGTTCCCGCTCGGCGGCCAAGGCCCCCAGTAACGCGGCTTTCATGCGCTCCCAGACCGTCGCCTTGTCGCGGCGGTCGAAAGCCTCGATCAGGCGCATTCCGGCCCAGTCGAGCTCGCGGTCGGCATCCTCGATGTACGAGTTGATGACCTCGATTTCTTCGCCGTGATCCACGGCTTTGTTCACCAGCATGCCCACCCCTTGCTCCGGCGTGGCCGCTCCGGCCTCACCGATCAGGATGGCGTCATGGTCGAACAGGATGTTGCGGGCGACCTTCTTGCCGTCGGTGTTCTCCAGCGTGCAGAGCAGGCCCGTGGACGTATGGATCGGCTCGCCCTTCTCGATGGCGTTCAGCACGGCCTTGCCGCCCTCGGTCAGCTTGGCGAACTCCACGTCGATGACCTTGTCCAGCAGGACCCGGCCATCCTCCCGGCGGACGTTCTCGTTGTAGGCGCCGATGCCGTTGCGAATGAAGGCCTCGGTGTGGTTAGCCGCGACGAACTTGCCGCCAAGGGTCGGATGCCCCAGTGGTGCCGGCGTGCCCTCAAGGGTGGCGAAGGAGGCTTCGATTTCTGCGGCCGGATAGATGATGCCGTTCATCACCACGTCATCCGGCAGCGTGGCCGAGGGCACGATGATCTTGTCGCGGCCGTCCCGCTTCTCCTTGCGGATCTTGCCGACGTTGGCGCAGCGGATGTTGACCCGGACCTTGCTCATTCTTCCGTCTCCTCGGGTGTATCGCCTAGGGCCGATGCGGCATCGTCCGGATCGTTTTCCCCGATCGGGGCTTCCAGCGGCTCGTAGCCCGCCACGCCTCGGATCTCGTCAGCGGTAAAGGCGAGTTCGCCACGCGTGCCGGCCTTTTGGTTGATGTCGGCCATCTTCGCGGCGCGATCGATCTTCTCGGACGCCGAGGCCTCCGTGAGATCGGCCCAGTCCAGCGACCAGTCGCGATCCGGCAGCACGCCGAACCGCTCCAAGCGGTCGATCACCGCCATGATGTTCGGAATGACGATGTTCATGCGGCGCGACATGTTCGTCTGCGCCCACTCCTCGGCGTCTTCCGTGCTGGCCCGTTCGCCGGTCTGCGATCCCACGAGGATCTTCATCGGCATGGAGACGGACGCTGCGAAGGACTGAAGCGGGATGCGGTGGAAGTGCTCCGGCGATGGAAGCGTGACGTTGAGCGTCTTTGCCGTGATCCCTTGCAGCATCAGCAGCGAGTCGAGGCCGGTCTGCCAGTCGGTGACCACTCCATCCAGCTTGTCGACGATCTGCTCCACCGGAATGCCGAGAGCTTCGGCCATGTCCTGCATCCGCGCTTCCTTGTCGACCTCCAGCACAGGCGCCGATTTGGCGTTTTTCCAGAAGCCCTCGCCCCCCGATCCGCTGATCTTCTGCATGTCGAGAAGGTCGTTGTAGCCAGGCTGGAGCATCGACTGCCCGAATGTCGATCCATCACGCGACCAGATCACCACCCTATCTGGATGGATGCGGAACTGCCGGTTCGTCTTGGCGTCCCCGACCGCCGTTTCGTTGAACATGAAGGAGAGCGGCTTGCCGTAGGTTGGGCTCGTCTCGTCTTGATCCCACTCCCCCACGACAAGCTGGCCTTGCCAAGCCGGGATCACCTCGACCAGTCCTTCCAAGCCGCTCACATTGGCGACAGGCCGATCCATCGTCAGCCCATCGGCAAACCGGAGGATGACCCCGGCATACTCCCCCACCAGGCTGCGACGGTCGGCCTCCATCAGGGCCTGCCAGAAGCGCAGCAAGCCGAACCGACGGCGGATGTCCTGCTCCAGCGTCGTCTCGTCCCCGTGGTCCTCGGGCTGGACCTCCAGCAGCCACGGGTGGCTTTCCCACGTCTTTCCGATCGTGCGTTCCACGGCAGCTGTGGCCAAGCCATTGCGCTGGTACATGCCGTAGAACTGCTGGAACGCCAGCTGCTCCGGCCAGCCGAAGTCCTTGTAGAAGTTCTGCTTGACGCTGCCCCCGAAGTAGCCGGGGAACATCGTCTCCAGCCGACGGGAGGCCGCGTTTGCGATCCGCGTGTGAATGCCCATCAGCGATGCCTCGATTTCAACATGACCGTCGCTGTGGCTCCCCTCTCACGCGGCGCGAAGGCCATCACGAAGGCGTCGGCGAGGTTTGGCGACGGGATGTCGCGCTTGCTCAGGTCTTTCTTGCTCTCGACCTTCGACTTGCCTGCGTTGTCGAAGTCCTTCCGGGGCGTGGACAGTTCGTCCACCAGCTGGTCGATGTGAGTGCAGCCGCTGGCGATCGCGATCAGGTCCGCCGGATCGTGCTGCTCGCCCTTGTGGATGGCGTTGAACGTGTTGCGGAAGCGCTTGCCGACCTCCCACCACGTCTGGGCCTTCAGGTTGGCGTAGAAGTCCTTGTTCGTTGGAGACCGGGGATCCTTGGCGTCGATCCGCGTCTCCGGGTTCAGGACCGCCCCGCCAGCATTGAACCGGTGGTAGGCGATCTTCGTCCCGTGCTCCGTGTTCAGCGCCTGGAAGTGCGCGCCGGCGAAGGCCCCTACCCCGATGCTGTCATAGTCGATGCTGGCATTGAGCCGCCGCGCCATGCCGTGCACCCGCCCGGCCGACTTCAGCAGCTCATCCTCGCCCGCCTTCCACTCCTCCACCTCGGTGGCGAGGAATCCGTGCGCCGCGGCCGCCGCGTTCTTGTCGTCGCCGCTGTCAGCCACGTCGAAGCCGATCCGCTTCATGCCGCTTGGCGCGATGCCCAGTTTCTTGTGGGCGTCTATGGCGGCGAGGATCCACGACCGCTTGATGATGACCGCGTCGTCGTCCTCGCGCGGCTCTCCGAGGTAGATGTGCCGGAACTCTTCTTCATCCTCGGCCTTCTTTGCCGCGATGATCCGCTGCATGGTCGAGGATAGGAACGGGTTCTCGTTGTAATTGATGTGCCGCTTGATCGTGTCCGGCGGCGTGTTGGTCACGAACCGGCGCCAGACGAAGTCCGTCACCAGCCGCGGGTTGAACAGGATCCAGACCTGCGAGCCTTCCTTCCGGATCGTGGGCTCCAGGATATCCCACTGCTCGGCCGTGAGGTTGTGGGCCTCCTCCAGCCAGAGGATGTCGATCCCCTCCAGCGACTTGATCTCGTCGATGTGCCGCCAAAGCCCGTAGAACATGAACTCCGCGCCGGTGGTCCGGTGCCGGATCGCGTTCTCCGTGATGATGAACTCGTCCTGTAGCCCGAACCGCTCGATCTGGATCTTCAGCAGCGTGTAGACGCTTTCCGCGATCTTGTTCTGGAACTGCCGCGCGCAGAGCACCCGGATCCGGCACTTGGTGGCAAGGAAGATGGCGAAGCCCGCGGCGTCCCACGATTTCGAACTGGACCGCCCTCCGTAGAGGACCCGGTTCCGCGCCGGGGTCAGCCAGAAGTCACGAAGTGCCGGGTTCAGCGTTGGGCGTGAGGTCAGCGTAGAAGTCTGCAAGGGATTTGACCTCCACCGGCCCGCCGCCTGGCCCTGATAGCTCCCGCCTGTTGGTGTAGCTGCCGCCGACTTCCTTCGCCGCCTGTTCCAGCAGAGATGACGCCAGCACCATGTTGCCCTGCGTCTCGGCCTTCTCGCTCATGCGCTGCAGGGCGCGTAAGCGAACCGCACGATGACTGATCCCGATGCGGCTTGTGTCCTCCAAGAACACCTTGCGGGTCTCCTCGAACAACGCCCGCCATTTCGCCGCACAGTCCCGACCCGCCCGCTTGGTGGGGTCGTATCCTTCCACCGTCTGACGGGTGATCGTCTCACCGAACTCCTGCCTGACCGCCGTCACCACTGTGGACGGGCTGTCGAAGCACGCGAGGGCTTGCACGATGAAGGTTTTGACCTCCTCGGCCAGCTTTCCTTGTGCCATGTGGTGTCAGGCCTCAGTCAGGGAGATTCGAATGGATTGGAAGGAAGTGGCTGCAGTAGGAAGTCTAGGACTGGGCGTAATTACATTCCTCGTGGGGCACTGGGTCAGGGCATTTACTTACCGACGAGAACAGCGACAACGTGAATGGGAGCGCCTCAGTGCGATCCTCGACACACTAGAGAACCTCGAGGCCAAAAAGGGGAACTGGTCCCAATTAGCCGCGGCTGCCGAGATGGTCCACCTAACCAAGAACCGACAGGTGGTCCGCCAGCTCGCACGGGAGGCGCGAGATCATTGGAAGGGCTTCGACACAGTTACCGGCGAACAAAGGGGGAGCGACAAGCACATCGCAGCCCTAGATGATACGATCGTAAAACTCACCCGGTTCGGAGGCATACGCCGCATGCTTTCCCGATTGCCGCTGCTGCAATTTCTGGACCCGCGTTAGCCGCATCCACAAGCGCACGCACATGTGTGGCGTCCGCACCATAGCGCCGGACCACGCCGACGAACTCCTCGACGTCGTGTCCACGCATCGCGAACGTCGGTCGACCCGTGTCCTTGTTGAACTTCGGAGCGCCGAATGCATCCACATCCTGGGCGCAGTGGTATAGCTCGTGCTCCACCAACGCGCAGGCTTCGGCGTCCGAGGCTTGCAGCCACCAGTTGGCGTCGATCGTGATGATGAAGTCCGGAATGTCCCCGAACCAATACGTCACCTGCAACACCGCGCGGGCCCGGCTCCACTTGCCCATCGCACCCTGAGGTGATCCCGGCTCGGCGGTGCCGATGACCATGCGGCCCTTCTTGGCATTGGCGACATTCGTCCAGAGGAAACCGATATGAGCATGGCGCAGATGCTCGTGATCCTCGTTCAGCAGATCGGCCGTCTCGGCGATGAAGGTGGACATGGCCCAGTCTGCCAGATCAGGCGAAGGGGCGAACCATGCGTCATGCTCCTCCACCCGCTCCATGTCAGGCATGGGACGTGCCATGTAGTTCTCCATTATGGATGAGCACGGCGGTAGCGATCAACTCCACCGGGCCAGTATCGCGGCTGCTGCCCTGACCACGGGTGCCCGGCCTATGCGAGCAGGACGTAAGCGAACACACCTACGTAGATCAGCACGATGAGAGCGAGCATCTTTTTATCGATCATGCGCCGACCCTAGCGCAGGCACGTCGCCGCATCAACGTTCATGTTTAGTTCCGCAAAGCCGAACCGTAACTACCCGCAGATTATCACCGCGCAGCCAATTACAGTTATGGCGAAAAAAGCGCCAAGAACCCATACCCACACCATAAAAACACTCTCGCCTGTTCGTTTTCTTGTCGGTCAACGACTGAGAGCGGGGTTAGTTCGCATGCTTTGCAAAGGCAATCACCATGCCCGTACGATCCGTCCTCGGGAGGATGACGCCGCATATCGCGTGGCCCAAACCCTTAAGGTGCACCTGAGGCTCGAGAACGTCACCCACCGGAAGGCGGATTGGAAAAGCGCGGCACCATTGCTGGACCGCGCTTCATCATCAGGGTGTCAGGCCGTCCTACTGTATGATCTCCACGCGATCGGCCTCGATGTCGGCGTCGCGCGTCAGGTGGGTGTCGACTTCACCTTCGATCTTCACCTTGGTCGTCTCGGAAACTTCGCGGTTCGGGAAGTCGTCCTCGTCGATCTCGACGTTGATCTCGTTGGTGCCGTCCGAGAGCACGTACATCTCGTCGCTCATCTTGCGGACCAGCATCCCCTCAAGCGTGACATGCATGCCGTCTTTGGGGTCGGCCATGATGTCCGCGATGGTAGCCGTCTCGTAGGCGTCCTTGTTGTCGTCCTTGGTTTCGGACGGCCCGGAGTATTGGGCGAACGCGGCGCCGGAGAAGCCGAAGATGATGCCGGTGGTGAGCATGAGTGTGCGCATAAGGGTCTCCTTTTCGATACCCGGGCCCAACGGAAGTATCCCTTGGCAGTTCCGTGATCGATAGGGACTGCGACATTTCGACCGAAGCCTGGATGTCCGACCTTGATATGCCACACCATGCATAAGGTACGAAAAAGCGCGGCACCCGAAGGCCCGCGCAGTGCTTTGGACATACGTCCTCAAGCACAAAGATAGCACCGATTTTTCGGCATGCAACTACTTCTTGCCACCCATCCAGTATTTTGCCGCTACATCTAGTCCCTCGCGCAACCGGTCGAGGCGCTCCGGCCAGAAACCCTGGTGGCAGACCATCCGCATTTCGCTCCAGACCCATGAGCCCATGCGCTTGTTCAGGTCGCGGCGCTCGTCGGCATCCCGCAGCTCGCTGTGGGTGGGCTCGGCGTCCCCCTCATGCCCGACCGGATCCATGTTCAGGCACGACCGACCACCGGCGACGAGGCGCGTGCGCTCCATCAGCGCGGCGAAGTCGTGGCCCGCTTGGCACTGATCGCTGTCGATGATGCCCTTGGCCGCAAGTTGGTCGAGGACGTGGGCGTGTTCGTCCACCGCGACTGTGACCCCGGCATCCTCTCCATCCCGCAAGACCCAAGACCCCTGCCGGCGGCGCTCCTCGGTGGGCCTCGCCTTCCCTTCCCTGTCTTGCCAGATGTCGGCGGTGACGGCAGCGGAGGTGGCGTCCTTCATCCGCCGCTTCTCGCGCTGTCGCGCCTTCTTGGCATGGTCCTTCGACACCTGCTTGGCCGCCGTGACCTTGGCCTTGCTCGCGGCCGCGATCTGCTGCGCGTAGCGGTCGATGCTCATTGGTCCTCGTCCTCTCGTTCGTCGTGGGTGGCTCGGTACTGATCACGCTCGTGCTGCTCGCGGCGCTCTTTGCGCTTGGCGAGCCGGGTTGCGTCGCGGAGCATCCGAAGCTGGGCGGCGGTGAGGTGGGGCTGAGGGTCAGCGGTCATGGCTCCTCCTGCATGTGAACAAAACGTTGGCTCGCCGGTTGATGGCTAAAGGGAGACCAACATGACCGAGAAAACCGACCAGCAGCGCGACGACGAACCCAAGCGCGACGACGCACCGGCGGGCCAGCCGCAGAGCAAGGACCCCAGCCCGAACCCCGATCAGACCTCCGAGGACGCGCAGGCCAAATACGAGGGCTGACACGGCCATCATGCCCTCCCCTGGCGCAGGACACGCCACCTCTCAGACACGGCGCGTTCACTGCGGTCCAATTCATCCGCAATCACATGCAGATCGGAGCCGCTTTCCATCATGCGGCGCAAATCCTCGTCGTCTTGCTCCGTCCACGGATCACCAGCGCTTTCCCGGGCCATCACCGGGGCGGAGCCGATGTGCAACTTCCGGGTCAGCCGGTAGCCAGTGCCCCAGACCGTTTCGAGCAGATCGGGATGCTTCGCCCGGATGTGGCTTGCCATCACGGCGGCCACTCGCTCGTCCTGCTCGAACCCCGCACCATGGATGGCCGTCATGATTTGCTCTTTGGTCAGGGTGCGAGGATACGCGGCATTGAGGGCGAGGAGCATCTGCGCGTGCTTCTTGGTGACGCCCAGTTGCTTCCGAAGGCGCACCACGTCGTCCGTCGACTGCCCCGTCAGTTGCGTGATGACTTCCAGCGCGTAGGGAAGCCGTTCGGCCGGAGGCAGTGCCATGATCTCTTTGTGGATGGCGTTCATGTCACCCCCACAGGATCACGATGAGGGCGACCAGTAATATCGCCAGCACGCCGAGGATGTGTACGAAGCGGAGGCGCATCATGGGGCCACCTTGCCGTTGATCAGCGCCTGGGAAATTGCCTTCATGTATGCGATCGCCCAGATCTTGTTGGCGTGTTCGGTCGCGATCCGCGCGGCATCGCGTTCGGCTGCCAGCGACCTCAGCGTGTCAGCCACTTTGCGATTGCCATGGACCTTAGCCTCTCGCGCGGCCAGCTCGTCCACAGCAGCGGAGGATGTGTCGATGATGGCGCAGCCTTGCTTCACGGTTGCTCCAGCAATATCGTCAACGCCGGTCGGGGTTGGATGCCGTTCCCCGCTAAGCCCAGCCTCTCGGTATGCTTCCTGCTGGGGCCGCATTGCCACCGATCGGGCGCGGATCGCCGGATCGATGCCGTCCTGATCATGAGGGAAGTCGGTCATACTGCCTCCTTCGGCGGGTAGGCCTCGGCCAGCCACCGGGTGAATGTGTCGTGGTTGCGAATGCGGCCGCTGGCGTCGAACAGCTGCGGCTCGTCCCGGCGCGCGAGGCAGATCACCACGCGCATCCATTCGTTGAAGTCGGTGGAGCGAAGGGTCTGCTTGCAGACCTTCAGCCCGTGGTGGCGGAGGAAGATGGCCTCCCGCAGGGTCATGGGGCTTCCCTCGCGATACGGGCGCGGGCCTGCTGGATGCCGTGGACCACCGTAGTGTGGTCGCGGTTCACCATCTGGCCGATGCGGGTTGTGGACCAGCCGAAGCGTTCCTTCGCCAGCAGGTAGAGGTGCTGGCGGGCGTCAGACCAAAGCCGGGCACGCTGGTCGCCTAGCAGGTCGGCACGATCGATGTGGTAGGCCTCAGCCACCTCGTCAGCCAAGGCCATGAAGCGGGCGCGGGGAGCCGCGACGATGGCTTGGATCTCGCTCATGCCGCGGCCCTCCGCGCATCTGCCCGCAGCGACAGGCTCGTGCCGTCGGCCAGTGCCCGGTGACGCTGGGCGAAGTCGGCCGCCGTCACCCGCCCCGCCTTCACTCGATCGCAGACCATGGCCGGGTCGAAGCCGGCCAGAGTGCAGACGATCTCGAAGTCCGGCGACCCGATCCAGCGACGGGCGTCCGCCTTGACGAAGTCGTAATCCTCGGCGTGCTGCGAGGCCGTGTTGGGGCCGCCCACGGCGCACTTGATGTTCTCGAACAGCACCGCTTCCCACAGGCGCTTCATGGGCAAATGGCGGCTCATGCTGCACCCCCTGCCCGGCGCGGCTGGTCGTAATCGGCGCCGGCCACCTTGCGCAGGAACGCCTTTCGCTTTGCCCGTTGGTCGCTGAGGGGCTGGACGCTGGCGGCCGGAAGCGGCGCGCCACGGCGGGCGGCCACGTCCGCCATCGAGTGCGAGAAGTAGCCGAAGCCCCGCGGCATCCAGCCCGGCTGGCGGCTGCGCTGACGCTCGCAGACCTCTCGGATCACCCGGCACTGGGCGTCGAGGTCCAGTCCGGCCGCCGCCCACTTGTCGGCTTCGACCATGTCGGCCTGCCGGCCGATCATCGCGCCAGTCGGCCCGGTGATGCCATCCGGCCCCACCCCCATCGCCGCCAGCAGCTTTTCCCGATCTGTCGGATCTTGCTGAGAAGCAGCGGCAGTCTCGCGCTCGCGCGTCTGCTGCGAAGCAGCTTCTGGTTCTGGTTTCTGACTATGCTTGAGCAAATCGCTGGCAATTGCTACAGGCGCTTTGTTTGATTTCAACGCCTTAGCTTCTCCGCCCTTCTTTCCTGCTGTCTTCCGTTCCTGCGATATCGAAACCGCTTTCTGGTACTCTTTCGTCAGACGCGGGTTGGTGATCTCGTCCCCCTCGACAGCGAAGAAAGACTGGATCTCGGCCCAGACCGAGGGCCAGCGCTTCGGGCTGACGCGGGTGATCCGGGCCAGTTTGGCCGGGTCGTTCGGCAGCGACGCTCCCGATCGCCACATGGTCATCAGCAAGAGGCAGTAGGCCCCGTGCTGCTCCGTGGTGAGGTGGAGGGTGTCGGCAAGGTAGTCGCCGGGATAGAGCTGCATGAAGGGTGCGGCGGACACGGTCAGTCCTCCCAGATCAGGTTGATGGCGGGATTGAAGCGGACGCGGGCGGTGCCGACCTCACCCTGGCGCTGCTTGGCCACGATGATCTCCAGCCGGTTGCGTGCCTTCTCCATGGCGGCCGCCCAGTCCTCGTGATCCTCCAGAGGATCATCCGGCGCGGGGCGTTCGCGTTCGACGTAGTACTCATCGCGGTAGCAGAAGAGGACCGCGTCAGCGTCCTGCTCCAGCTGGCCGCTCTCGCGAAGGTCGGAGAGCATCGGGCGCTTGTCCTCGCGCTGCTCTACCGCCCGTGAGAGCTGCGACAGGGCGATGACCGGCACGTTCAGTTGGCCCGCCAGCGCCTTGAGGGCGATGCTGATCTCGGTGATCTGCTCGTAGCGTCCCTTGGCGTTCGATTTCAGCAGCTGGGCGTAATCCACGATCATCAGGCGCATCCGCCCATCCATGGCCCGCTGTGCCTGCTTGGCGCCGGCCAGCAGCGCGCCGAGGTCGGAGAAGTGCCGCGACAGGAACATGATCGGCAGCGCGGCCACTTCGCGCGCCGCGTGCATCATGCCTTCTACCTGGTCGTCGGTCATCTCGCCGCGGCGCATCTGGGCATAGCTGGTGGCGAGGCGCTGATGGGCGGTCTGTTCCGAAAGCGCCCGGATCGCCATGGCCTCGGGGTTCATCTCCAGTGACGCGATGCAGACGCCATGGCCAGCCCGGGCCGCGTTGAGGGCCATCGACAGGGCGACGCCAGTCTTGCCCATGGAGGGGCGGCCGCCGATCAGGATCAGTTCGCCGGGAAAGAAGCCGCCGATCATCTTGTCCAGCGCGTAGATGCCCGACTTCACGCCTGTGTCGTCGGTGCCCTCATAGGCGGCCTTCACCTGCGCCAGCGCGGTCGTCACGGCGCTCATCATGGAGACGGGCCCTGCCCCGTCCGAGGGCGCGGCATCGATCAGCGCGGCCTCAAGGCGACCTGCGATGATATGGGCGGCCTCTTCTCCGCGCAGGATCGAAGCTTGAGCTTCTGCCATGGCGGCGACGAGCTTGCGCTTCTGGCGCAGATCCCCCAGCAGCTGGGCATAGCCCTTCACCGAGGACGGAGCCGGAGCGGATCCCGCCAGCCGGACGAGGTAGCCCGGCCCGCCGAGGGACCGAAGGCCATCATGCGACCGCATGGCATCCCCCACCGTCACGGGGCTGACAAGCATGCCATCGCGGTCCCGCTTTGCCAGCACTTCGAAGACGGCGGCGTGGACCGGATCGTTGAACAGGTCGGTGCCACCGGCGCGGATCACCTGCCCCACCCGCTCGGGTTCCAGCAGCAAGGCCCCAAGGACCATCTGCTCGGCCTCGACGCTCATCGGGTTATGGTCGGGGTGCAAGCGTGCCACCTGTGCGTTCATTCGGACCCCCGGCACTCGGCGGCGGCACGCGTGGCTTGCTCCACGAGACGGGCGGCCACGTCGCCTGCGCGCTGCCATGTGTCGGCTGGCGTTGCCTGCCCTTGGTCCGGTGTGATAGGTTTCTGGAAGGCCATGCCGCTGTTCCTTGTGCTAGCGGTGACGGTTCAGGCCCGATGCGGATGCTCCAACATCCTCTCGGGCCGATTTCGTTTCGGTGATCCCCACGGCTGCGAATGCCTCGGCCACCGAGGCGACCACGGCCACCTGCCCCCGCCAGCCCGCGTGCCACTCCACCTGGTCGGCGGTCAGCTTGCGGGCGGACGGGGGCTTGGCCCCGTCCTTCACCTCGATCGCAAGGTTGATCCCGCGATATCCGACGAGCAGATCCGGGCATCCCGAACCGACGCTGTGAAGCGGCTGGACGCTTGCCCCCGCCTTGCGGAGCGCCTTGACGATCTCGGGCTGGTTGGCGTCGACCTTAGCGGCGGTTCTCATCGGCCCCTCCGCAGAATGTCATGGCGGGCTGAATAGATCGCGCTGTTCAGCTTGCCCCGGCGGGGGTCGTTCGGGTGCAGGGCGGCGCGCTCCGCCAGCAACTCCGACAGAGGCTTGCATGCGAGCTTCGGCGTCGGGGCGGTGATCGGCGCAGACGAAGAGGTAGCCCTTGCGGACTTGATCAGCCCAGCGACCGGGGCGGCGATAGCCGAACGGAGCGCGGTCGCTGCCGCAGAAATGACAGACGTGGCTCCCAGGCTCATTCACAAGCCCTCGGAATTGTCTGGGGAAAACTTTCCGCAACGACGAGCTGCGCGAGCAGCCCACCATTCCCCGGCCGCGCCGAGGTGCGTAGCGGCCCAAAACTCGGCCCGCGCAAGGGTGTAGAGGATTGTCTTCATGCAGGCGCTCCCGTCAGAAGGTGAAGGGCGGCGTCTCGTGTCTGTGGGTTGGCAATGGCCTTACCCACGACCCAGCCCTGCGGGGCATTCTTGCCCTCAAACCAGTTCTCGGCGGTGGTCGGATCGACCTGAAAGACGTGCGCGGCGTGGGCCGGGCTGTCGAAGTTCTGGACGATGAAGCGTTGCCACACCTTGGCGAAGGTCTGGCGGTAGCTGAGCACCGCGTGGCGCTCGGAAAACTTTCGGGAGGACATACCTGAGGCTCCGTTCCTATGTTGCGGGTGTGAAGGCGCAACAGAAGCAGCAGAGGGAAGGACGGGGGCCGTGTGCATCACGCGGCCCCTTGTTCTTTGGGTGCGGCTCCATCGGCTGCAATGAAAGCCATGATCCGACCTGCCACATCGAGGGTGCAGCCGTGGTCAGCTTTCAGGCGGCGATAGAGACGGCTGTTGTTCACAGCGCGGCTAGTCACCGTCGCAGGCGCGATGCCTTTGCGGGCCGCGTAAGTCTCAATCTCGGAGATGAGTTCATGTCGGGTCATGCCCCATATAGGGACTTTTGTCCCCCTAATGTCAAGGGACTAATGTCTCCTATCTTGAAGCAGCTTCCAAAGCTATGAATCGGTGCATGCCCAAGCTATTTCGCGATGCACTTCTTGAAGCTCTAGAACGCACTGGCGCCCCTTTGAAAAAGGTCGCTGAGGGTGCAGGCGTTTCTTACGACCAACTGAAGAAGCTTCGCCAGCGCGATACCGGGTCAACCAACGTGGACGACGCCGTAAGGGTGGCAAACTTCTTCGGGATGACATTGGACGAGTTCATTGGTGATGACACCGCTCAGGCACGATCCGAAGCCGTCGCTCTATACTCTCAACTGACCGAAGCTGAGCGGACAATTTTGCGAGACGCTGCACGAGGTCGGACCGTTCCGGCCCAGGCGGCAGAGAAGTGATCTCCCGAAGCGCTTCATTCCAAGATTGTACGTCGCCCTCAGTCACACCCGCCACCCGTTCCCCTTCTGTTCTAACTGTAAGCGGAGAGTCCCGCGACGGTCAACCTACGGGTGACGATGAGGGTGGGCGGAGATGAGGATGAATGGCTGCTTGATCTTAGGGTGGCTAGCTGTAGTGGTTGCGTTTCCTGCATATGCGGACACAGATCCGGAGGCATGCGTGAGCATGACCAACGCTTCCGAGCGGCTGCGGTGCTATGACGGCATCTTCCGTGGACAAGAGAATGAGGCCGCATCAGAAACCTCCACACCTTGGACGGTTTCATCTGTTCGCTCCCTTCTGGATGACAGCACGACCACGGTCATGCAGACCTCTTCATTGGACCCTCTGACTCTCCGAAATGGTCAGACTGAACATGGTGCATTGATCATTCGATGCAAAGAAGGTGTCACGAGCGCGTACATCACCTTCGCTGGTCACTTCATGTCTGATTTGGATCGGAGCGGACGAGTCAACTATCGGATCGATGACCTACCTGCGACTTGGCGCGAGATGACTATCTCAGGCAGTCACGAAGCGCTTGGTATGTGGGATATGCGCCAGGCGAGCATGTTCATATCAGCAATCATGGGGGGCTCAGAGCTGTTCGTGCGGGCCACGCCACTCAATGAATCTCCTATCGAAATGCAGTTCAATATCGCTGGAGCAGCGGAGGCCGCGAAGCCTCTGCGCGAGAACTGCAGGTGGTGAGTAGATGACCGACGCTGAACGCATCGCGCAGCTGGAGGGTGAAGTGCGCGCGGCAGTCTATGCAGGGGCCGACACCATTTCGGCGATCTTGCGGGCTATGTGCCAGACTGCCGAAGACTGCGCAGAGATGGCCGAAAAGCTGCGTACAATGAGCGGCGCGGCCACGGAGCAGTCGCAGTTGCAGCGGGCAGATATACTCCGGATAGCTGCTGAGATGATGGAGCAGAAATGACAGACGCTGAGCGCATCGAGCAGCTTGAGCGCGAGCTGGACGAGACGCTAGACGCCGCACTCACGATCATCGTGGGCATGGCTGACGCGATCGCACCGACGGCTGAAAGCAAGCGGGAATTGGCGAACGGTTTTGCGGAGGCCGCCGAGAGCGTGGATGGTGCCATTCCCCGCCTGTCGCGCGCTGTCGCAGACTTGCTGCTGAGGGTAGCTGACGAGCAGTAGCTATCCTTCCCGAGTGGCGACCCTGATTCCTGACTAGCATTGACATAGAAATATGCTAGCCTATATTGGCTAGCATAACGTCATATAGGTGCTAGCCATGACTGAAGATGAGAAGCTTTCGAAAAGCGAAGTTGCCAAGATCGGCGCAGAAGCTCGTTGGGGAGACAGTGCGACCCTCCCTCGTGCGATCTGGGGCGCAAACGACCAGCCTCTGCGCATCGGCAACATAGAACTTCCTTGCTACGTGCTGGATGACGAAAGGCGTGTTTTGACCGCAAGTGGGGTCCAAGCTGGAATGGCCATCGCCCAAGGCGGATCGATGAAAAAGGGCCTGAGTCGACTGGAGCTTTTTGTCAGCGGAAAGATCATTTCTCCTTTTATTTCCGGTGAGTTGAGAGATCGAGTCGAGAACCCCATTCTCTTCCGCACTCCTGCCAATGGTAAGGCCTACGGATACGAGGCTGAGGTGTTGGCGGAAATTTGTGAAGCTGTTCTTTCTGCCCGGCAAGCGGGAAAGCTTCAGGCACAGCAGCAGCCCATTGCCCAACAGTGCGAGATCCTTATGCGCGGGTTTGCGCGGGTTGGGATCGTCGCCCTAGTTGACGAAGCTACTGGCTTTGAGCGTGTCCGGAAGCGTGGCGAACTTCACAAGATCCTTGAAGCGTACATCGCGAAAGAGCTCCTGCCATGGAGCAAGCGCTTTCCAGACAGCTTCTACGAAGAAATGTTCCGCCTGCATAATTGGGAATATGATCCTAAATCTGTTGCTCGACCCGGTGTCGTTGGGAAGTTTACCAACAAGTATATCTACGATGCTTTGCCGGAAGGTGTTCTTGAAGAACTAAAGGCAAAGAACCCAGCCAACAAACGGCGGCATCACCAATATCTTACGGAAGAAGTTGGTCACCCCCACCTCGAGCGACAGATCACGGCAATGACTACGCTCATGCGCGCTTCTGATGACTGGGGGCAATTCAAGAAGCTCTATGCCGCCGCAAAAGCTAGAGCTGAACGCACGGCCTGAGTGGGCCTCGCATAGGGACAGAGACAGCCCGCCTTCACCGGCGGGCTTTTTCATGCTTAGATGCCCAGCTCCTTCGCCAGAGCCTCAAGGCCAGCCACCGTCGCGTCGTAAGCGCCGTTCGCCTTCGGATGCTCCACCTGAAGCGTCCGGTAGAACACCAGCCACCCCGGCAATTCCTCGATGGCATATGTGCCCGACCACGTGCGGCCGGTGATCGAGAATGTGCGGGCGTTAGCGTCGTGCGTGATCTTCATGGTTGGGTTATGCCGCCAGCGTCGGATCCACACAAGACGCAACGCCGGCATGAAGAAGCCACGGCGTCATCGTGACGACCGTGGCTCCTGCAATGTCAGAAACGATCAAGCGCCCTTAGGCTCATCAGGCTCTTTCTCCGGCATCACCTCGTCTGGCTCCTGAGGGATGATCTCCGGCGTGATCGGAGTGATGACGTTCCCAACCGGATCTGGACGCCGGTCCTCGTCATCGCGCTGCTCGGGATACTTCGCCATCACTTGTCATCTTCGGGGATGCGGTTGCCGACGTGATCCTCGATCTGCTCCGTCTGGTTGTTCCGGCTGTCCTGGCCCCGGTCCTTGGTGTCCTGCGACTTGTCACGGTTGGAGAGCACTTCGTTCGCCTCCAGATCCTCCGGTTCGATCTCGCTCATAGCGCCGGTGCCGTCACCTTTGCCCTGAACGTGTCCGCCGAACTTCTTGTTGTCTGCATGTGCCATAGTGGTTCCTCCTTGAGCAGGATCAACCGAGGCAAGGGCGCGATGTTCCTATCTATCAGGAAAGCGGCACACCGTTCTCGATCAGCTTCTGGCGGACATAGCCCGTTGCCACGTCCTTGAGCATCGAAACTGTGAAGCCGCCTACGCTTGCCAGAGCACCCTTGCTGCGGTTCCAGATCGTGTCGTCACGGACCACCGCTACGAAATCATGGCCTTTCATAGTCATCCGCCAGACGCCGCCAGTCTTTCCGCTCTCCTCGAGCATGCCCTCGTCAGCCAGAAGCTTCAGGTGGTAATATTCGATCCGCTCATCCGGCTCCATGTCGTGGGTAAGGCCCAGCAGGGAAATCGGATCGGGGTTGGCTTCGATTTCAAACATCAACCTCCGGATCAGATCGTCGTCGCGCTTCATGCTGTCCTCCTGGCTTAGCAGCAGGATCAGGTTACGCACGCGGGCCGCCTCGTCATAGGATTCGATCAGCATCACACGCTCCTCCCAGCACCACGCTGGCAGGGGCAGGGTAACAGGGCGAATCTAGGGCGTCACCGTGATAGGGGACTTTTGTCTCTTTTACTGTTGACAGGGACATTTGTCCCCTTCATATTCATCCCATACCCACCGCGACAGATGAGCCGGTGGAGATGGAGATGAACCGATGCAACATCAGCCGAACTTCACCGCTGCCCTCGCCGTTGCTACCTTCCGCAACGCGCCCGCAGCACCCGCCTTCTACCCGGTGTATCCGGTGCACCCCGCCTCCGACGTGATCGACCTCGACCGCAGCCAGTGGTCGCCCGTCGAAGAAGTGCGGTGCTGATCATGGTACAGGATTTCGCAAAGCTGTTCCACGTCGACGGCATCGGTCAGGTTCTGGCCGAGCTTGAGGAACACCCCGACACCGAGCTTCCCTGCGTGCGCTTCCGTATTCCGGATGCGTCGGACGTGACGCTGGAGATGCGTCTCAGCCCCAACGGCATGTCGTACGAAGCGGCAGAGGCATTCGCCCGCAAGTGCTTCGACGGCCTGACCGCTGAGAATGCCGGCGCCGTGGTCAAGGAGCTCACCGACGCCCGTGACGGCCTGTCCAGCATGGAGGCCCGTTGATCATGGGCATCCACGGCCGCATCGCGCTTGACCAGAACCTGCGCCTCGTTGCCGGTCCTCCGGCACGCCGTCGCAGCCGCTTCTACCCCTCGACCGTCACCGTCACCATCGAGCCGGATTTCCCAGGCGCCGGTGACAGCGAGTTCGAGGCCACCTTCGACACCGCGACCGGCAACCTGGTCAACGTGCAGATGGGCGGCTGGACCTGCCCGCCCCACACCTTCGCGCTGATCGTCGGGGACGCCGAGTTCGACCGCTGCTGCGAGGCGGTGGCGGATCGGATCAACGAAGCGGCAGCGGAGGCCACCCAAGACGCCGAGGCGGACTGGGCGGATCACCAGAACGACCTGCGGAGGGACCACTGATGCTGACCCCCACGCAGAACGCCCGCGCCATGCTGGACATCCTCAAGACGCACCACCCGGACGCCTCCTGCGCGTGTTCGGACGCCGAGCTGCTGCGCTACGCCATGACGGACATGCTGCTGCTGGTGGACGGCCTCGGGCTGGACGCCGGTCAGGTGATCAGCGCGGCCGAAGTGGACGCCCGCTACGAGGTCCAGCGCCTTGGGCCGGTGGATCGCGCCGCCTTCGTCGAACCCCCGGCCATCGCCGCCGAATAGCTTCCCCGCAGTGCCTTCACTGTCCCGGCACTGCGCACCTCCCGGCCAGCATCAACCGCCCCATACCGCTGGCCGGGCTTTTCCCCTTCACCCGATGGAGCCTGACATGGCCGACAAGATCGACAACGGAGGCAAAGCATTCCCTGCCCTGTGTTCCGACCATTCCTGTGATCCCGGCGGCATGTCCCTGCGCGACTGGTTCGCGGGTCAGGCGTTGTCTGGGATTGCCGGCTGCGCCGATGATCTGGGCGTGAACACTTGGAAACCTGATCAGGCAGCTCTCATCGCATACAGCATGGCCGACGCAATGATCGCCGCCCGCAAAGGCGGTGCAGCATGACCTGTGAAGTGCTGCCCCCCGCCCTGTCCACCCGCCGCACCCGTGCCGCCAGCCTCATTGCCAGCGCCGCAAGCGTGCTGCGCCACGGCACCCGCGACAGCGAGATCGCCCTGCTGGATGGATCGACCTGCACCAACGCCACCTTTGCGGAGCGCGTGGCCTTTGCCCTGCGACACGACGGCGACGCCCTGCCCGAGATCCAGGAGGAGATCGACCGCGTCCTGACGCTGGCCGGATACGCCCCGACCTACTGGGAGCGCCGGATCGACCGCTTCACCCCGGCAAGCGCGGACGACGAACCCCGCTGGCGGGTTACGGCCAAATACGGCGCGATGGCCTTGGCGTTCGTCCTGGTCGTGATCGGCGCCCTTGGCTTCGCAGCCGACACCGCCCGCCGCACCGACGCCACGCTGGCACAGGCCACGCAGGCGCAGTTCGTGGAGTGGTCGGAATGAAGCACGAAGTCTTCAACCACCCGCTGACTGAGCGCGATCTGACCGGGCATGTCCATCCGACGCCCGCCGCCATTCGGGTCGCCATCTTCGAAGCCTTGGATGCCGACGCCAAGCACACCGACCCCCTGTCAGCCCCTATCCCCTTCCGCACCTATCGGTTGATCCGCGAGGCCATCACCAAGGCGTGCGACGACCACGAAAGGACGCTGCTGTGAACATGCGCATCGACATCCCGCTGATCGAGCGGATCGCCGCCCTCCTCGACCCCTACCGCGACGACGGCGACCTGTTCATGGACAGCCTCGACAGCCAGACCGACGTGCTAGACCTGATGGACCGGTCCCTCGCCGCCATGCAGGCCGACGAGGCGCTGGCTCAGGCGATCAAGTCGCAGGAAGACGCACTGGCGAAGCGCCGGCAGAGGATCGAGAGCCGCCGGGACGCCCACAAGGCCGCCGTGCGCGAGATGCTGCGGGCGACCGGCCAGAAGAAGGTGGAGCGCCCCCTCGCCACCCTGTCCATGCGGCAGGGGTCGGTGGCAGTCCACATCCACGACGACGCCTCTGTGCCCACGCAGCTCTGCAAGGTCACGCGGACCCCCGACAAGGCGGCGATCCGCAAGCAAATCGATGCGGGCGAGGACGTGCCGGGCGCCTACCTGGTGCGCGGCGAAGACACCCTCAGCGTGCGGGTGCTCTGATGGACAACCTGCGCCACTGGAACCGGTTCGCAGACATCGATCCGAAGTTCACCAAGCCCATCACAGGCAAGGCCTACAAGGGCACGTCGCCGAACCCTCAGTATGTCATTCGCTGCCTGACCGAGATCTTCGGACCTGTCGGCGAAGGCTTCGGCTGGGAGGTAGTGCGCGAGGATTTCACGCCACTCGGCGACGAGGTGCTGCACTGGTGCCGGATCAAGTTCTGGCACGGGTCGCGCGAGAACAGCTTCGACAGCTACGGCCAGACCAAGGCGCTTATGAAGACCAAGAGCGGCCTGATGAGCGACGAGGACGCGCCGAAGAAGAGCCTGACCGACGCCATCATCAAGGCGGCGTCCCACATCGGTATCGCTGCGAACATCTTCCTCGGTCGCTGGGATGACCAGAAGCACGTCGCTCAGGTGGAGCGGGAATATCGGGATGCTGAGCGTGTGGCTGATGCTCCGCCCGCTCCCACCGCTGACGATGCGGCCGCCGCGCTGATGAAGGCCCCTACGCTGGCCGACCTGCAAGCGCAGTTCGCCGCCCTCTACCGCAACCACCGCGCCGTGGCTGACCACCCCGAGGTGATCGCCGCAAAGGACGTGCGGAAGACCCAACTCACCGAACATAAGGACGCAGCATAATGGGCAGCGTGAACAAGGTCATCATCGTCGGCAACCTCGGCCGTGACCCCGAGGTGCGCAGCTTCCAAAACGGCGGCAAGGTCTGCAACCTGCGGATTGCCACCACCGAGACGTGGCGCGACAAAGCCAGCGGAGAGCGCAAGGAGCGCACCGAATGGCACCAGGTCAGCGTCATGGACGAAAACCTCGTCAAGATCGCGGAGCAGTATCTCCGCAAGGGTTCCAGCGTCTACATCGAGGGGCAGCTTGAGACGCGTAAATGGACCGACCAGCAAGGCGTCGAGAAATACACGACCGAGGTTGTCCTGCGCCCCTTCCGCTCGACGCTGACGATGCTGGGCGGCAAGCCCGAGGGTGAGCGGCAGGAGCAGCGCGGCGGCTACGACCAGTCGCCGGAGGGCTACCAGCAGCCTGCATACGGCGGCTCGGCGGCAGGGGCTCGCACGGGTGGCGCCGGAGACTTCGACGACGAGATCCCGTTCCTCCCGGATCGGAGGCTCTGATGCCCCACATCCCCCAATGTGACACCGGCATGTGGGCGCTGATCCAGCCCATCATCGCGGACGGCTGGATCGCCCGCTCGCTGATCGAGGACCGCATCCTTGCGGTGCTGGAAATCGAGGATGACGCCCAGGCTGAGGAAGTGCGCGCGCGGGTTCACCGCGTGCTGGATGCGCGGGAGGCGATGGGAGCGTGATGCCAACCATCTGGGGGCAACGTGTCGGGCACGCCATCGTGCCCTACGGCAAATACCAGGAGGATCTGGCCGATCTTCCCGAGGGCTGCCGCCTGCGCATCAAGCTGGACAAGGACCGGAACGGCAAGTTCTCATCCCTGTTTCACCTGATGCTCGGCAAGCTGGCCAAGGCCATCAACCGCGGCCCGGCACAGACGAACATCGACGCCCTGAAGCAGTGGGTGAAGCTGAAGAAGGGCTGGTATGACGCTGTTCCCCTTCCGCAGCCCGCACCCGACGGCACCAGCCACGCCATCGTGTTCCGCAGCACCAACTTCGCCAGCATGGGTGAGGAGGATTTCCACGCCTTCTGCACCGACGCCTGCGAACTAATCCGCGCTGAGCTAGCCCCTTGGGTGTCCAGTGCGCCGGAATGGCCTGAGATCCGGCAGATCATCGCCAGCATCACGCCGGAGGCCGCATGAGCTTCCTCGCCCGCATCAAAGGGCCGCTCGGCGCGAAGCACCCGAAGCCCGAACGCGGCACGGCGGCGGCCAAGCGGCACCTAGAGGCCGTGAAGCAGCTTTGCTGCGTGATCTGCGGCAGGCCCGGCCCCTCTGACGCCCACCACTGCATCAGCGGTCGATACGGCAGCCGGAAGGCCAGCGACTTTGACACGATCCCGCTGTGCAAGGCGCATCACCAGGACGGCCCCGAGGCCATCCACCAGAACAAGGCCGCGTGGGAAGCCGCGAATGGGCCTGACACCGATTATCTCCCCGTGGTCGCAGACATGCTGGCCGGGGAATCCACAAGCCCATGGAGGCAGTCATGAACAGCATCGCTGTCGAGTTCGAGACTATGTCCGGCGTCTTCCACAAGATGCACCTGCGGGATCTGCCCTCGCGCGCGATCCTGCACTGGTTCACTGGCGCAGATGAGGGCAACGCCCACGATCACCCATTTGATATCGACATCCTCATCCTGATGGGCGGCTACGTCGAGCGGGTGTGGCAACCGGACGGCACCTACCAAGACATCACCCGCAGCATTGGCGACAAGTTCATCACCTCGGCCGACAAGATCCACAAGATCATCGAGCTGCTGGATGGCCCCTGCCTGACGATCGCCACCTATGGCCCGGGCGTGAAGGCTGCCGGCTTCTGGCGCTGGATCGACGGCAAGGCGCAGCGCTGCGACTGGAACGGCGAATGGGAGGATCGGCTTTGACCCACACGACACAAGCAGGGCTGCGGGCGCGGATCGAGGCGCTGACAATCCAGTATATCGGCTTGCCTCAACAGCAATACGTGCATCGAGATAGCGTACTCGCCCTTCTGGCCACCCCGCCCGCCCCGCAGGGGACAGCGCCCGCAGCGGAGCCGGTGGCGTGGCGCGTCCGCGTCAAGAGCGATGACCCCGAGGAATGGTCGCTGCTGCCCGCTGGTGGCGGCGCTGACTACCTCAATCGCACGGGCTACGAGTGCCAGCCCCTTTACGCCTCACCCCCGCCCTCTGCCGCGCCCACGGACAACACGGCGCTGGTGGAGGCGGCACGGAAGTTGGGCCGATGGTGCGCTGACAACGTGATGCCCAGCGGTGACATCGACACGCTTCTGTTCAATCTGGATGCCGCCCTTGCCAGCCGTCCCGCCGCGCCCAAGGCCGATACCGATGTGGCGGCGCAGACAGAGGCGATTGCCGAAATGCTCTGGCATCGCTTCGCGCCGAATCAAGAGGTCGATTGGCCGTCAACCCATGCCAGCGAATACCGATTGGCGGCTGGTGACATTATCGCCGCCCTCACCGATCCGGCGAGCAACCGCAGCGCGGGGGCGGATGTTTGATGGCCGCCTATGAAAATCATGGCGAAAGCGACGAGTGGTATACGCCCCGCTACATCTTCGACGCCATCGGAGAACGGTTCGATCTGGACGTTGCTTGCCCGTCAGGCGGTCCGCGTCATGTTCCGGCGGCGGCCTTTCTTACGGTGGTTGAGAACGGTCTGATCCATCCGTGGAACGGGTTTGTTTGGATGAACCCGCCATTCGGCCACCAGTCCACGAAACGCCGTTGGCTGTCCAAGTTCTTCGCGCACGGCAACGGTATTGCTTTGGTGCCGGATCGCACCTCGGCCCCGTGGTTTCAGGAGTTCGCGCCACTTGCAGATGCGATCTGCTGGGTCAGCCCGAAGATCAAGTTTGAGAGGCCGGACGGAACGCGAGGCGAAAGCCCTGGCACTGGAACGGCGCTTTTTGCTGCTGGTGAGCGGGCCGCGCTGGCGCTGGACCGCTGCGGGCTTGGCATGGTGACAGGACGCCGGAAGGAGAATGCAGCATGACCCCCACCAACGACAACGCGACGGCGGGACGGTTTGACCCTCTGTGGTCGATGGAAGAAATGCTGGAATGCCCGGAGGGTCAATATGTGCGGGCCAGCGACTATGCCGCCCTGCAAGCCCGCGTGGCCGAGATGGAGGCGGAACGGGATGCGGCGCGGAAATACGCAGCAGAGGTCCGTATCAGGGAGAACGCGGCAGAAGATGCCCGCATAACGGCAGTTGATGCGCTCTCCGCCGCCCTATCGCGCGAGAAGGAGGCGAAGGCCGAGGGGATGCGGGCGGCAGCAGAGATTGCAGATAGTGCCTGCGTGGGCAGCTTTGACTGGAAGGGCGAATGTGGATGCAGTGCTTGTGAAGCAGCGGACAGCATCCGTGCCGCCCTCGCGCAATCCGGCGGGGCCAATCCGGCGCAAGGCAAGGGGGACATCGCGACCACCGCCCTCGCCTACCTGGTGAACGCCCAGCACGACCTGCGCACGGGAGCGGATCCGGCGCGGGCACTGGCCACCCTCAGCGAAGGTGTGGCGGCGGTTGAGGCCGGAATGGCGGGAGGTGGGGTGTGATGGATGGCCAGATGGACATGTTCGCGCTGATGCGTCCAGCCCCTATCCGTCGGGAGTGTGAGCCTCATGGTTCGGTTCTTCAGGGAGAGGCGCAGGAACTGCTCTCGCTTCCGGGAAAGATTCGCGCCCTCCCCTTGGCGGAAATCGAACTTCACCCCCATGACGATGGCCTGTGGATGTGGAGCACATCCTACCACCTCGAGGACATGTCGGGAGGTAGCTACAAGGTCGGGCCGAAGTGGGGAAAGTTCGCGCCCACTCGGAGCGACGCACTGTTCTACGCCGCAGAGGAGCTCATCGAGAAGATGGGGAAGAAGTCATGCGTCAGCGCTCGCAGGGTAGAAGCTTGGGCGAGGGACCTGCAATGACTGCCGCCTGCGCAGAACAGTGGTCGCCCATGATCGAGGAGACGGCGACATGATGAATCCGTCCCCGCTTCTGACGCCGCAGGAAGCCGCTGCGCACCTGCGGATCAGCACCAAGACCCTGCAGCGCCTCCGCAGCACCGGCGGGCTGCGCTACGTCGCCCTTTCTCCACAGCGGATCTTCTATAAGAAGGAGGATCTGGACAGCTTCATCGAGGACCGAACCCAGCAATGCCATACCGCCCGAAAGGCTCGCGCTTCTGGCACTATGACTTCCAAATCCGGGGTCGTCGATTTCACGGCTCTTGCGGGACGGAAGACTACGCCGAAGCCAAGGCGGTAGAGGCGGCTGCACGGGTAGAAGCAGGCAAGGCGCCAGAGATTACCGGGCGCTTTACGCTGGACCAAGCGCTCGGAACCTACTGGCTGGACGTCTGCCAACACCAGAACAGCGCCCGGGTGGCCAAGAGCCAGTTCGCTGGCATCCTGTCGATCATGGACGGCAAGAAGCCGATGGACGCCCTGACCAATGCTGACGTTATGAAGTTCGTGGCGCGGCGGCGGGCGGAGGTCAGCAACGCCACCGTGAACCGGCAACTCCAGTCGCTCGGCCGGGCGCTGCGGCACATGGCCAAGATCCATGGCGCGAAGATGCCGGAGATCGACCTACTGGCCCTTCAGACGCCGGAGCCGGAAGAACGCGTGCGGGCGCTGTCATGGGATGAGCAGGAGCGTCTGTTCCAGCATCTGCGGCCAGACCTCAAGCCGTTCGTGACCTTCGCGCTCATGACCGGCGCGAGGCTGGCGACGATCTGCGATCTGCAATGGCAGGACATTCGGGATGACGAGGGGCGGATGACGTTCCGGGTGAAAGGTGCAAAGACGATGCGCTTCCCGCTAAACCGCGAAATCCGGGCTTTACTCTCCGCCCTGCCCCGATCGGACCTGCCTGACCACCGCCGCTATGTCTTCACCTACGAGGTCCAGAACCGGAAGGACAAGCCGCGGCGCCGGATCATCGCCGATGGCGGTGGCCTGATGGAGGATTGGCGGAAGGCGCTGGACTTGGCCGAGATCCACAACTTCCGGTTTCACGACCTGCGCCACACCTTCGCCACCCGCATGCTGAGGGCCACCGGAAACATCAAGCTGGTGAGCCGGCTGCTGGGCCACGCTGACGTGGAGACGACGAGCCGGTATGCGCACGTGATGGATGAAGACATGGAAGGCGCCATAATGGAGCACAGCATGGTGCGAGCGCCCGTTTCCCGAAGTAAGTCCCGAAGCGGGCGGATATCATCAACTAAATAAGGAATAAACTAGATTAGCCCGACGCTTCCCAAGCTTACGACGAGGGTTCGATTCCCTTCACCCGCTCCATCCT
>NZ_JBNJLK010000015.1:0-52334 GCF_051195255.1 Falsirhodobacter sp. 1013 | reverse complement strand
ACGGCGGAAGAAGGTCGAGATGCTCTTCGCCCACCTCAAGCGCATCCTGCGCCTCGGCCGCTTGCGCCTGCGCGGCCCGAACGGCGCCAAGGACAAGTTCCACCCCGCCGCAACCACCCAGAACCTCCGCACACCGGCAAAACTGGTCCCCGGCGCCCCACACGCGGCGTGACGGGAGCGCGCAGGCCGATCTCAGCGCGACGTCATCGCAGGATCCGGGCCGAGTTTTCAAACACAATCGAACACCTATTCGCCATTACGTCATCATTATGAGAACAATGCGATACAAAAACAGGGTAACGGGGAACGCTGGATAACGTGGACCTGAACCTTCCCGCCGCGTTGGAATCCGACGTGCGGCTGTGCCGATTTGGCCGAAGGGCAGGGCATGTCGAAGCCCCCGTCTACAAGCGGATCAAGGCATTGGAGGAGGCGGGCATCGTCACGGGATATGCCAGCCCTGCTGGAAACCGCCACGCTCGGTTTCGGGATCGAGGCGTTCGGGCAGGTGACCCTGCATCTCCACGCGTCGGAAAGAGTTGCGCAACCACCCCGCAATCTGGTGTTGCCATGCGACCACCGCGGCGGGGGATTATCTGCTGCACGTCATCGCGGCTGATGTGAACGCGCTGGACCGGCTGATGCGGCAGGAGATCGCGAGGATGTCCGGCGTGGCGAGGACGGAAAGCGTCGTCGCCACGCGGGTGATCAAGGCGCGGCAGTCACTTGCCAATGCCGCGAAAGCGCTGCGGCCTTAAAGCGCGCCGAAAAAGCGCTGCATCCGGTCCATCGCCTCGTTGATGCGGGGCGTGGACAGCGACCCGAAGCAGACGCGGATATGTCCTTCGCCGGCCGCGCCGTAGAAGCTTCCCGCCTCCACCACGACGCCGGTTTCGTCCAGCAGCCGCTCGGCGACGATCTGCGATCCAAGCCCCGTGCCCTTGATCGACGGAAAGGCATAGATCGTGCCCTCGGGCCAGGCGCAGGTGACGCCCGCCATCTGGTTCAGGCGCGTGACGACGATGTCCCGCTTCTCCCTGTCCTCGGCGATCAGGTCCGCCAGCACGGCGGGATCGCCGGTGACGGCAGCCAAGGCACCGTCCTGGATGAAGGTGTTCACATGGGTCACGTCGTTGGCGGTGATCTTCAGCAGGCCGCCGATCGCCCATTCCGGCGCGGTCATGTAACCGATGCGCCAGCCATCCATCGCATAGCTTTTGGTGAAGGCGAACATGCTGACCGTGCGTTCGGCCATGCCGGCCAGCGAGGCGATGGAGATATGCTTGGCCCCGCCGAACAGGATATCCTCGTAAACCTCGTCCGAGATGACCAGCAGGTCGTGCTTGATCGCAAGATCGGCCAGCCCCTGAAGCTCCTCGCGGCTGTAGACGCGGCCGGTCGGGTTGCAGGGGTTGATCAGCACGATCATCTTGGTGCGCGGGGTGATTTTCGGCTCGATCAGCGTGGGGTCGATGCGGAAATCGTTTTTGGCATCAAGTTGGGCCATGACGACCTTGCCGCCCGCCAGTTCGATCTTGCCGATATGCTGGGGGTAATACGGCTCCAGCAGGATGGCCTCATCGCCCTCGTCGATGAAGGCCATGATCGCGGCATAGGAGGCGTGGGTGAGGCCGTTCGTCACGATGATCTGGTCCACGTCCATGTCCATGGCATTCTTGGCGGCCAACTTTTCGCGCAGCGCCTGCCGCAGATGCAGTTCGCCGGAAAGACTGGAATAATGCACCTTGCCCGCGCGAAGGGCGGCGATGGTCGCCTCCTTGATATGGTCGGGCGTGTCGGCATGGGGGCGGCCAAGCTCCATGTGAATCAGCTCGCGGTCCGTGATTGCGGCGGCGCGGCCATACATGCCGAAGGATTTCTTCGACGTTCCGGTGATCCGTTTTGCCAGATGTTTCATTGGTTCTTCCTGACGTTCAGAGCGAATGGAGATGGTTGATGCGGCCCCAATGGGCCGCCATGGCGACGGCGAAGGCCACATCCTCGGCCACCATGAAACGGTCGGCGACCAGCCGTTCGGCGGCGGCGCGGATGGCCGCAGAATAGGTATCGGCGTCGGGATAAAGGGCCAGGACCGGCGGGCGCGGATCGCCGGTCAGCGCGGCCTCCTCCGCTGTTTCGGGGAAGGGGATGTAGCTGCCGGAGAAGCCGTGGAGCATCCCGTGCCCATGCCCGCGGCGGCGCAGGTTCCAGCCGGTGTAGCTGCCCATGGGGGCCATCACCATGGGCGCGCGCAGGCCGGCGATGTCATTGCCGCCCTCGTCCGATTGGGGGACCAGCACGGCATACTCGCCGTCCGTCTGGGTGCAACCTTCCATCGCGGCACCTCTGTCGAAGCCTGGGCCGTAATCGATATGCACCAAGGGGTTCGGCCCCTTCGGCAGCATGGTCGCGGGAATGGCGGGAAAGCGCCACTCGTCCATCCCGACCAGCGTGCCATCGGCACGCCGGGGAATGCGGCTCTCCGGCGGCTCCACTCCGTTCAGCCAATCGGTCATCAGCGTCAGGGTGCCGCGGAAGAAGGCCGAGGTGTGCACGACGTTCTGGAAATTCTGGCATGGCCCGACCGGCGGCAGCGATGGCACCGGGTCCGACCAGTGCTGCGAGGACGACCACATGAACACCCGCACATTGTCGGGGATCGGCAGATCGTTTCCCTGCGTGTCGGTGTGGACCAGCGACCCGCGCCGATGCCAGTATTCGGCGGCGCTGTGGGTGTGGATCACCTTGGGGTCGGTTTCGGGGCGCTTCAGGATCGCGTCCTCGGCCCCTGTGATGTGGTCCCGCGACATTGCATAGGCGAAGGGGAAGCGGTCGGAGGGGTTGGCATGATCCTCGAACTCGCGGGAGGCGGCGATGACGAGGTTGATGAAGCGGTTCATCGTCGTCTTTCCACCGCCCGAGATGTGGGGAAGCATCCCGTCGAACACCCGCGCGCCCGCATGGTCGCGGTTGAAGCCGCGGTGCAGGAAATCGCGGATCGCGCGCCCCGATTGCGAACGGCCCCAACCGACGGCCTTCCACCCGCGTTCGCGTTTCAGGTGGCCGACAAGCTCCGCCACCGCGACGAACCCGATGTCCAGCGCGATGGGATCGGTCGCGGTATAGGTCAGGTGATACAGCCAGCCGGGCTGGAAACCCTGCGGCAGGTGGATGTGGCGGGGGGAGGGGACAATGGCTTGTTCCGCCCCTTGCACGTCGCCCGCACCAAGGGCGCCGCCCGCGCCTTCGATCCGCGCAAAGGACCAGCCTGAGACATCCTCGGGCGCGCTGTGGGGATAGCGGCGGCGGGTCAGCCGGGCGGGCGCCTCCAAGTCGGCGGGATAGCTGCGGGTGCCGGTCTTGCCTGACAGCGGCAGGACGGTCATCACCGGCCCCTCGTTGACGAATTCCGCCGTGACCTCGGCGGTCATTGCATGATCGGGACCGGAATATCCTGGCACATCGATGGTCACGCGCCCGTCGCCCGGCAGCACGTCACCCTGCCAGGCTGCGATCAGGATCGTGTAACCCTGCCGCATCAGCCAGCCGTTTCCGCCGTCCTTCGGCATGTTCGTGGCACTTGCGGAGTTGAAGAATTGAAGCACCCGCTTGTTGCCGCGATTGACAAACTCGAACAACAGGACGCCGTTCGCGCGGGCGGCGTCTTCCGGCTCCAGCATCCAGACGTCTGTCGTGGTGGTGATCAGGCCGTCTTCGGTGGCGATATGCTCGACCTCGTACACGCCATCGGCGCCGATCCGGTTCGGGGCGATGCGGATAGTGGCGCGACCCTCGCGTAAGCGGTAGGCGCCTGTGTCCCCAATGGAAAGTCCGCCGGCAAAGGGCTCGTCGCGGGTGAAGGTCAGGCGGACGATGTCACTCATGTTCGGGGTCTTTCAGGGCTTGGAAGAGGTCGGAGATCAGCGCGTCGGGCCGCACCTGTGCGTAAAGGGTTCGGGTTGCCGTCAGCATCGGGCCGGAAGCGGGGATGCCAGCCAACTCGCGCCGGACGGCCGCGATGGGCACCGCGCGGGGGATGCGGGCATGGACCGCCTGGAAAGTGCGGCTGTCGGCACCGGTTCCGGTGATCATTCGGTGAACGTGGTCCGGATCGATTCCGGCATGTTCGGCCATCAGCAGGATCTCGGCGGACAGGGCGGCGATGCCGTATCCCATCACCCCCGCGATCCGGCGCAGCATGTGGCCGCGCCCTGTGCCGCCCGCATGGATGACCTCGGGCGCGTAGGTTGCAAGGCTTCGGACGCGGGCGATCTGATCAGCAGTTCCGCCGCAGAGCAGCTTGAGGTTGCCCTGCGCGGCAAGGTCCGGCGTGCCCGATAGTGCCGCATCCACGTAATCGCAGCCCACCTCCCGCCAGCGTTGCGCAAAGCGCTCGGACCGCGCGGGATCTCCGCTGCAGTGGTCGATGTGCAACAGACCGGGTTGCGCACCTGCCAGCAGGTCCGACATCAGCCCCGCCACCTCGTCCGAGGAGCGTAGCACGGTCACGATCAGGTCCGACCCTTCGGCAAGCGCCCGAGCATCGGCGGCACAAGGCAAGGGCCCGTCGTAACCGCCACGCGGCGGCAGGACCGTGACCGTATGCGCTTGGGACAGATGCAGGGCAATCGGGCCGCCCATCCGGCCCAAGCCGATGACGCCGACTCTCATGCCGCGAACCTGTCTTTCAACCGCGCCTGCACCAGCGCCAGCGACGCAACGACCGGTGTGAATCGGTGGAACGGCAGCGGGCGCAACTTGCGCAGGGGCACAGGCAGCGCCGCCGGATCCTCGCCCATCGCGGCGCGGGCAAGGACGCCGCCAAGCTGTGCCGTCATGGCGATGCCGCGGCCGTTGCAGCCGATACCCGCGAAAAAGCCATCGCCCAGCTGGTGGATGCGGGGCAGGAAGTCGGGCGTCATCGCCGCGGTTCCGGTCCAGACAACCTCCACCTCTGGAACGAACGGCAACCGCAGTTCATGAGCCAATCGTTCGACCACGGCGCGGCCAAGACGGGCTTTGGCACCTAGCGGGACCGCCGCCATCCCGCCGGAAACCAGGCGGTTGTTGCGGTCCAGCCTGTAGGTGAACAGGTTCTGCCGCGTATCACCCACCGGGCGGCGGTCGGGCGCGATCCGCGCGACGGTCTTTGCGTCCAGCGGTGCCGTGGCAAGCTGATAGACCCGCAGCGGCACCGCAGAACGGCCAAGCCGCGACGCCGCACCGTCGGTGAAGGCGTTGGTGCAAAGCAGCACCGTCCCTGCCTGCACCATCCCGTCGGGCAGGTGCAGGGTCCACCCGGACGCCGCCTTCTCGATCCTTTGGACGGGCTGCCCTTCATGCACGGTGCCGCCCCGCCGCTGAACCGCCCGTGCAAGGCCGCGTAGGTAGTCGAGGGGGTGGATCGTGCCGCCCTCTTCGTCCAGCAGGGCGCCGGAATAGATATCCATGCCGGTCTGTTCCGCCGTTTCGCCGGGGGAGAGAAAGCGCACCGGCCGGCCCATGTCGGACCACAGCCGTGCCCGCGCCCGCAGCATCTCGGCGGCGGCCGCGCCATGGGCAGGGTTCAGCCAGCCGGTCTGCGCCGCGTCACAGGTTATGCCTTCTTTGGCAATGGTATCGAAAACGTTGCAGGCGCCGGCCCCGATCAGACGCAGCAGCGCATCGGCGCGCCCCCCAAGACGAGCCCGGACCGTCGTGGGATCCGCCTTGGCGAAGTTCGGGACGACGAAGCCCGCATTCATGCCGCTGGCGCCGGCACCCAAGGGGCCCGCATCGAAAACGGCCACGGATCTACCTGACAGCGTAAGTTCCCGCGCGGCCGTCAGGCCTGTGAAGCCCGCGCCGATCACGGCCACTTCGACGCGATGGGTCAGCTTGCCATCGGTGCAAAAGGCCACTCGGGCGGTCCGGGTCCAGATCGTATCCTGCGGCGTCATGCCGTATCCTCTTGTCGAGACTTGATTCCACATATAACGATCATTTGATCAATGTGAGAGACGGTACGTATGGCAAGAAAGTCGATTTACTCGGGCTCCCCTTTCGAAAAGATCGCGGGATATTCCCGTGCGGTCGTGGATGGCGAATGGGTGTTCATTTCCGGCACCGCCGGATACGTCGCGGGCGAGACTGATCCCGACGACGCCATGGCCCAGACAGAAAAGGCGATAGCCATCATTGCAAGCGTCATGGAACAGGCGGGCGGCACGCTGGCCGACATTGTTTCGGTCCGCGTCTTCGCCGCGCGGCGCGAGGATATCCTGCCGATCTCCAAGGTGCTGGGCCAGATTTTCGATGATCCGCGCCCGACCAACACGACCGTCACCTGCGGTTTCGTCAACGACGAGATCAAGGTGGAGATCGAGGCTGTGGCGCGCATTGTGCGCTGAAACGGGGGCGGTCACGCGGCCGCCCTCAAATCTTCCGCTAGGTGACAGGCGACACGCGCACCGCCAACCTGGCGCAGGTCGGGCCGCGCTTCGGCGCAGATGCCGATCGCGTGCGGGCAGCGCGTGCGGAACGGACAGCCCGAGGGCGGATTGGCGGGATCGGGCAGTTCTCCGCTTGGCGGGGCAAGTTCGGCCCCGGCATCCAGCTTGGGCATCGCGCCCAGAAGCGCCTGCGTGTAGGGGTGGCGCGGCGTCGCGAAAAGCGTGTCGCGGTCGGCCATCTCCACGATCTGGCCCAGATACATGACCCCGATCTCGTCCGCCATGTGATCGACGACGCCAAGATCATGGGTGATGAACAGGAAGGTCAGGCCCAGATCGTCCTGAAGATCGCGCATCATGTTCAGGATCTGCGCCTGCACGGACACATCCAGCGCCGAGGTTGGCTCGTCGCAGATGATCAGCGAGGGGCGGGTGGACAGAGCCCGCGCGATGGCGATGCGCTGACGCTGGCCCCCAGAAAACTCGTGCGGGTATTTCGCGGCATCGACGGGGGACAGTCCTACCTGCGACAGCAGGTCCGACACCATTTGCGCGACCTTGCGGCGGTCCTTTTCCAATCCCAGTGACAGGATCGGATCGGCGATGGACCGCCCCACCGTCCAGCGCGGGTTCAAAGAGGAGTAAGGGTCCTGAAAGATCATCTGGACCTGCGCCCGTTCAGCCGTCGCCTTGAGGGCAACCGCCCGCATGTCAATTCCGCGAAAGCGGACGGAGCCGGCGGTCGGAAGATCGAGCCCTGCCACCATCCGAGCGACCGTGGATTTCCCGCATCCGGATTCGCCCACCAGCGCCAGCGTGCGGCCCGGAAGGATGCGGAAATCGACGCCGCGCACGGCCTGCACGCGCCGGGGGCCGGGGCGGCCTGTCAGCCGGTCCAGAAGTCCGGGGCCATTGCCGAAGGTGCGGGTCAACCCATCGACGCGCAGGATATCGGGCTCGCTCATGCGGCGTCCTCCGACGACAGGGGATGGAAGCAGGCAGCCTGATCTCTCAGATCGGGGCGTTCGGCGCGGCAGCGATCGGAGGCCCGCTCGCATCGTGGGTTGAAGGCGCAACCCTGGGGCAGGGCATCGGGGCGTGGCATCGCGCCTTTCAGTTGCGGAAGGCGGTGATGGCGGCGTCCCACCTCGGGGATCGAGCGCATCAGGCTGCGCGTGTAAGGGTGGCGCGCGCCGCTGATGACCTGCGCGACGGGGCCGATTTCCACGATCCGGCCCGCATACATCACGGCTACGCGGCTGGCAGCGTTGGCGATCACGCCCATGTCGTGGGTCACGAGGATCACGGCCGTCCCGCGTTCGCGGCAGATCCGTTTCAGCAGGTTGATGATCTGGGCCTGGATGGAGACATCCAGTGCCGTCGTCGGCTCGTCCGCGATGATGACCTTGGGGCGGCCTGCAAGGGCAAGGGCGATAACGACGCGCTGGCGCATCCCGCCCGAGAATTCATGCGGGAAGCTGCCCAGCCGGGCCTCCGCCGCAGGGATGCCGACCTGTTGCAGCAGGCTGACAGCTTCGGCCCGCGCATTGCTGCCATGCCGGTCGGTATGACGCTCGATCGTTTCGACCAGCTGCCGTCCGATGGTGAAGACCGGGTTCAGGGAGGTCAGCGGGTCCTGGAAGATCATCCCGATTCCCGCGCCGCGGATGTCCGCCATCCGGCGCTGCGACAGCGTGTCGATCCGTTGCCCGTCCAGCGTGATCTGCCCCGAGGTGCGCATCAGCGGCATCTCGATCAGGCCAGTGATGGCAGAGCCGAGCATCGACTTTCCGGCTCCGGATTCGCCCACCAGCCCAAGAATTTCCCCTGGGGCAAGGTCCAGCGACGCGTCGCGAACGATCCGCATGCGAAGATGGCCACGCCACAGTTCGACGTTGAGATCGCGGATTTGAAGCACGGGCTGTATCACGGGTGCCTTCCTTGGGTGCTGCGGCGTGGGGTCAACATGCTGCAAGTGCCGGATGATGTAAATAGTCTTGATCAAATGATCTTATGGTGGAAGATAGGTCATCCAACAGAGAGAGACCCAATGGCATTGAAGACCTGTCTCGCCGCCCTCGGCATCTCGGCCCTCGCGATTGCCTCCCATGCCGAGACGCTCACCTACGCCGGCACAACGGCCCCGCTGACCTTCGATCCGCATGCGACCAACGACTTCGTAACCACCAGCCTTGTGCGGCAAACCTATGAAAGCCTCGTTGAGCTGGGACCCGAGATGGAACTGGTTCCCGGCCTTGCAACCGAGTGGACGTATCGGGGCGACAACACGTGGCGGCTGGTGCTGCGGCAGGGCGTGGTGTTCCATGACGGCACGCGGATGACACCTGCGGACGTCGTCTTCTCGATCAAGCGGCAGGCCTCCTCGAAGCTGTATCAGTCGCTGTTCGGGGGCATCATCGGCGCCGTGGTGGTGGACGATCGCACGGTGGACGTGATTTCCAAGGCGCCGGACGCGATCCTGCCCGTCAAGCTGACGCGCCTGTTCGTGATGTCGGAGGCCTGGGCCGACGCGAACAACATCGCCGCCGTGCCGGAGTTGGGAAACGATGCGTCCGAGGCCTTTTCGCTGCGCCACGCCAACGGCACCGGACCGATGGAGCTGGAGTTGCAGGAGCCGGGCAAGCAGACGATCCTGATCAAGAACCCCGACTGGTGGGGCGAATTCACCGGCAATGTCGATCGCGCCGAATACACCGCCATCGGGTCGGCCCCCACCCGCCTTGCGGCGCTGCTTTCAGGCGAAATCGATCTTGTGACCGATCTGCCGCTTCAGGACATCCAGCGGGTGGAAGGCACGGACGGACTGAAGATCGCCCAAAGCCCACAGCGCCTGTTCATGGAGTTGGAAATGGATGGTTCGCGCGATCAGGCGCTGGACACGTTCGACAAATCCGGCAACCCGCTGCCGGCCAACCCGTTCAAGGACATCCGCGTCCGGCAGGCCGTCGCCAAGGCGGTGGATTCCAAGCTGATCGTGGACCGGGTGATGCGCGGACACGCCAAGCCGATCAACCTGCCCTCGGCCCCGGGCTTCTACGGCTATCAAGCCGATCTGGACACCCCCCGCGACTATGATCTGGAGGGTGCCAAGGCGCTGCTGGCCGAGGCGGGTTATGCCGGCGGATTCACGACGACCCTCAACTGCCCACTGGAACGCTATGTGAACGCAGAGGAAATCTGCCGCGGCGCCGCGTCCATGCTGGCACGCATCGGGATCGACCTGAACGTCAAGACGATGACTTGGCCGGAGTTTTCCAAGATACTGGTCAGCGGGCCAAATTCCAGCTTCCACCTGATCGGCGCGGCCGGCAATTCGGGCGACGTGCAGGACACGTTCACGGCGATCATCTCCACCCGCAGCCCTGAAACGGGGCGCGGCCAGCAGAACTGGGCGCTGTGGTCGGATGCCGACTTCGACGCGATCACCGACAGGCTGGTCACCACCTTCGACGGGGCGGAGCGGACCGCGCTTTATCGTGAGGGGCTGACCATCGCGCGTGACCGTGTCCATGCCGTCTATCTGCACCAGCCCTTCATCACATGGGCGATGCGCGACGGCGTGGATGCGAAGGTTCGTGCCGACAGCGCGGTGAACCTGTCTCAGGTCACCGTGAACTGACCCTGCCAGCCGGAGGCGAGCCATGAATCCCATCTACCTGATCCGCCGGCTGGGCCACGCGTTCTTCGTGGTCTTCGTCGTCAGCCTGATCGCCTTCGGCATGGGAGAGCTGGTGGGCGATCCCGTCGCCAGCATCCTCGGCCTCGACGCGCCACAGGAGGCGAGGGAGGCGCTGCGCGAGCAACTGGGCCTGAACCGGCCGTTCGTTGTGCGGTATTTCGATTACGCCTTCGGCGCGCTGACGGGCGATCTTGGCATGTCCTATCAGGCGCAGCGGCCGGTGATGGACGTGATCCTGGAGCGGCTTCCGGCCACGGTCGAACTGGCACTGGCGGCGATGCTGATGTCGTTGTGCATCGGCATCCCGCTGGGCGTGGTCGCGGCGATCTGGCGGGGGACGTGGTGGGCCAGCGCGTTGATGACCGGCTCCATCATCGGGGTGTCGCTTCCCACCTTCGTGGTGGGCATCCTGCTGATCTTCGTGTTCTCGGTGAACCTCGGCTGGCTGCCATCCTTCGGTCGGGGCGAGACGGTCAGCATCGGCGCCTGGACCACGGGGCTTCTGACCGGATCGGGCCTGCTGGCGCTGATCATGCCCGCCGTCGCGCTGTCCATCAGTCAGGTGGCGCTGGTCGCCCGTCTGGTGCGGGCGGAGATGCTGGAGATCCTGCGCGCCGACTACATCCGTTTCGCGCGCGCACGAGGCATCCGCAACCGCACGGTCAACTTCGTCCACGCGCTGCGCAACACGCTGATCCCGATCATCACCGTCACCGGCATCCAGCTTGGCTATCTCATTGCCTTCGCGGTGGTGGTGGAGCAGGTGTTCCAGTGGCCCGGCCTCGGCACGATGTTCCTCGGGGCGCTGACACAATCGGACATTCCGGTGATCACCGCGTTCCTCGTGCTGGTGGCCTTCTTCTTCGCGATGACAAACCTGCTCGTCGATCTCCTTTATGCGCTGGCCGATCCACGCGTGCGCCTGTCCGGAAGGGCCTGACCCCATGAGCGATATCCGTATCCCGCTTTCCGTCCGCCTCCGCCTTCCGGGCTGGGTTCGGTCGCTGCTTGGCCGCCCAGCGGCACTGCTGGCGCTGATCATGCTGATCCTGATCGTATTCGTGGCGGCGTTCGGTCCATGGATCTCGCCGACGGATCCCTACGATCTTTCCTCGCTCGATCTGTTCGACAGCCACCTGCCGCCCGCATGGATGGACGCGGGTGACCCGCGGTTTCTCCTTGGCACCGACAGCCAGGGGGCGGATCTTCTGTCGCTGATGATCCACGGGCTGCGCACCTCGCTGATGGTGGGGGTGCTTGCGGTCAGCCTGTCCGTCATGATCGGCGTGACGATGGGGTTGATCAGCGGCTATTATCGAGGCTGGGCAGAAACCGTGATCATGCGGATGGCTGACATTCAGTTCACCTTTCCTGCGATGCTGCTGGCGCTGCTGATCGGCGGCATCAGCCGGGCGGCCTTGCCTGTGGCTAGTCAGGAACGCCTTGCAATGTTGATCGTGGTACTGGCGCTCGGCATTTCCCACTGGCCGCATTTCGCGCGGCTGGTTCGTGCCGCCGTGATTTCGGAGGCGGGAAAGAACTATGTCGCCGCCGCGCGTCTGGTTGGCCGCAGCCATCCCGCGATCGTCGTGCAGCAGATTCTGCCCAACGTGCTGAACCCCGTCTTCGTGCTGGCCACGATGGACATCGCCTTCGCCATCATGACCGAGGCGACGCTGTCCTTCCTCGGGTTCGGAATGCCGGCCAGCCAGCCGTCGCTCGGAACGCTGATCAAGGTGGGATACAACTACCTCTTCTCGGGCGAGTGGTGGGTCGTGATCTTCCCCAGCCTTGTCCTGATCGCGCTGCTGGTGAGCGTGAACGTCTTCGGCGACTGGCTGCGCGACAGGCTTGACCCAAAGCTGCGGTGATGTGTTTGATCAAGGCTTTCGGCTGGGGTAAGTTCAAAGGCTGACGTTATGGGAGCTGTTATGGTCGTGTCTTCGCAAAAGCAGTTGAAACCCGTCGCATCGCGGCGCACGGTTCAGGACCAGGTCTATGAACAGCTTCGCGATGCATTGATGTCGGGTGCGTTCGAGGCGCGGGAAAGCTTCACCATCGCCTCATTGTCGGAACGCTTCCAGACCTCGCACATGCCCGTGCGCGAGGCGTTGCGCCGGCTTGCGGCGGAAAATGCCCTTCGCATCGCGGCCTCCGGCACGGCCTTTGTTCCCGACCTGTCGCAGGAGGAGCTGGATGACATCAGCCGCGCGCGCATCATCATCGAATGCGCGACCGCGGAACTGGCGATGCCGAACCTTGGTAAGGGCGATCTGGGAACCCTGCAGGCCCTGATCGAGGTTCACCGCGAGACCGGCATCAGCGGCGACATCGTGGCGATGGCCGCGGCGAACCGGCAATTCCACTTCCACATCTATGCTGCCGCGCAAAGTCCCGTCCTGATGAGCCAGATCGAAAATCTCTGGCTGCGGTCCGGGCCTTACGTGCGGTTCCTGTCCGACAGGATGGCGACGCTGCTGAAGACCGATTACCGCAGCGGCTTCACCCTGCATCACGAGAGGATGCTGGAGGCCTTGCGCAGGGGCGATGCGCCGGCCTTCGTCGATGCCGTCCGGGCCGACATCGCGGCGACCCGGACGTTGCTGCATCAGTTCCTTGGCGAGCTTTCGGCCTGAACCTCGAACCGGCACAGCTCTGCGCCCATGGCGGCGCAGTCGGTTTCGCGGACCTGCGCCGGAACGCCCAGCACCATTCCTCCGACTGCCAGCAACATGCCGCGGATCAGGGCGCAGACGGGCCGGTCCGACGGGCCATGCCCCGCCGCGAAGGGCGAATTGCGCACCTCCAACCGGATGATCGTGCCATCGTACGTGAACTGCCAGATGCCCCAGCCCAGTTGCGGTGCGGTCGCGGCGATGGTGGCCAGCAGCGCTCCGGGATCCTGCGCCCCCGCCGCCCGATAGGCGCGGGCCGAGGCGCCGCCCGCCGCGAACACGCTCGCGGCCATCGCGTCGAACAGGGCGGGGCGCATGTCCTGCGGCATGTGATGGACAAGGCCCATCAGCGCCTCCGGCTTGATGAACATGTACCGCATGCCGCCGTCCAGATGCGCGCCCTGTCCGGCGTCGAAGGTCACCCTGTCGAGGAAGGTCATTCGCGCAATCCCGCTTCCTTCAGCAGCGGCAGGACCTTGCCTAGGAAGAACGGCATGTCGTCCTTGAAGTTCACGAAGCTGACCGTGGTTCCGGCAAAGCCGGCCTCGGCCATGCGGATCATCTGGTCCGCGATCTCGTTCGGGGTGCCGACCAGCGGATAGGTTCCCGCGCCGCCCGCGAAACGCTGGCGATACAGCCGATACGTGGCCTCGTCATGGCTTTGCGTGTGTTTTTCGCGCGCGGTGGCCAGATGATCCAGCGCCTCGGCATCCACCTCGGTCACGGTATAGCGTTCGTAATAGGCCTCCGCTTCGGCCCGGGTAGGGCGGCAGACGACATGCGTGGTGGTATAGACGCCGACATCGCGGCCCGTCGTCGCAGCCCGCGCGCGGATGTCAGTGATCGTGTCGGCCCCCGCTTCGATGGAGCTGAAGGTCGTGAACAGGAAGTCGGCGTGATTGGCGGCGAAGTTCCTACCGGGCGGCGAAAAGGCCGCGTTCAGCACCACGGGGCGCGGGTCCTGCACCGGACCGGGCTGCGAGACGGCGCCCTTCAGGTCATAGTACTTGCCCTTGAAATCGAACGACTCGCCCGTGTGAAGGCGGGTGATGATATCGATCCACTCCGCCGCCTGATCATAGGGGGAATCCACCTTGTCCAGACCGAACAGGGCGAACTCCTCGGGGTTCCAGCCCGCGACGACGTTCAGCCCCGCCCGCCCGTTGGAGGCCTGATCGACCGTCGCCAGCGCTTTTGCGGCAAAGACCGGATGGACCATCGGCACATGGACGGTGGAAAACAGCGCGATGTTCTTCGTGACGCCCGCCAGTGCCGCGGCAAAGGTGAACGTTTCGTAGGAATGCTGACGGCTGTTCGTCTCGCCCCGGTAGCCCTTCCAGCGGGCGATGGGCAGGAAGAACTCGATCCCCGCGCGGTCGGCCATCTGCGCGACCTCGACGATCTCGCCCCACTTCGCGGGCCAGCGTTCGGGAACCTTCGTCAGGGTCAGCCCGCCATCGGCATTGGCCGAGAAGATCCCGAGCTTGAAACGGTTCGGGCCGTGCATCGGATTGGTCATAGCGTCCTCGCGTCTTTTCGCTTCAAGTATGAAAAGTCCATGCTCAAAACAAAATCAAGGGTTCTCGTGGAAATCCGCTGCCAATGACGTGATTTTCAGGACCGCTGCCTCAGGTCGATCATCAGGGCGATGGCGCGGGCGGTGTCGGCTTCGTCCAACGGGCCCATGATCTCGTTTATCCAGGCAAGGTGATCTTCGGCCATGCGGGCCATCAGCGCCTTGCCCTGCGGGGTCAGCCGCGCGGACATGGCGCGCCGGTCGCCCTCGACCGCGACGCGTTCCACCAGACCGTCTGCGACAAGCCGCGCCACGATGCCCGTCACGTTCCCGTTGGAGATCATGAGGCCTTCCGAAAGCCTGCTCATGTTCACACCTTCGGGCATGCGGTCCAGCATCGCCATGACGTCGAAGCGCGGCAGGGTCATCGCATGGGTCACGCGCAGGCGTTCGCGCAGGTCGGTTTCCACGTGCCGCACCGATTTCAGCATCTGAAGCCACAGCCGCAGCCGCTGGTGTGCGAGGTCTGTATCCATGTCCGCTTTCCTGTCCATCGCGCGTATTATGACGGGGGCGGGGGCGAAGCGTAAGCGGTCAGCCGAACGCCGCTTCCGATCCCGCGCCGAGGATCATCGCGTCACTGCCCTGGATCACCAGCGGGACGCGCGCTAGCCAACGGTCCCCCTGCGCGCGGTCGGGGGCAAAGATCCCGACAGGAATGCCACGCGCCTCAGCGGCTGCGATCACGGTGTCGATGGCGGCGTCCAGCGTCATTGGGTGGCCCGCGGCGGCGAGGCCGACACCAAGATCGCCGGGTCCGATGAAGGCGAGGTCCAGCCCCGGCGTCGCAAGGATGTCGTCCACGGCGAGGACCGCGTCCGGCGTCTCGATCTGGATGGCGACGAAGGGGGGGCGCGCGGCTATCAGCTCGGCGATGCGGTAGCCGTATCCCGCCGCGCGCCCCGGCCCGACGCCCCGTTGCCCGGCAGGGGGGAAGCGGGCCGCCCGCACCGCCAGCGCCGCCTGTTCGGCAGAGGAGACGCGGGGGACGAGGACACCTTCCGCCCCCGCATCCAACACCTCGGCGATCAGGTGGGGCAGGGCCTCCGCGACGCGGACCAGCGCGGGAACGCGCGCCGCGCGCAGCATGTTCAGAAGCGCCTCTCCCCGGATCGGGGAATGTTCGCCGTCGATGCAGACGAAATCCGGCCCCGCGGCGCAGACGATTTCGGTCACCGCCGGGGATGGAATGCCAAGGAAGGTTCCGCGCAGGCGCCCGCCTGCCACGATACGATCGCGCAGGGTCATGCCGCGAACCCCTTGCCCGGGTTGAGGATCCCTTTCGGGTCCAGCGCGGACTTGATCAGGCGCATGGTTGCGATCTCCGCCTCGGTGCGGGAATAGGAGAGGTAGTCGCGCTTGATCGCGCCGATCCCGTGTTCGGCGGACACCGTGCCACCCAAGTCGCGTACGATGTCGTAGACGAGCGCCTTCACCTCCCTGGTCGGCTGTTGGAGGGTCGAGGGAATGTTGACGACCAGATGCAGGTTGCTGTCGCCGATATGGCCATAGGACAGCGCACGGGCATCGGGCCAGCGGGCGGCGATGGCCGCTTCCAGCGCGGTCACCGCCTCGGCCATCCGGTCCAGCGGCAGGCCCACGTCGAACGGCGTCAGAGCACCCAGGATGGTGCCATACTCCGACACGCTTTCGCGCACCGCCCAGAGGCCCCGTTCCTCGCGCGCGGAATTGGCAAGGACGGCATCCTCCACCAGGCCCGTCTCCAGCGCCGCCTCCAGACACTCCTCCATCGCCGCGCGGGGGGAGGCGGCGTCGAAGCCGCTCGCCTCGATGATGACATAGGCGCCGTGCCGTCCCGCAAGCGGAGAGGGGAGGTTCGCCCCCCGCGACATGACATCGAAGAAGCTCGGCCACATCACCTCGAACGAGGTCAGCATCGGGCCTATGCGCCTGCGGGTCGCAGCCAGCAGGGCGATGACCTCCGCCGATCCGGCGCAGCCGACGAGGGCGGTCGCGGTGAATGCGGGCCTTGGCTGAAGGCGCAGCACGACGCGGGTGATGACGCCCAGAAGCCCCTCCGTCCCGATGAACAGCTGCTTGAGGTCGAGCCCCGCATTGTTCTTCAGCATCTTGTTCATGGAGGAGAGGATCGTGCCGTCGGCAAGGACCGCCTCCACTCCCAGGACGTGATCCTTGGCCATGCCATAGCGGATGACCTGGTTGCCGCCCGCATTCGTCGCAAGCACGCCGCCCAGCATGCACGACCCGCGCGCGCCGATGTCGATGCCCAGCATCAGCCCGTGTGCGGTGGCGGCGGCCTGCGCGGTTTCCAGCACCACGCCCGCCCCGGCGGACAGAGTCCCCATCGCCACGTCCACCTCCTCTATCGCGTTCATCCGGTCGAGCGAGAGGGCGACCGCGTCCGCCCGCGGATGCGCCCCGCCGGAGATGCCGGTGAGCCCACCCATCGGGACGACCGGCACGCCCTGTTCGTTGCACAGGCGCAGCAGGTCCGACACCTCGGCGGTGCTGCGGGGGCGGGCCAGCGCCAGCGGGCGCACAGGCGGAAGGCCGGCCCAGTCATGGGTGAACTTCGGCGCGATGGCGTCGCCCGTCGCGATGATGTCGGGGAAGGTCCGTTCAAGCAGGTTCGTGAAGTCGGTCATGTCGTATCCTTGCATCTCCTCATCGCGTCGGTCCTCGCGATTGCGGCCATCGGCATGTGCGGATCGGAAGCCATCTTCGTCATGCGCCCCTTGCCATGGGGATGCCGTTCACCGCACTGACGCGCACGCGGGAGGGCGGGGGCGGGCAATCCGCGTCCAGCACCACCAGCATGTCCGCCCCCGGCCCGATCCGCGCCGTGCCGAGGCGAAGGGGCAGGCGGTCGTCCCACGCCTCCTCCAGCGAATGGTGCAGCAGGGTCTGGGCGGTCAGGTCGGCCAGACCGTCATGGTCGCGCCATTCCAGATCGCCCAGGCACCCCGCGCACAGGCTGCGGGTGGGATATTGCCACCTGCCGCAATCGGTGCAGCATTGCAGGGCAAAGGTCATGCGGCGGCCTCCAGCACGGTGGCGGCGGTGCAGATGCCGCGGTCGTAGTTGATCATGCCGAACCCGCTGACCAGCGCATACCGCGCATCGGGCACTGCCGCGCTGCGGCTTTGACCCGTCAGTTGCCGTAACGCCTCGTTCAGCCCCAGATGCCCGCCCGCCGCCCCCGCCTGTCCATAGGAAAGCTGCCCGCCCGAGGTGTTCATCGGCAGACGGCCCCCTGCCGTCAGATCGCGCGAGGCAAGGAAGCGCGCCCCCTCGCCCTTCGGGCAGAAGCCCAGATCCTCCACCTGCAGGGCGCAGATGACCGGGTAATCGTCATAGGTCTGGATAAGGTCCATATCCTCGGGACCAAGGCTGGCCGCGTTCCACAGGCGGTCACGATCCATGATCCAGCCGCCCCGAAGCTGGACCGGATCGTCCGGAAAGCTGTTGTGCCGTTCTATGGTGGAAAGGATGCGGACGAAGGGCAGGCGCAACCGGTGGGCCTCCTCCTCCCGCAGGACAAGGAAGCCTTCGGCGCCCGCGCAGGGCATCACGCAATCGAACATGCGCAGCGGGTCGGCGATGGGACGCGCGGTCAGGTAATCGTCAAGACTGAGGGGCTTGCGGATCAGCGCGCCTGGATCGGTCTGTGCATTCAGGCGCTGCTGCACGCAGACATGGCCGAAATCGCGTGCGGTTGTGTCGAAGGCGCGCATGTAGGCCTCGGTCATCAGGGCGAAGCTGGCATTCGGGCCGCCCGCGCCCAGCGGATAGACCGCCTCGCGCGAGAAGCGGCTGAAATCGCGCAGGATCCCCCGGAACGCGGCGGGGTTGTTGGTGTCGCCCGCGATGCAGGCCACGATGTCGGCGTCGCCCGCTTGAACCGCCCGCGCCGCGCGCCGTATCGCCACAATGGCCGAGGCGCCGCCCATCGGCACATGTTCCAGCCATCGCGGCGAAAGGCCCAGATGCTGCGTCAGCCCGACCGCCGTGTCCGGTGCCATGGTAAAGCTGGACACGGCAAGCCCGTCGATGCGGTCCTTTTTCAGCCCGGTGGCCTGCAGCAGTTCGCGCAGCGCCATGGCCAGAAACCAGTGCGCATCCTGATCCGCGAAGCGCCGGTATGGCACGGTCACCGGAACGGCCAGAACCACCCCCTTGTACATCAGACCACCGCCTTTCGCAGCGCGGCCTTCAGGTCACGCAGGTCGTGGGCCGTGGCAAGGCTGTCGGCGGCAAGGCGGCGGATCTCGGCCCGTTGCAGCTTCTGGGTGGCGGTGGTCGGCAGGTTTTGGACGAAAGCAATCCAGCCCGGAACCTTGTGATAGGCAAGGCTGGCCGCGCTGGCCCGCGCGATGTGCATCGCGGTGTCGTGGTCGGCAGGACCGTCGGCGATGACCAGCGCCATCACCTCCTCGCCCCGGATGTCGTCGGGAATGGGGGCGACGGCTACGGCCGCGATGCCGGGCAGGTTCGCAAGCACGCCTTCCACGTCCACGACCGCAATATTCTCGCCACTGCGCCGGACGATGTTCTTCTTGCGATCAACGAAGAACAGCGCCTCGCCCTCGCGGCGCATGATGTCGCCCGTGTGGAACCAACCGTCCTTCCATGCCTCTTCGGTCGCGCTTTCATTGCCGAGATAGCCGGAGAAGAAGCCGTGCCGGGGATCGCCCTCGCGCCGGACCAGAAGCTCCCCTTCGTCTGCATCGTTGCCGCTGTCGTCCACCAGCCGCGTCCGCAGCCCTGCGCAGGGATACCCGACGCAACGCCGCGCGACGTGGCGATCGCCGGGCGCGGTGGTCGTGACGGCGGCACCGCCGGTTTCGGTCATGGCCCACGCCTCGATCAGAGGAAAGCCGAAGCGGTCCTCGAACGTCGTCTGGTGGCGCGGATCGACGCCCGCGCCGAAGCCGAACCGCACCGAATGGGCGCGATCCCGCGGGCCCTCGGGTAGCTTCAGAAGGATCGCGGGCATCACGCCAAGGTAATGCACCACGCTTGCCCGCGATTCCGCCACCGTGTCCCACCAGCGTGACGCGCTGAAACGGTCCACCGGCACCAGTGTGCCGCGCAAAAGCATCGCGCCAAGCGCCGAACAGCCAAGCGCGTTCATGTGGAACAGCGGCAGGGGCGTCAGGATCACCTCGCCGCGTGACATCGCGGCACCTTTCCCCTGATCGACATACCATTCGGCAAGGCGCACGAAATACTCGTTCGACAGCACGCAGCATTTCGGCTTGCCCGTGCTGCCGGAGGTGAACAGCAGCGCGCAGGCGTCGACGGTGCCGGCGGCGGGTGCGGCCGGAATGTCCTCGCCCGCCATCCGGTGGGACGGCAGGCCCGCCGCGATCATCGCGGGCTGGCGTTCGGGCAGGGCGATGCCAAGATCGGGCGGCGCGATGGAGAATTGGTGTGCCAGTTCGTCAGGGCGAAGGTCGGGATTGATCGGCTGCACCGCCACGTCGAGCGCGTTCAGCGCAAGGAAATGCGCGAAGAATTCGGGGCGGTTGTCCATCGCCAGCGCCGCGATGTGGCCCTTGCCGTAGCCCGCGGCGGCATAGGCCGCGCGTAGCCGTTCGACATCGGCCGCCATCCGGGCATATGTGACGGTCCGGCCATCGGGGGCATAGGGCAGGGCGGCGGCCTTTGGCAGCAGCAGGAAGGCGGTGTCCGGCGCATCCTCGGCGGCGGCGCGGAATAGGTGATAGGGTGTGCGCATCTGTTCCCTCATTCCGCGGCGATCGCTTCCGCCCGCTCGGGCGGCATGGAGGCGATCAGCGTGCGGGTGTAGCTGTGTCGTGGATTGGCGAAGACCTCTTCGACCGGGCCACTTTCCACGATCTCGCCCTTGAGCATGACGATCACGCGGTCGCAAAGGTAGCGGACGACCGAGAGGTCGTGGCTGATGAACATCATCGAGAAGCCGCGTTCCTGCCGCAGCCGCAGCAGCAGTTCCAGCAGCTGTGCCTGGACGGAGACGTCGAGGCCGGAGACGATCTCGTCCGCGATCAGGATCTTGGGGACGGTGCAGAGCGCGCGGGCGATGTTCACGCGCTGCTTCTGCCCGCCCGACATCTGCGATGGGTAGCGCTGCGCCATTTCCGGCGAAAGGCCGATTTCCCGCAGCAGTTCCACGGCGCGGGCTGGGTCGCCCTTGCCCTCCGCCTCCAAAGCTTGGGTGACGATGCTGCCGACGCGGCGGCGCGGGTTCAGCGCCGAGGCCGGGTCCTGGAACACGATCTGCATCGCGCGGCGCCGGAAGGCGGGATCCGTATTGGCGGTCACGTCGCGGCCAAGCAGCGTCAGCGTCCCGTTGGACGGCTTCTCCATCCCGATCAGCAGCTTGGCAACCGTGCTCTTGCCGCTGCCGCTTTCGCCGACGATGCCGACGAATTCCCCCGTCCGCAGGTCGAAATCGGCGCCCTTGACGGCGGTGAAGGTGTCGTCGCGCCCGATCAGCCGGCGCTTGGTGACATAGGTCTTCCCCAGCGAGGCGGCGGTCAGCACGACCTCTCCTTCCTGCCCCGCATGGTCGGGGGCGGGGGGTGGGGTGATGCGGACGGCGGTTTCGGGATGGAAGCAGGCCGTGACGTGGCCGGGTGCGACCTCTTGGGGTTGCGGCTCCTCGGTCTGGCAGATGGCGGTGGCGGAAGGGCAGCGCGTGGCGAAACGGCAGCCCTTCAGGTCGCGGATCTCTGCCAGTCCGGGCATCCGGTCGGGCAGGGTGAACAGGCCGCGTTCGCGTTGCATCGACGGAATGGCAAGCTGCAGGCAGCGGGTATAGGGATGTGCGGGGCGGGTGAAAATCGCGGCTCCGCTGCCCTGTTCGGCCTGCCGGCCCGCGTAAAGCACCAGCACCTCGTCGCAGATCTGCGCGGCCAGACGCAGGTCGTGCGTGATGAAGATGACGGATGTTCCGTCGCGCTTTTGCATCTGCGCGATCAGATCGACGATACGGGCCTGCACGGTGACATCCAGCGCCGTCGTCGGTTCATCGGCGATCAGCAGGCGCGGGCGGCTGGCGAAGGCCATCGCGATCAGTACGCGCTGGCATTGCCCGCCCGAAAGCTGGTGCGGATACTTGTCCAGCATCCCGCGCACTTCGGGCAGGTGCACATCCTCGAACGCGCGAATCGCGTGGTCGCGCCAGTCCGCCATGCGGATGGTGCTGATATGGGCCAGATGCTCGCGCATCTGCTGGCCGATGGTCAGGACGGGGTTCAGGGCCGACAGCGGTTCCTGCGGGATGAAGGCGATGTCGCGGCCGAACAGGCCGCGACGGGCATCGGGGCGCATGTTCACCAGATCGTCGCCGGCAAAGGTCAACCGCCCGCCCGTCACCCCGAACCCGGCGGGCAGAAGCTGCGCGACGGTGCGCCCGATCATCGACTTGCCCGCACCGCTCTCGCCCACCAGCCCCAGCGTCCGCCCCTGTTCGAGGCTGAAGCTGAGATCGGAAATGATGCGGAAATCGCCACGATTGTTTCGTACCGACACGGTGAGGTTTTCGGCCTGTAGCAGGGGCATCACGCACGCTCCGTCTGGCTGAGGCGGGTATCGAGGCTGCGTCGCAGCCCGTCGCCGAGGATGTTGAACCCGAACACCGTCACGAAGATGCACAGGAACGGGAAGATCAGGTTCCACGGCGTGTAGTAGATGTTGGCCCGCGCATCGGCGATCATCTGGCCCCAGGCCGGAATGTCGGACCCCACGCTCAGCCCGACGAAGGACAGCACGGCCTCCACGATGACGGCGACGCCCATCTCCAGGCTCATCAGCGTGATGAGGAGGGGGAAGGTCGCCGGGGCGATCTCGCGGGTGATGATGCGCCAGTGGGATGCGCCCAGAAGGCCCGCGGCGGTGACATAGTCGCGGCGGGCGGTGATCATCACCTCGGCCCGCAGCACGCGGCAGAAGCGCGTCCAGTCCACAAGGACAATGGCGAGGATCACGTTCTGCAACCCCGCGCCAAGGCCGACCATCAGGATCAGCGACAGGATCACCGGCGGGAAGGACAGCCAGATGTCCACGACGCGACCGACAAGCCAGTCGATCCAGCCGCCGAAATAACCCGCGACATGCGCGACGACCGCGCCGATCACCATGGCCCCCACCGCGCCGCACACGGCGACGGTCAGCGCCACCCTTGCCCCGAACAGCAGCCGCGACAGCACGCATCGGCCAAGGCTGTCGGTCCCCAGCGGATAAAGCGCGTCGCCGCCCTCCGTCCATGCGGGGGGCAGAAGGGTGTAGAGCAGATCCTGACTGTTGGGATCGTTCGGGGCCAGCCACGGGGCCAGCACTGCGGCCCCGGCGATCAGGGTCACAATGGTCAGCCCGACAAGGCTGCGCCAGTTCTTCAACCAGGCGGGCAACATCAGCGAACCCTCAGCTTGGGGTTGAGGATGAGGTAGAGGCTGTCCACCGCGACGGAGATCACCAGCACCATCACGCAATAGGTCAGCCCCACCGCCTGGATGATCGGCAGGTCCGCGTTGCGGATCGCGTCGACCATCAGGTTGCCCATGCCGGGGAAGGAATAGATGATCTCCACCAGCAGCGTACCGCCGAACAGGAAGCCGAATTGCACGCCCATCAGGGACAGCGTCGGCAGGATGGCGTTCTTCAGCCCGTGGCGCAGCAGGATGCGGCGTTCGGACTGGCCGCGCAGGCGGGCCTGGTGGATGTAGTCGTCCTGGTACACGTCCAGCAGGCTTGACCGCAGCACGCGCATGATCGATGGCGATGCCGCGATGCCAAGCGCCAGCACCGGCAGCACCATGTGCAGAAGCGCGTCCTTCAGCACCGCGAACTGTCCCGTGATCAAGGCATCCAGCAGCAGGAACCCCGTCACGTCGGGCGGGGAGATGCCCGGCCCGACGCGCCCCGAAAACGGCAACAGCCCCCATGTTACCCCGACCAGCAGCATCAGGATCAGCGACCATAGGAATTCGGGCATCGACAGCAGCCCTATGGAGCCGACCTCCAGCACGGTTTCGGCGGGGCCTCCGCGCAGGTGGAAGATCAGCAGGCCGCCTGCGATGCCGATGACGCTGGCCACTGCCATCGCCATGAAGGCCAGTTCCATCGTGGCGGGAAGGGTGTCGCCGATCAGCCGCGCGACATCGGTGCGGTACTGGATGGACTGGCCGAAATCCCCGCGCAGGGTCTGGCCCAGCCAGATCGCGTATTGAACCGGCAGCGGACGGTCGAGGCCCATCTCCACCCGCTTCGCCTCCACCTCCTGGATCGTGGCGGTGGGGGGCAGGGACATCGCAGCGGGATCAACCGGCAACAGCCGCAGGATGATGAACAGCAGCACGGAGACAAGAAGAAGCGTCGGTATGGCTACGAGGATGCGCTTCGCGAGAAGCTTTGCGATCGTGGCGAACATGGCATGTCTTTCGTGTCACGGGAGGGGGAAGGCGCCACTCCCGAGGGATCAGGAGAGTGCCATGGTGCCGCCCAGCACCCAGCCATTGGCGTATTTGCGGTAGGTCAGGTTCTCGCGCCGGACCAGCGTCTGCACGCTTTGCAGGATCGGGATGCAGGCCCCCATCTCCACGGCATCACGGCTCAGCTGCTTGTAGCCGGCGATGCGTTTTTCGTAATCGGGTTCTGCGAACAGGGCGGGCAGACGGTCCCCCGGCTGTTCCCCTTTCCAGGGCGAGAAGGGCATCTTGGGATTGAGCAGGTAGCCCGAGAAGATCTCCGGATCGCCCGTCGCGTTGTCGAAGGTGTAAAGCGTGGCCTCGGGCAGTTGCTGGCCACGGTTCAGCTCGAAATACTTGGCGTATTCGATGATCTCCAACTCGGCCACGATGCCCACCTTCTGCCACATCTGCACCAGCGCGCGGGCGATGTCGTGATCCGACGGGAAGTGGCCGTTGGTCGCCGCGAAGCGGATGCGGGCGGGATTGTCGGGGCCGAAGCCGGAGGTCGCCAGCAGCTCCTTCGCTTTTGCGGGGTCGAATGCGAACTCGTAATCCTCGACATAGCCCGGCGTGCCCGGCGTCGCGGGCACCGAAAGCGGCACGGCGGCCCCGGCATAGAACGCACGCGACAGGGCCTTCTTGTCGATGGCGTGATGCGCGGCAAGGCGGACGTTTTCATCGGCGAAGCCCAGATCGTTGCGGATCTGAAGCAGGATGACGCGGGTGATCGGATTGATCTCGCCCGCGAAGCCGGCCTTGGACAGGCGATCCACCTCGCGCACGGGCACGTTGATGGTCAGGTCGGCCTGCCCCGACTGCACGGCGGCCACGCGCGCGGCCGCATCCTTGATGATGTTGACCGTGATGGTCTTCAGTGCGGGGGGAGCGCCCCAGTATCCGTCGAACCGTTCCAGCACGATGCGCGAATTCATCTGGTATCCGGCCAGCTTGTAGGGACCGGAGCCGATGGGCCTTTCGCGGAAACCGTCCAGCCCGACCTTGGTGATGTAGGCTTTCGGAACAATGTAGCTGCCCATGAAGGCCAGCCATTGCGGCGCAGTCGGCATCGGCGCGGACAGGCGGATCGTGCCGGTCGTGGGCGACGCCACCTCGATATCCGTAATCTTGCCCCAGACGTTCGCGATGTCGAGCGGCTGCTTTTCCTGCACCCGTTCGAAGAAGGTGTAGCGCACATCTTCCATCGTCAGCTTCGTGCCGTCGTGGAACAGCACGTCGTCGCGGATCTCGATCGCGAGGGACAGGCCGTCGGGCGCCAGGTCCCATTTTGTCACGACGGAGGGGATCAGCGACAGGTCCGTATCCTGCATCAGCGGCTGGTCGTAGACCAGTTTGAAGATGGATTGCGCGTCCGGCGCAAGGCGCTGGTTCGGGTCCCAGGACGGGACATCGGACGGCCACGCGACCGTGGCGCCGTCGCCGTCCTGCGCCCAGGCGAAGCCGGGGATCTGGCTGGCCACGGTTCCGATGGCGAGCAATTGCAAGAGACTTCTGCGGCTGAGGTCGTGCATGGTCGTTCCCCCTGATGGCAAACCGATCCCGCTCGCGGAACGGCGCCGCGTCATGTCAGGTCGGTGATTCGCTTCTGGTCTGACATCACTCTGCCGCGCTTTGGGTGCGTCATCAAAACATTTCATACATAAAAGATACTGGCCGGCGGAACTGCTCCGAAAACGGGCAGTGCCCGACCCCTATTCATGCCAGAACAGCGCCTTGAGCTTCGGTCCGTCCTCGGGACTCGCGGCGATCAGCGCGTCCCAGCCTGCGGTCATCGCCTTGTCCTGGAAGGCTGCTGCCGCTTCCGGCGTCATCGGGACGGGTTTCACCCCCACCTCGGCCAGACGATCTGCTTCGGCCGCCCCGGCGGCGATGTAATCGGCATTGAGGGCTTCGATCGCCGCCATTTTCGTGTTCAGGAACGCGCGCTGTTCGTCGTCAAGCGCGCCCCAGGTGCCCTTGCCCAGATAGATGCCGACCTCGGTCGAGTAGAAGCCCGGCTCCACCCGTGCCGCGGTCCGCTCTTGCCAGCCTTCGTCGAAGATGCCGATGGCGGGCCAGCCGTAGCCGTCCACCACACCCCGTTCCAGCGCGGTATAGACCTCGCCCGGTGCCGTCTGCACGGGTGCGGCACCAAGATCGCGGAAGAACGCCTGATAGACGGGGGTCGACCGAAGCTTCATGCCCGAAAAATCGGCCTCTTCCGGCATCTCGGCCAGATAGATGTGGTAGGGCACGTGGTCTATGGTGCGGCCCAGCCAATGAATGCCGGCCTTCCGCTCCTGTATCGCGTTCAGCAGGTCGTAGCCGCCATTGGCGCGCAACGCCTCGATCGGCTTGTCGGTCAGTGTCATCGCCAGGCCCTCGGGCGACAGGTTGGCGTGGAAGACGGCCGTGGTCAGCGCCATGTCCACGACACCGTTGCGCAGGGCGTTGCCCACCTCGAACGGAGGCATCGTCTCGGGTCCGCCGATGAACTGGATCTGGACGAGGCCCTTTCCTTCGGCGTTCACGCTGTCCATGAACCGCTGGAAGGGCGGATAGAACGTCGTGCCCTGACGGAAGGCCGAGAGGGCGCGGAGCGTCACCTCCTCGGCGGCGGCGGGCGTGGCGAGAAGGGCGGCAAGAAGGGCGAAACGGAGCATCGTCGGAACCTTTCAGCGGATGAGGTGCGGAAGCCAGAGGGCAAGCGGTGGGACGAGGAACATCAGCGCGAGGACCGCGGTCTCGATCCCGATGAAGGGCAAGGTGGCGCGGTAGATCGTGGCCATCGGCGTCGCGGGCGAGACACCCTGCATCACCATCAGCAGCATCCCGAAGGGCGGCGAGAGCATGCCGATCTGGATCGCGACCAGCATCATCAGGCCCAGCCAGACCATGTCCACGCCCGCGGCCTGTGCCATGGGCAGGAAGAAGGGCAGCGTGATGACCATCATCGACACTTCCTCGAGGAACGTGCCGAGGGCGAGCCAGACCACCAGCATCGCCAGCACCAGCCATCCCGGCGACAGGCCAAGCCCTGCCACCACCTCCACGAAGCCACGCACTCCGCCCGAGAAGGACAGGATCTGCGCGAACGTGGTGGAACCGACGAGGATGAAAAGAAGCGCCACGCTGATCATCGCCGTCTCCACCGCCGCCTTGCGCAGCACCGCCACCGACATGCGCCCGTAGGCTGCCACCGCGATCGACGAGGCCAACGCGCCAAGCGCCGCGCTTTCGGTGGGCGTCGCGACGCCGCCCAGCATGCTGCCCACCACGCAGACGAAGATCGCCAGCAGGGGGACCACGTCGCGCAGGAACGGCAGCAGGCGCTGGACCAGCGGCACCCCGACAGCACCCGGATCAACCGGGGCGGAGGTGGGATCGAAGACGGCGCGCAGGATGACATAGGCAAAGAAGCCCGCCGCCATCAGCAGCCCCGGAAGGATGCCCCCGATCAGCATCGCCGAGATGGAGATGCCTGAGAGCGAGCCCAGCATGACCGTGATCGCCGAAGGCGGGATCAGCGAGGCGATGCCGCCCACGGCCATGATCGGGCCCATCGCCAGCGTCGGGTGATAGCCGCGCTTCATCATGTCGGGCGACAGGGTGCTGCCCAGAAGCGCCGTGTTTGCGATGGAGGAGCCGGACAGCCCGGAGAAGATCGTCCCGCCCACCACCGAAACGCAGGCGAGGCGGCCGGGCAGGCCCGTCAGCAACCGCTCCACCGCCGTGATGGCGCGGAAGGCGAGGCCGGAGTGGAACAGCAGCGCCCCCATCAGGATGAACATCGGGATGGGCGTCAACGAGACGGAACTGATGGAGATGGCGGTATTGCGCATCATCTGCGCAAGCCCCGCCTCGCCTCCGAGGAAGATCCAGCCGCCGATCATGTTGATGGCCAAAAAGGCCAGCGCGACAGGCAGGCCGAGGGCGAAGAAGGCGCAAAGGCCGCCGCACATCAGCAGAAGCGCGAGTTCCCAGCTCATGCCACGGCCTCGCGTGCCGAGAGGGTGCGGAGCAGGAACTCCACGCTCAGGATGGCGAAGCAGAGGGCGACGGGGATCATCAGCCACCATTCAGGAAATATCAGCGTCTTGAAAACGAGAGAGCCGCTGGCGCGTGCCGACAGCAGCGCGTCGACGGCGATGGCCGTCAGCGGCAGGCAGATGGCAAGGCCCATGGCGTCGGCCCCCCGGGCAAGGCGGGCCCGGGGCATTGCGCCCAGCATCTGCACCACCACGTCGATCGCTACATGGCCCCCCCGCCGCAGGACCCAGGGCGCGCCGATGAACCCGCCGACCATCATCAGGTACTCGCTCCCCTCAAGCGCCCAGGCGAAGCCGATTCCGAGGTTGCGCGTGATGACATCAGCAAGGATCAGCCCCGCCAGCGCGACGAATGACAGCACGGAGACGAATGCGCATGACGTGATCAGCGCATCCTGAACACGTCTGAGCGGGAGGAGCAGAAGCGGGAATGTCATGGGCGGCTCCGAACATAGAACTTCGCGTATGAAGCAATCGTGCTGTCGTCGGCGGAACTGATTCTGTCCCCGTCAGGACAATGTTTTCGCAATCGTCGCCGACCTTGGCCGGAATATGCGCATGTGCCGCATATTCCGGCGTGGGGCGACCCTTTACGCCGGAAGCTTCTGCGTCGTGAAACTCGCCACCGTTTGCAGCGCGCCGTCCAGCGCCGTGCCCTTTTCATCGGCCAGTGCGGCAGTGCGCAGGCGGCGCATCCAGTCGGCGCCGTCTGCGCGGCCCTGCAGCATCGGCAGGCCCGACATCACGCGGTCGAACTTCGACAGCCCCCGCGCGTGGGTGTCGGAATAGCCCTTGATCAGGCGGCGGTTGGCCAGCACCTCGGCGGCAAGCGCGGTGTCGGTTTGGGCAAGGGCGGTGTCGAACCACGCCGTCACATGCGCCATCTCGGTCCGGTGGCGCAGCAGATTGCGCCGCCACGGGCGCAAGGCCGACACGCACCAGAGCATGCCGAATCCCATCAGGCTGTCGGTGCGGATGCGGCGGCCCTTGTCCAGATACCTCGCATAGAATGCCTCGGCCTTGCGGTTGCGTTGCAGCCAGCTCCCGAGGCGGACGGGCAGGGTCGTCGTGAACTCCTCGAATCGGGGGTGGAAGTATTCGGTGAGGTGCAGCAGCTGGTCATCCTTGACGCGGACCTCCTTGCGCACGCGGTCCCGGCGGGTGGCGCGAGTCTTCAGATCGGCCACGCGCAGGATGTCGTCGTAGCACAACGCGTTCGCGGCGTATTTCGCGGCCGGAATGGCCAGCGCGGGGTCCTTGGTGGCGGCGCGCGCCACCATGTCCAGATACTGCGCGCCATAGGCGATGTCCTGGTAATCAACGACCTTCTTCAGCCCGAGGGCCGCCATCTCCCGCGCCTCGGATGGCAGCAGGGCCAGACGTGCCTCCAGCTGGTGCCAGCTGTCCCGCAACTGTTCGGGCACATGCAGGGTGCGGATCGCGGCCGCGACGGCCTCGGTCGCCGGCGGGGCGGCATCGCCCTTGGCGCAATCAAAGGCAAGGCCGAAGGCCCGCAGCGACGCCTCCACCCCCTTGCCGGACTTGCGGATGATCTCCTCGTAGCTGACGCGCGGGAAGGGCAGCGCTCCCGAGCCGGCAAGTGCACCGAACAGGCTGGCGGAGATGACGGAGCCCGCCCTGGTCGCCAGCGTTTCCATGTCGAAGGCGACGACCTGATCGGCCGCAAGGCCCAGGGCGTTGATCACGGTGGCGCTGTCGGCACGGCCGTCGCCGGGCGCGATCTTTTCCGACACGGCGGCGATGCGGTGGGTCGAGGCGATGAGCGTCGTGCGTCCCGGCGTGACGAACCCGCGCATGACGGCGCGGCCCGCCTCCATCAGTTCGGACGCGATCATGATGTCCACGTCCCCTTCGGACGGCGACAGGGCGAAGACCGGGGTGCGGCCCGTGTCCTTGCACATTTCGACGTAATACACGGTGGCGCCGGTGCGTTGTGCCACGCCCGCGACCGACGTCGCCTGCGCGTGATAGCCGTTCGCCTCGGCCACGTCGATGATCCAGTTGGTCAGGACGCCGCCGCCCTGCCCGCCGACCGCAAGGGCCGCAAGCGTGATGATCCTTTCGCCCTGCGGCCCGGGGGAACGGCGTGCGATGACGGGTGCTTGCATATTCATGTCCATACCTTAAGCGAAGGTCAGGCGGCCGGCGTCGCGGCGCGATTGCAGCCAGCCGATCACGCGGGCGGTGCGCGATGCGCGGCGCTTCTCGGCAGCCGTGGGGTTGGAAACGACATCGGCCTGATAGAAGCTGGGGCACAGCACGGCGGCATCCGCCACCTCGCCGCAGTTGCCGCAGCCGACGCAGGTCTGGTCGATCGCGGCCACCGGATCGTCGCGCAAGGGATCGCCCGTATCCTTGACTGAAAGCGAGGGGCAGCCCGACAGCCGCATGCAGGCGTGATCGCCGGTGCAGATATCCTCGTCCACGCCGAAGCGCGGCTTGACGGTGCGCTTGCCTTCCTTGGTGGCCTTGGCCAGCAGCGGCTTCTCGCGGCGCTGCTTGTTCAGCATGCATTCGGACGAGGCTACGATGACCTTCGGCCCTTCCTCCTGGCTGGCCAAAGCCTCTTTCAACGTGTCGCGCATTTCCGTCACGTCATAGGTGCGGTCGATCTGGCGCACCCATTTCACGCCCATGCCCTTCACGGCATCGCTGATCGGGTTGTTCGTCTTGCGGCTTTTGTTGCGCGCGCGCGACGACAGCACGTCCTGCCCGCCGGTCGCGGCGGCATAGTGGTTGTCCACGATGACGATCACGCCGTCATGCTTGTTGAATGACGCGTTCCCGATCGAGGAGGTCAGCCCGTTATGCCAGAACCCCCCATCGCCGACGAAGCTGATCGACCGCTTGCCGTTCCTGTCGCGATTCTGAAGCGCCGAGGCGGAAGCTGGGCCCAGGCCGTAGCCCATCGTGGTGGACCCCAGATCGAAGGGCGGCATGATGGAAAACAAGTGGCAGCCGATGTCAGATGCGATGTGGTGTTCGCCCAGTTCCTGCTGCACCAGTTTCGTTGCGGCAAAGATCGGGCGTTCCGGGCAGCCGGTGCAGAAGCCCGGCGGGCGGCCCGGCAGCACGTTCGCAAGGTTCGGGATTTCCGTCTGCGCGGGCTCGTTCGCCTTCGACGTGGTGGGCGACAGCATGTTCGGCGCATGGTCGCGCAGGAAGGCCGCGATGCCGTCCACCAGCTTCTGGCCCGTGTATTCCCCTGCCATCGGCAGCGGCCCCTTGCCCATCAGCACCGTCTTGCGGCCCGCCTGGTAGAGCATGTGGCCGATGGCCTGCTCGATGAAGTTGGGCTGGCCTTCCTCCACGATCAGCACGGCCTCCTTGCCGTCGCAGAAGTCGAGGATCTGGCTGTCGCACAACGGATAGACCGCGTTCAGGCACAGGATGTGGATGTCCGTATCGCCATAGATGTCGGCCAGCCCCAGACGGTTCAGCGCGCGGATCACGCCGTTATAGGTACCGCCCTGCACGATCAGGCCGATCTTCGAGGCATCGTTGCCGAAGAATTCGTTTACGTCGTTCTCCAGCACGTAGCGGACGGCGTTGGGCCAGCGTTTCTCGACCTTTTCGTTTTCGTGCACGAAAACGGCGGGGGGCAGGACGATGCGGCCCAGATCCCGCTTGGGATTCTCCAGTGCCTCGGACACGGTCATGGGCGGTCGGCGGTTGTCGGCGGCGGTGAAATGGCCGTGGACGTGGCAGGATTTGACACGCATCTGCATCATGACGGGGGTGTTCGATGCCTCGGACAGGCGGAAGCCGTGGCCCACCGCCTGCACGATGGAGGTGAGGTTCGGGCGAGGGTCCAGGAGCCACATCTGGCTTTTCATCGCGAAGGCGTGGCTGCGTTCCTGCATGATGGAGGAGCCTTCGCCGTAATCCTCGCCCAGGATCACCAGCGCCCCGCCTGTGACGCCGCCTGAGGCAAGGTTCGCCAGCGCGTCCGAGGCGACGTTGGTGCCCACGGTCGATTTGAACGCCACCGCCCCGCGGATCGGATAATTGACCGATGCCGCCAGCATCGCCGCCGCCGTCGCCTCCGACGCCGAATTCTCAAAGTGGACGCCGTATTCGCCCAGCAGGTCCTGCGCGTCGGAGAAGACGTCCATCAGGTGGCTGATAGGCGAGCCCTGATACCCGCCGACATAGCCGACGCCGTTTTCCAGCAGGGCCTTGGTGACGGCCAGGATACCCTCGCCGCGGAAGGTGCCACCGGCACCCATGCGAAGCTGCTCGACCTCTTTCTTGAAGGAACGTTCTGCCATGGGGCTCTCCTTTGGCGTCAGTATTCGTGGTGGCGAATCGTCCTGAGGATTCGCGAAAGCGTCAGTGTGAAGGCCGCCCGTTCGTCGGGGGGGATGCCTTCGAACAGGCGCGCCTCGGCCCGCCGCATGGCGGGCCAGGCGCGGGCATGGACGGCGGCCCCGTCCGTGGTCAGGTGGATGCGCCGGACGCGGCTGTCGGTGGCGCATGCCTCGCGCCGGACAAGGCCCGCGGCCTCCATCGTATCGAGGGTGCGGCTGAGGGTCGATTGCTTGATGACCGTCAGCACCGACAGTTCGTTGACGGTGCGCGGCCCTTCCTGCGCGAGGACCGCCAGCGCGCGCATCTGCGGCACGCTGACGCCCTCGGCCGCGAGGGCTTCGGCGACGCCCGCATTGTAGCGCGCCATGATCCGGTTCAGCATATAGGGCGCAAAGCCCGCCAGATCGCGCGCCACGGGCGTCATGCCGGAACCAGTGCCAGCGCGCGAACGGGGCTGCCGGTGCCGTTCTCGATCTTCAGGGGGGCGGCGATCAGGATCGCGCCCTTGGGCGGCAGCTCCGACAGGTTCACCAGCGAAGCGAGACCGTAGCGGTTGTTGGCATGCAGCATGTTGTGCGCGGGATAGGGCGGCTCGAACCCGCCGGCGATGCCGGCATCGGTGCCGACGCATTCGGTGCCCCAGCCCAGAACCTTCTTTTCCATCAGGTAACGAATGCAGTCGGCCGAGGGTCCGGGCGTGTGGGGGCCGGTTTCGTCTGCGTTCAGATACAGCGCCTCGTCATGGTTGCGCTTGCACCAGTCGGTGCGCATCAGCACCCATTCGCCTTCCCCGATCATGCCATGCTGGGCCTCCCACGCCTTCACGCCGTCGGCGGTCAGCAGGAAGTCGGGATCGGCCGTCGCCTCGGCGGAACAGTCAATGACGTTTTCGGGGGCCACGAAGTTCTTCGGCGAGATGGTGTCGGTTGCCCCGTCGGGATAATCCTTGCCGGTGATCCAGTGGTGCGGCGCGTCGAAATGCGTGCCCGAATGTTCACCCAGCTTCAGCCAGTTCCACGCCCAGAACGGCCCGCGATCGCCATAGCGCGAGATCTGGTGGATCTCGATCGGCGGGGTGTCGTCGGCGAATTCGGGCGGCAGTTTCAGCAGGGGCGTCTTCGGCCCGAGCGTGGCCGCGCAATCGACGACGCGGACGTTGCCCGACAACAGGGCAGTCGCAAGCTCGCTCAGGCAGGTGGTGGCTGGCATTCCTTCGTTCTCCCATTGGACCATGTGTTCCTTGGTATATGCAAACGCATATTTTTGGCCTGCGGCAATCCTTTCCTGCATAGGTCTAGCGAAAAGTTGCGCATTTGATCAAATACCGGGCAGGGGTGCCGCGTTCCGCGGCATCGCGAAAGTCAGCGGGGCAGGACGGCCGTCGCCTCGATCTCCACCCTCGCCTCGATTTCCATCAGGGCTGCGACCTGCACCACCGCCATGGCCGGGAAGTGCCGCCCGATGACGCGGCGGTAATGCGCCCCGATCTCCTTCAGGCTGGAGAGGTATTCCTCGCGGTCGGTGATGTACCACGTCAGGCGCACGAGATGTTCCGGCCTGGCACCCGCCTCGGCCAGCACGGCCACGATGTTTTCTAGCGTCTGCCCGAACTGGCCGGCAAGGTCGGCGTGTTCGAAGACCTGTTGGCCGTTCCAGCCGATCAGGCCGCCGAGCGCGACGACGCGCCCTTCGGCGGCCAGCATCCCGTTGGCATAGCCCTTGGCAGGTTTCCAGCCGTCCGGGTTCAGGAATTGGTGCGGGGTCATGCAAGCTCCGTCAGATGGTGGGCAAGGCCGGCGCGCATGTCGTCCGGCCAGGGGGCCGAGCGGCCTTGTTGAAGATCGTAATGCACCAGCGTGCCGCGCGCGCTGAAGCGCGGCTCGGTCCCGGTGCAGGTGATGAGGACATCGGCGGAACTGGTCCCGATCCGGGGGATCGTCAGCGCGAAGTCGATCCGGTCGCCAAGGCGCGAGGGCGCGTGGAAATCCACCTCGATCCGCGCCATCGGCACCGCGATCCGCTGCGTCAGCAGCGCCGCGAATTCGTGGTCCAGCGCATCGGTGAAGAAGCGTTCGATCACCGAGGACACCATCTCGAAGTAGCGGGGATAGAAGACGATCCCGGCGGCGTCGCAATGCTGGAACTCGACGATGCGGGTCTGGCGGAAGGTCATGGGTGTTTCCGGATGGCGGTCAGCGTCTCGATCGCGACGGCGATCTGCGCATCGTCAAGCGTTGCGAACATCGTCTCGATCCAGCCGCGATGCGCGCGGGCCATGTCCGCGATCGCGACATTTCCGGCCTCGGTCAGGCGGACCTGCCATGCGCGGCGGTCGCCGGGGACGGGCAGGCGTTCCACGTGCCCGTCCGCGACAAGGCGGTCCACCACCACGGTGACGTTGCCGTTGGACACCATCAGGTCCTTCGACAGGTCCGACAGGCGCAGCCCCTCGGGGTGGCGCGACAGGGCGGCCAGCACGTCGAAACGCGGCAAGGTCGTGTCGAAGTCGAGCCGTAGGCGTTCGCGCACCTCCAGCTCCACATGGCGGGTGGCCTTCAGCATCTGCAGCCAGAGGCGCAGGCGAAGGCGCGCGGCGTCGGTCATGTCTCTCCCCCGGAAATGGCGATGGTCTGGCCCGTGACCATGCCCGATCCCGGCCCGCAGAGCCAGAGCACCGCCTGCGCCACATCGTCCGGATCGACCAGTTTTCCCATCGGATTGGTGCCCGCCAGTGCGGCGCGGGCCTCGTCCTCGGACCGTCCCGTCTTCTCCATGATGCGCGCGACCGATGCGGCGGTCATCTCGGTTTCCATGAAACCGGGGCAGACGGCGTTGACGGTGATGCCCTCGCCCGCAAGTTCCAGCGCCACCGACCGGACCAGCCCCACCACCGCGTGCTTGGCCGCCGCATAGGGTGCGACATAGGCGTATCCCTTCAGGCCGGCGGTGGAGGCAACGGCGATCATCCGGCCCCCGTCGGTCATGGTGCGCGCCGCCTCGCGGAAGGTCAGGAAGGTACCGGTGACGTTCACGGCCAGCATCCGGTCCAGCGCCGCCTTCTCCGTGCGCTTGAAGGGTGCGGATTCCGATGCGCCCGCATTTGCCACGACGATGTGGAAGGGCCCGTGATCGGCGAACAGGGCCGCGACCTGCGCTTCGTCCGTCACGTCGCAGATGGCTGAGGTCAGGCCCGGCGCGTCGATGGGACGCCGCCCGCAGACGGTGACCGCGACGCCGCTGTCCGCCAGCGCGCGGGCGATCACCGCCCCTGCGCCCGACCCGCCGCCGGTGACGAGCGCGCGCTTCATCCGCGCGCCCGTTCGGCCAAGGTGTTGGCCTGACGGCGGCCACCTTCATAGGGTGCGGGCCATGCCTGTTCGGTATCGCCCAAGGCCACCGCCGCATGCAGCGTCCAGTAGGGATCGGCCAGATGCGGGCGGGCCAGCAGCACCAGGTCCGCCCGTCCCGCCATGAGGATCGAGTTCACGTGGTCAGGCTCGTAGATGTTGCCCGCGAGCAGCGTCGGCACGTCCAGCCCGTTGCGGATGCGGTCGCTGAAGGGCGCCTGGAACATGCGGCCGTAGACCGGCTTTTCTGCCTTGTCCGTCTGTCCGGAGGAGACATTGATCGCATCGGCACCCGCGGCGTGGAAGGCGCGGGCGACCTCCACCGCTTCCTCGGGGGTGACGCCCTCGTCGATCCAGTCATGGGCGGAGATGCGGACCGTCATCGGTTTTTCCGCAGGCCATGCCGCGCGCATGGCGTGGAACACTTCCAGCGGGAAACGCAGGCGGTTTTCAAGGCTGCCACCATATTCGTCGGTGCGGACATTGGTGATTGGCGACAGGAACGAGGCGAGGAGATAGCCGTGCGCCGCGTGCATCTCGATCATGTCGAAGCCTGCGCGGTCGGCGGATGTTACCGCCGCCACGAACTCTGCCGTCACCGCGTCCATGTCGTCACGGTCCATGGCTTTCGGCACGACGCTGACGGGCAGGTAGGGCAGGGCCGAGGCCGAGATCAGCGGCCAGCCCTCCGCGACCGGCTGGTCGATCCCGTCCCATGCCAGTTTCGTGGCCCCCTTGCGGCCGGCATGGCCGATCTGGGCGCAGATCTTGGCGTCGGTTTCCGCATGCACGAACGCGGTCAGGCGCGACCATGCCTGTTCCTGACCGGGGCCGATGCAGGGGCAGCCGGGGGTGATCCGCCCTTCGGGGCTGACGCAGAGCATCTCGGTGAAGACGAGGCCCGCGCCGCCCTTGGCGCGTTCGGCGTAATGCACGAAATGCCAGTCGGTCGGATTGCCGTCCACGGCCTTGTATTGCGCCATCGGGGATACGACGACACGGTTAGCCAACCGCATGTTCCGCAGCACGAAAGGGGCGAACATCGGTCGGCGGCTGCCATTGCCGCCGGCACTCTTTTGGAACCACGCTTCGGCCTCGGCCAGCCATTCAGGGTCGCGCTTGCGCAGGTTTTCGTGGCTGATGCGCTGGCTGCGGGTCAGCAGGGAATAGTTGAACTGCACCATGTCGAGACCGAGGTAACGCTCCACATCCTCGAACCATTCGGTGGAGTTGCGGGCCGCCGATTGCAGGCGGATCACGTCCAGCTTGCGTTCCTCCTGATAGGCTGCAAGATCGCCGCCCGCGGCCAGATGGTTGGCCAGGGCGATGGCGCTTTCAAGCCCCAACTTGGTGCCCGATCCGATCGAGAAATGCGCCGTGGCCGAGGCGTCGCCCAGAAGGACCACGTTGTCATGGTGCCATTTTTCGCAGATGACGCGCGGAAAGCTGATCCATGCCGACCCACGGATGTGGTTGGCGTTGGTCATCAGTGCGTGGCCGCCCAGATGCGCCGCGAAAACGCGTTGGAGGACGGCGATGCTGTCCTGCTGCGACATCGTGCCGAAGCCAAAGGCGTCGTATGTTTTATGGCTGCATTCGGCGATGAAGGTGGCGGTGTCGCCATCGAACTGGTAGGCGTGCGCCCAGATCCACCCATGCTCCGTCTTCTCGAAGATGAAGGTGAAGGCGTCGTCGAACTTCTGTTTCGTGCCAAGCCAGACGAACTTGTTGGCGCGCATGTCCACCTCGGGGCGGAAGGCATCCTCGAACCGGGCGCGGGTGCGGCTGTTCAGACCGTCGGCCGCGACGACGATATCGTGTTCCGCGCGGATGCGGTCAAATTCGGCATCGTCGACATTGTGCTTGAAGTGCAGCGTCACACCCAGTTCCCGCGCGCGGTCCTGAAGCAGCAGCAGCAGGCGCATCCGCCCGATGCCGCAGAACCCGTGGCCGGAGGTCGTGATCTCCTCCGCGCCGCGCACGACGCGGATGTCGTCCCAATAGGCAAAGCTTTCGCGGATCGTCGTCGCGGAAACCGGATCGTTCGCCGCCAGCGCGGCCAGCGTTTCGTCCGACAGAACGACGCCCCAGCCGAATGTGTCGTCGGCCGCATTGCGTTCATAAATGGTGATGTCATGCGACGCGTCGCGCAGCATCATGCTGATCGCGAAGTAAAGACCCGTGGGGCCGGCGCCCAGAACTGCGATTTTCATGGCATGGCTCGTGTTGCTTGATCTCGATTCACATTTGCCCATCGTCAAAACCATTGCAAGCTTAAAACATATATGCTTGAACTAATGACGGCGGCGCCTCGATGCCGCCCTGAAGGGGAGAGGAAAGATGACAAAGGCAGTGCCAGTCGTCACGCGTGGCAATGCGCTTGGAGGAGAAACCGCGCAATCGGGCGATGCCGTCCGCCGCAGCGGCGTCAGCCCGCAGAACACGCCCGCGACGAAGATCTGGTTCGGCAAGGTTTCCAACGAGCCGGGGCACCGTTCGCCCCCGCATCACCATGCCGAATGCGAAACGGGCGGCTATGTCCTGAAGGGCCACGGGCGCATCTATTTCGGTGAAGGGTATCGCGAGTTCGTGGACCTGCATGAAGGCGACTTTGTCTTCGTCCCGCCGATGATGCCGCATGTGGAAGTGAACATGAGCACGACCGAGGAACTGGTCTGGCTGACCTGCCGCACGCCGGACAATCTGGTCGTGAATTTCGATGACGTGCCGGACGAAACGCTGGAAGGCTATCACCGCGCTTGAGGGGAGGAATGGGATGAAACTGGCCAGATACGGTGAAAAAGGGGCCGAGCGCCCCGCCCTTGTGGACGATCAGGGGCGCTTGCGCGATCTGTCGGCGCGTGTGGACGACATCGCCGGCGCGGTGCTGTCGGCGGAGGGGCTGGCGCGTCTCGCCGCCATTGATCCCATCAGTCTGCCGCTGGTGGAGAAAGGCGTGCGTCTTGGTGCCTGTGTGGGCGATGTGGGCAAATACCTGTGCATCGGCCTGAACTATGCCGACCACGCCAAGGAAACCGGAAAGGAGCCACCGCCCGAGCCGGTGGTCTTTGCCAAGGCGGTATCGGCCATCTGCGGCCCAAATGACGACGTGGAAATCCCGCGCGGGTCCGAAAAGGCCGATTGGGAGGTGGAGCTGGCCATCGTCATCGGCACGCGCGCCAAATATGTGTCCGAAGCCGAAGCGCTGGATCACGTCGCGGGCTATTGCCTTGCCAACGACGTGTCCGAACGCAGCTTCCAGTCCGAACGCGGCGGGCAATGGACCAAAGGCAAGAGCCATGACACCTTCGGCCCGCTGGGCCCTTGGCTGGTGACGAAGGACGAAATCGCCGATCCGCAGGATATCGGCCTGTGGCTGGATGTGGATGGTGTGCGGCGCCAGACCGGCAACACTCGCACCATGATCTTCGGGGTGGCGCATATCGTCAGCTATCTCTCGCAGTTCATGACGCTGGAACCGGGCGACGTGATCGCGACCGGCACACCTCCGGGCGTCGGCCTCGGGATGAAGCCGCCGGTGTTCCTGCGTGCGGGGCAGCGAATGACGCTGGGCGCCGACGGCCTTGGCACGCAATCGCAGCTGACGGTGCAGGCATGAACGCGGCGGCGCTGCGGGCGGCGATGACCGATCTTTCGGGCCGCACCGCCATCGTCACCGGCGGCGCGCGCGGGCAGGGCGAGGCGGAGGTCCGCCTGCTGGCCGAATGCGGCGCGAAGGTCCTGATCTGCGACGTGCTGGAAGAAGGTGCTGCACTGGCGGAGGAACTGGACCAGCGTTTCCTGCGGCTGGACGTGACGGCCGAAGACGGCTGGGCCGAAGCGGTGGCGCTGGTGCGGGACTGGACCGGACGGCTGGATGTGCTGGTGAACAATGCCGGCATCATCAACCGCAGCCTGATCGCCGATACCGCACCCGAGGCGTGGCGGCGGGTGTTGGACGTGAACCTGACGGGGGCGTTTCTTGGCATCCGTGCCTGCGCGCCCTTGATGACGCAGGGGGGCAGCATCATCAACATCTCTTCCAACAGCGCGTTTTCGGGGCATTACGATCCGGCCTATACCGCCAGCAAATGGGGGCTGCGTGGCCTGACGCGGAGTGCCGCGATGGAATATGCGGGCGCGAAAATCCGCGTGAACGCCATCTGTCCCGGCCTGATCGTGACAAAGCTGAACGCCCATTCGCCGCATCTGCAGCCGATGATCGGCATGACCCCCGCCGCCCGCAGCGGCACCCCCGAGGAGGTCGCGCAGATGGTGCTGTATCTCGCATCAGACGCTTCGGCCTTTGTGACGGGCGAGGATTTCGTGATCGACGGCGGCTTCATCGCAGGTGCGGGATACCGCCGCGTGGCGGTGGAGACCGGAATCATCAAAGAGGAGCCGTAATGCCCTTCACCCTTTCCAAGCCAATGCGATTTGGCGATTGCGACCTGACCGGGATCGCCTATCATCCCGCCTACCTGTCCATGCTGGTTGATGTGAACGAGGCGATGTTCGCCTCTTTCGGGATCACATGGCAGGAGATCATGTTCGAGCGCGAGCTTGGCCTGCCCACGGTCACAATGAACATCGAATTCTATCGCCCTGCCGTCTATGGCGACGTTCTGACCTTCAATGTGAACGTGCGCAAGATCGGGAAAAGCTCTCTTGATCTGGAAACGGTCGTGACCGTGCGGGATGAACCGATCTGGAGCATCCGCCAGCGGATCGTCCTGACCTCCACCACCGATCACAAGTCGCGTCCCTGGCCGGACGACATCCGCGCCGGGCTGGAACGCTATCTGGAGGCGGCATGACGGGGCTTTTCATCCCGGATGCGGGCGAACGTCCGGTTCTTCTGACCGTTCCCGTCACGGGCGACACCTCGTCTGCGGGAACGGTGCTGGGCGGGTGGATCATGACGCAGATCGACCACGCAGCAGGGCGGGCGGGCCGCCTGTTTGCCGGGCCCTGCGTCATTCGCGCGATCCACGAAATGAACTTCCACGCGCTCCTGCGGGCAGGTGAGGATCTGGCGATCTTCGCGCGGATCGGAAAGACCGGACGGACGTCATTCCGACTTGAACTCGTTGGTATCGCGATGCTCGGAACGGCGGATCAGGCGACGATCGTTGATGCGGAAGCGACGATGATTTGCATCGATGCGAATGGGCGGCCTCAACCGATTAAAATCTAGTCATCCGCATCTTTCTTGCGAAGGTAATGCAAGAATCTTCTTGTCCAACGCATGAACCGACTGTCACACATCTTTTAAGATGCTTTTGATCAAAAAATATCCAATGATACGGGCACACCCGTGCATGACACACCCACGGAGGAATCGCCGATGATACGCTCCCTCATCCTCTCGGCAGGGCTGGCAATCGCCGCCTGCGGAACGGCACATGCACAGGCGTCCGACAACACGCTACGCTTTGCCTACAACCAGACGCTTGAAAGCCCGAACCCCTATTTCACCACGCTGCGCCTTGGCGTGATCATCGGGCGCAATGTATGGGACACGCTTGTCGCCCGGCAGGAGGACGGCACCTTCACGCCGCTGCTGGCGAGCGAATGGACCTGGACCGACGACACCACGCTGGACCTGACGCTGCGCGACGGCATCACCTTCCATGACGGCAGCACGCTGGAAGCCGATGACGTGGTGGAAACGCTGACCTATGTGTCGGACCCGCAGAACGGCATCGTCTCGCAGCAGATCGCCGGATGGATCGCCTCGGTGGAGAAGACGGGCCCGATGACGGTCCGCATCAAGGCCAAGTCGGCCACCCCCGCCGCGATGGAGTATCTGTCCACGCAGCTTGCGATCTTCCCCTCGGGATATTTCACTGGCCCGCGCGGCGCGACGTCGGCGCCACTGCCCGTCGGCACCGGCCCCTACCGTTTCGACAGCTATGCCCCCGGAGGCGAGCTGGTGCTGACGCGGAACGCTGACTATCTGGCCGACAGCCCCAAGGCCGGCGCCAGCATCGAGACGGTGTCGATCCGCATCGTGCCCGACATCCAGACCCAACTGGCCGACCTGATGTCAGGCGGCGTCGATCTGATCATGGGCCTGCCGCGCGACCAGGCCGACCAGCTTGGCATGATGCCCGGCGTCAGCGTCGTCAGCGGAGAGACAATGCGCATCGTCTTCTTGCAGATGAACACCACGGAAACGGGGCAGGCCGCGCTGAAGGATGTGCGCGTCCGACAGGCGATCAACCATGCCATCGACCGCAAGGCAATTGCCGAAAACCTCGTGGGGGAAGGCAGCACCGTCATCGACGCCGTCTGCTTTGAAGACCAATTCGGCTGCACGCAGGACGTGACCAGCTATGACTACGACCCTGAAAAGGCCAAGGCGCTGTTGGCCGAGGCGGGCGTCAGCGGGCTGACCGTTTCGCTTGCCGCCTATCGCGAGCGGCACATTTCCGAAGCGATCATCAACTATCTGTCTGATGTGGGCATCACGGTGCAACTGCAGTTCATGCAGCCTGCGGCGATGCGCGATGCGATGCGCGGCCACCAGATCGACATGATGCAGAACGCGTGGGGCGCCTATTCGATGTTCGACGCCTCGGCCACGGCGCCGACCTATTACGGCGGGATGCCCGACGACAACAACCTCGATCCCGAACTGAAGGCGGTATTCGAGGAGGCGGGCGTGACGATGGACCCCGAGAAGCGCAAGGAACTCTATGCTGTGGGCTTCAGGAAGATCGCGGCCGAAGCCTATGCGGTGCCGATGTTCACGCTGCCGATCTATTACGCCGGCGCCGAGGGGCTGACCTTCGAAACCCATCCCGACGAGATCCTGCGTTTCTGGGAAATGTCCTGGAAGTGATCCCGCACCCGGCGGCCCCATCGGGGCCGCCAAGGCAGACGGAGGCAACATGCTTATCTTTATCTTGAAACGACTGGGACTGGCGCTGATCGTGGCGCTGACGGTCTCGGTCATCGCCTTCGCGCTGCTGCGCGCCTCGGGCGATATCGCGACCGCGCTGGCGGGCGAGGGGGCGACCCCTGAAAGCATCGCCGTGATCCGGCAGACCTATGGTCTGGATCGTCCGGTGCCGGTCCAGTATCTGTCATGGCTCTGGGATGTGGCGAGGGGCGATTTCGGCCAGTCACTGTTCTTTCGCACCGACGTGGCGGGGCTGATCTTCGGCAAGATCGGCAATACGCTGATCCTTGGCGGTGCATCGCTGGTCATCGCGCTGACGCTTGCGATTCCGCTGGGCGTGCTGGCGGCGATTTATTCCGGCTCGCTCATCGACCGGGCGGTGACGATGTTCTCGCTCATGGGGCAGGCGTTGCCGTCGTTCTTTCTGGGCCTTGCTTTGGTGATGATCTTTGCGATCAAGCTGCGCTGGTTCCCCGCCTCCGGGGCGGAGGGTTGGCGAAACTTCGTGCTGCCTGCCGTGACGCTGGGGTATTACATCACGCCGCCCTTCATGCGTCTGGTGCGTGCAGGGATGATCGACGCGCTGAACACCGATTATGTCCGCACTGCTCGCGCCAAGGGCTTGCCCGCCCGCCGTGTCGTCTTCAAGCACGCGCTGCGCAACGCGCTGGTGCCCGTTGTGGGGCTGGTGGCGGTGCAACTGGGCCTGCTGATGGGCGGTTCGGTCGTGGTGGAGAGTATCTTCGCGCTCGATGGCCTTGGCTATCTTGCATACCAAAGCATCAGCTATCGCGATTTTCCGGTGCTGCAGGCCGTCGTGCTGCTGCTGTCGCTGGCTTATGTCGTGTTGACGCTGCTTTCCGACATCATCAACGCGTGGCTTGACCCACGGCTGAGGACGGCCTGATGACGATCGCAATTGCAAACCCCCGCAGTCGGTCGAAGATCTGGAACCACCCATCACTGGTGATCGGCCTTGTCATCATCGCGGCGATGATCGTCGTCGCCATCTTCGCGCCGCTTCTGGCCCCGCACGATCCCTATGTGCAGGACATCACACGCCGCGCCGTCCCGCCGGTCTGGTATGCCAAGGGCACGTGGGAGAACATCCTCGGGACCGACCAGCTTGGCCGGGATTACCTGTCGAGGCTGATCTACGGCGCGAGGGTGTCGTTGCTGATTGGATTCTCGGTCGTCGCCATCTCGGGCGTGATCGGTACGACACTGGGGCTGCTCGCGGGCTATTTTGGCGGGCGGGTCGATACGTTCGTGACGTTCGTGGTCACGGTGCGGCTGGCAATGCCGGTGATCCTCGTGGCCCTGGCCGTGGTCGCCCTGCTGGGCGGGTCGATCTGGGTCGTGATCGCGGTGCTGGGCCTGTTGAAATGGGACCGGTTCGCGGTCGTGGTGCGGTCCACCACACAGCAGATTCGCGCGCTGGACTACATCGCCTCGGCCCGGACGGCGGGGGCATCGACCTTCTGGATCCTGATGCGCGAGGTGCTGCCCAACATCGCCCCGCAACTGATCGTCATTGCGACGATCGAGGTGGCCTCGGCCATCCTGATGGAGGCCGCGCTATCCTTTCTCGGCCTTGGCGTGCAACCGCCGCTGCCCAGCTGGGGGCTGATGATCTCCGAGGCGAAAAGTTACATGTTCTTCAGCTTCTGGCTGATCGCCATTCCAGGCACGGCGCTGGCCACCCTTGTCTTCGCCATCAACCTTGCGGGCGACGGCCTGCGCGACATGATCACCCCGGAGAGAAGCTGATGACCGATCCCATCCTGTCGGTCCGCGACCTGCGTGTGGACCTGAAAACCCGCATCGGCACCCTGCATGCGGTGCGCGGCATCTCCTTCGACGTGGCACGGGGCGAGACGTTGTGCATCGTCGGCGAAAGCGGCTGCGGCAAATCCATGACCTCGCTTGCGCTGATGGACCTTTTGCCACGCGTGGCGAAACGCTCGGCGGGCGGCCTCACGTTCGACGGGCAGGACCTGACCCGTCCACGCATCGCGAGCAAGCTGCGCGGGCGCCGCATGGCGATGATCTTCCAGGAACCGATGACGGCGCTGAACCCCGCCTTCACCATCGGCGATCAGTTGGTGGAGGCCTATCTCTACCACACGGGCGGCAGCCGTGCGGCGGCCACGGACCGTGCGGCGCAGATGCTGGAAAAGGTCGGCATCGGGTCCGCGCGTTCGCGGCTCGGCCAATATCCGCACCAGCTTTCGGGTGGCCTGCGCCAGCGGGTGATGATCGCCATGGCGCTGATGACCGACCCCGAACTGCTGATCGCGGACGAACCCACGACCGCGCTCGACGTGACGATCCAGGCGCAGATCCTGCGGCTGCTGAAGGACCTGCAGCGCGAACTGGGGCTGGCGATCATCTTCATCACGCATGACCTTGGCCTCGTGTCCCGCATCGCGGACCGGGTGGTGGTCATGTATGCCGGCGCCATTGTCGAGGAAGGCACCGCACCGGAGATTTTCGACAGGCCCGCCCATCCCTATACCCGCGCGCTGATCGACTGTATTCCCCAGCCCGGCAAAACGGCGCGCGGGTCGCATCTGGGAACGATCCCCGGCGTCGTTCCGTCCCTGATCGGGCGGCAGGAGGGGTGCGCCTTCCGTGACCGCTGCGCCATCTCGCAAGCGGTTTGCGAGCGCACGGTTCCCGTTCACGGGCATGGCAGCCACCACTGGGCCTGCATCAAGGGGGAAGCAGCATGAGCTATCTTCTGGAAACCGTCGGCCTGACCCGCCGCTTTCAGGTCGCGCAAGGCATGTTTAAGCCCAAGGCGACGCTGCACGCGCTGAACGGTGTCGATCTACGCCTGAAGCGCGGCGAGGTGATGGGCATTGTGGGCGAATCCGGTTGCGGAAAATCGACGCTGGCCAAGATCCTGCTGAATCTGCTGGACCCTTCCGAAGGCAGCGTGAAGCTGGATGGCCGCAACATCGGCAGCATCGGCCGGTTGGAGTTCACCCGCCGCGTGCAGCCGGTGTTCCAGGACCCCTTCTCCTCGTTGAACCCGCGCAAGACGATTTCCGATATCGTGACCATGCCGCTGCGCGTTCACGGCATCGGCACCGAAGCCGACCGCCGCACCCGCGCGGCCGAGATCATGGATCTGGTCGGCCTGCCGGCCCGCTTCGCCGAACGGTATCCCAAAGAGCTCTCAGGCGGCCAGCGCCAGCGTGTCGCCATCGCCCGCGCACTGGTGATGAACCCTGAGCTTGTGATCTGCGACGAGCCGACCTCGGCGCTGGATGCCTCGGTGCAAAGCCAGATCCTGAACCTGCTGATGGACCTGAAGTCCGAACTCGGACTGACCTACGTGTTCATCTCGCACAACCTGTCGGTGGTGGAACACCTCGTCGATCAGGTGGCCGTGATGTATCTGGGGCGCGTGGTGGAGTCGGGCAGCACCGCGCAAGTGTTCGACGCGCCGCAGCATCCCTATACCCGCGCGTTGCTGGACAGCGCGCTGACCGTCGCACCGGGGCAGGGGGTGCCGGATATCGGCCTTGGCACCGCGTTTCCGAACCCGCTGGCGGTCCCCCCCGGCTGCCCGTTCGAACCGCGCTGCCCCCGCGCCTTTGCCGCTTGCCGCACGACGCGCCCGCAGCCCGTCGGTTTGACCGGCGGTGCGGCCTGCCTTCTGGCCCAAGAACCCCTGAAAGGTGCCGCATGACGCGTGAAACTGCCATTGCCGCAGCCTTGAACGAGCTGGATTCCGGCCGGTTCAAGGCCGATCTTGCCCGCCGGGTGGCGATGCCTACCGTATCGCGCGAGGAGGCGCACAAGCCCGATCTGCAACGCTATCTCGACGAGGAACTGGTGCCGGTGTTCGACCGGCTGGGCTTTGCGAGGCAGACCTTCCGCCGCGACGCCGCACCGGGGGCGTTCCTGCTTGCCAGCCGGATCGAGGATCCCGCCCTGCCGACCGTTCTGATGTATGGCCATGGCGACGTGGTGACGGGCGTTCCTGAACAATGGTCCGAAGGGTTGTCGCCGTTCGAGATGACCGAGCGCGACGGCCGCTGGTATGGCCGCGGCACGGCCGACAACAAGGGCCAGCACTCGGTCAACCTTGCGGCGCTGGAGGCTGTTCTTGCGGTGAACGGTCGCTTCGGCTTCAACCTTAAATACCTGATGGAGATGGGGGAGGAGTACGGCTCTCCCGCGCTGGCTGATCTGGTGGCCGACGAGGCCGAGGCGTTCGCGGCGGACATGCTCATCGCCTCGGACGGGCCGCGCATCGGGCTGGCGCAGCCCACGATCTTTCTTGGCGCACGCGGCGGGATGAACGTCCATCTGGAGGTGGTCGCGCGTGAAGGCTTCCACCATTCCGGCAACTGGGGCGGACTGCTGGCCAATCCGGGAGTGGAACTGTCGCATGCGATCGCCGCGCTGATCGGGCCCACGGGCGAATGCCTCGTGCCCGAACTGACGCCCGGCACCATCCCCGACGACGTGCGCTCCGCCCTTGCCCGCTGCACGATAGAAACGTCGCCCGGCGATCCCGAACTCGATGCGTGGTGGGGCGCGCCGGGCCTTTCGCAGGCCGAACGCGTTTATGGCTGGTCCACGCTGGAGGTGATGGAGATCGAGGTCGGCAACATCGCCAAGCCCCTTTACGCGATCCCCCCATGGGCGAAGGCGCGGTTGCAGCTGCGCCATCCGGTCGGCGTGGACACGGAGGCGGTGCTGCCCGCCATCCGGCGCAGGCTGGACGCGGCGGGCTTCCAGCGCGTACGGATCGTTCCGGCGCCGGATGCTTCCTTCCCGGCTAGCCGGTCCGACCTGAACAACGAATGGGTGCATTTCGTGGCCGCATCCATGCAGCGCACCACGGGGGAGGCGCCGGTGATCCTTCCGAACCTCGGCGGGTCGCTGCCCAACACCATCTTCACCGACACGCTGGGGCTGCCCACGATCTGGGTGCCCCATTCCTATCCAGGTTGCGGGCAGCACGGGGCGGACGAACACCTTCCCATCTCCATCGTGCGCGAGGGATTGGGGATCATGGCCGGCATCTTCTGGGATCTGGGGCATCGCTGATGGGATACTTCCTTTATCACTCCATCGGGACGTTCCCCGGCAAGACGCAGGCCGTCGACGCCGCACTGGGCGCCTTCACCGCGCAGTGGTGCGCGGAGGATGACAGCCAGTGGCCCGACGCCCTGCAACGGCGCGGGCGGTTCATCGACGGCTGGACGCAACTGATCGGCGCGCCCGCGGGATCGCTGACGCTCGCGGAAAGCGTGACCGGCGCGCTTTACACCCTGATGCGCGGCCTGTCCGAACATCGTCTGGCGGGGGGCGAGGTGCTGGTGGCGGCCGACTGCTTCCCCAGCCTGCATTTCCTTCTGGCAGAGCTTGGCCGCCGGATCGGCTTCACCCTGAAGACGGTCGCGCCGACGGATGGGCGCGCCTATGTGACCGACGATGACATGGTGGCCGCATGGGGGCCGCATGTCCGGCTCGCGCTGCTGACGTGGGTTACCTCCACCGCCTCGCATCGATGCGATCTGGATCGGCTGGTGGCGCATGGGCGGGCGATGGGCAGCCTGATCGGCGTGGACGTGACGCAAGGGGTCGGTATCCTGCCCTATGCGGCGACGGCGGATTTCACCGTCGGCTCCTCGCTCAAATGGCTGTGCGGGGTGCCGGGGGCGGGGGTGCTGCAGGTCATGCCCGATCTGCTGGCCGACTGCTCGCCCGAGTTTCGCGGGTGGTGGAGCCAGTCGAACCCGTTCTCATGGGATCTCGACGCCTTCGCCTTTGCGGATGACGCGCGACGGTTCGACAACGGCACGCCCAACATCCTGCCCGCCGTGGCGAGCCAGCCCGGGTTGGACTTCGTGATGGGGCAGGGGGTTGCCCGGCTGGCCGCGCACAACGCCGCGCTGACCGCTCGGCTGGTCGAGGGGATCGCAGGGCTCGGTCACGCCCTCGTCTCGCCCGCCGATGCGACGCAAAGGGGCGGCAGCGTCATGGTCTCCGTCGCTGACCCGGGGCTGGTGGACCGGCTGCGGGGTATGGGCCTTCACGCCGACATGCGCGGGACGGTGCTGCGCCTGTCTCCCGGTTCCGTCACCACGGCCGAGGATTGCGATCGGCTGCTGGCGGCGCTCGCGCCCACGCGGGTCGCCCCATGACGCGGTCGGGCGTCCTGACCCCCATCACGGGGCGGCAGACCATCGCCTCTACCGTCTATGACCAACTGCGCGCCGCGCTGATGGAGGGAATATTTGAAGCGGGCTCCAGCTTCCCCATCTCCGACCTCGCGGAGCGGTTCGGCACGTCCAACACCCCGGTGCGCGAGGCGCTGCGCCGCCTGACGGACGAGGGCGCGCTGGTGGAGGGCAAGTGGAACAGCGCTACTTTGCCGCCGCTGAGTGCGGAAAGCTATGCCGAGTTGTGCCTTGCCCGGCAAGTGGTGGAGGGCGGCGCGGCGGAGCTTGCCTGCCACCGGATGGACGCGGAGACGATGGCGCAACTGAACGACATCTCGGACCGTCACCAGCGCGCCCTGTTCGAAGGCCGGACCGAGGACATGGTCACCGCCAACAAGGCCTTCCACTTCCATATCTATCGCGCCGCGGGCAGCGAGATCCTGCTGCGCCAGATCGAGACGCTGTGGCTGCGTTCCGGTCCTTACACGCGATTTCTTGGCGAAAAGATGCGCGGGATGTTGAAGGGCGACGACACGCGGCATTATGGCCGCAACCATGACCGCATCCTCGATGCGCTGGTAACACGCGACGCCCCCGCCGCCCGCCACGCGATGATCGAGGACATCCGCGTCGTCCAGCACTGGATGAGCCATTTTCTCGACGACGATTCCCGCAGGACCGGCATGGTGCCGGATGTGCGACCTGAAGGTGATGCATGATGTTTCTCAAGACCCTGATGTTCGGCCTGACCTTTGCCGCATCCGTTTCGGCCGCATGCGCACAGGACACCCTGCGCGTCGGCGCCTATCCCGCCAACCCCCCGTGGGAGTTTAAGACCGAGACCGGTGCCTTCCAGGGCTACGAGGTGGACATCGTGAACGAGATCGCCCGCCGCATCGGGGCGGAGGTCGAATATCAGGGCCTCGATTTCCGGGCGTTGTTCGTGGCCACCGCGTCGCGGCGGGTGGACATGGTGATCTCCTCGCTGACCGTCACGCCCGAACGGTTGCAGGCGCAGGCATTCCTGCAGCCGTATGCCGCCGGGGCTCTCGGCATCGTGACGAAGGCGGGATCGGACATCGCGTCGGAAGGCGATCTGACGGGCAAGCGCGTCGGTTCCATCGCCACGTCCTTCGCCGAGACATGGGTGAAGGAGCGGGAGGCGGACCTGAAGCTCGGCAGCTATTCCAGCTATGACACCATCGCCAACATGCTGACCGACCTGCGCAGCGGCCGGATCGAGGCGGCGCTGAATGACGAGGTGGGCCTGCGCTATGCGGTGAAGCAGATGCCCGCGCTGGAAGTGGCCGCCGTGATCCCCACGGGCGAGGAGTTTGCGATCATGATGCCAAAAGGGTCCGATAAGGTGCAGGCCGCCAACGACGCCCTGACCGCGATGAAGGAGGACGGTACCATGGCCCGCATCTACCAGACGTGGTTCGGCACGACCCCAGCGGCGGACAGCCTGACCGTGACGCCCGCCCCCCTTCCTAAGGTCGAGTGATCCCGCACGATGGAAATCATCGACATCTTCTTCAACACCGGGGTGATGGCAAAGGCACTGCCCATCCTGCTGCAGGGGTTATGGAACACGCTCCTGCTTGGGGTGGTGGCCATCGTCTTCGGCGGCGCCTTGGGCGTGATCGTGTGCCTGATCCGCATGTATGCGGCAACGCCGCTGCGACTGCTGGCGGTCATCTACATCGACCTGCTGCGTGCCATTCCGGTGCTGGTGCTGCTGATCCTGATCTACTACGCGCTGCCCTTCGTGGGGGTGACGATGAACTCGTTCACCGCTGCCGCGGTGGCCCTGTCGCTGGTTCTGGCCGCCTATACCGCCGAGGTGGTGCGGGCCGGGATCGAGGCGGTGCCGAAGGGCCAGTTCGAGGCGTCGGCCGCCCTTGGCCTGTCCTTCGTGCTGACGATGCGCAAGGTGGTGCTGCCGCAGGCGATCCGCATGGTGATCCCGCCGCTCGCCTCCTATTCCGTGTCGATCATCAAGGACACGTCGCTGGCTTCGGTCGTGGCGATGAACGATCTGCTGAAGCAGGCGACAGACAGTCAGGCGCTGTTTGCCAACCCGTCGCCGCTGGTGCTGGCCGCCATGATCTATGTGGCGATCCTGTGGCCGCTGGTCCGCTTCACCAGCTGGATCGAATTGCGGTCCCGCCGCGCCTACGCACGATGAAGCGGGGCGGGGAAACAATCGCGCGTGGTGGCATAGGTCGGGCCGCCCATGCGCCCGACCGCATCGATTTGCGCAGGGTCGATCCGCAGCGCGTCGTCCACTGCGCTGCTCCGCACGAAGAGGGATACCACCTCGCCCAGCACGATGCCACGCGCAGGGCCGAGATCGATTTCCTGCAATAGACGGCATTCCATGGCGACGGGCGCGGCAAGGATGCGAGGTGAGGGGACGCGTGTTCCGTCGACGCAGTCGAGTCCGGCCCGATGCAACTTGTCGACGCCGGCAGCTGCGGGGCGGGCGCAAATCTCCATCGCCTTTACCAGCGCCACGTCGGCGATGTGGACGGTGAAAGCCCTTGTGGCACGGATGTTGGCAAGCGTGTTCTTGGGTTGCCCGTCGGGCCGCATCTCCACCCCGAAAGCAAGGGTGCCGGGATCATGGCTCAGCACGCCGAAGAAGCTGAACGGCGCGGCATTGCGCGTTCCGTCGGCATCGACCGTGGTGACGAAGGCTACGGGGCGCGGCAGGACGGCACCCGCCAAAAGCCGGTATCGCGTCGACGGATCGAGAGTCGTGAAGTCGAAGGAGGTGTAATCGTTCATCGCATTCCTCGGATTTCGCGGCGACTAACGTCGGGTGTCGTTGCATATCACACGATCCGCATGATGTTGGCACGGCAACACCCTGGCATCCGTGCAGACCTACGTCCAGCGGAACGGGCCGTAATCTGCTACCGGCAGAGGAGCATGTTTCCGCATCAGGCCGCCCGCAAGATCTGGGACTGGCAGGGTTCGGCGATCATGACTTCGCGCTCAACCTGTACCCCGCGCTAAGTTAGATCCGCGTGGACCACATCACCGTCAGCGCCTGCCCAGCCGAGACGCCGAGGGCCAAGACCGAGAACCGCCAACTCCACCTGCCACATCGAAGTTCGGTTTGAGGTATCGGAACGCGCCCCGGCCCAAGGGGGCGCGCGCCCGCCATCTTGCCGTGACAAGGACAGCTGGGATGATGGATTCACGGCCTGTGCCGAACTCGATCTGCCCGACGATGTGGGGCGGGCTTTCTTCGCGATGGACCTAGGTGTTTGATCCCACGGTTCAAAGGTGCGATCCCTTTCTATGGAATGGAAGGATGCCCTATGGGACAGGTTCGTCATGGAAGCGCCACGACCATGCACGCCGTCAGAGCGACAACACAACGATCGCAAACTTCACTCTCGCAGCGGAGGACTGAACTAGGCGTCAGTCCGAAGACGGTCGCGAAGTAGCGCAAACGCCAGGCGGTCGAGGATCTCACGATGGGGCCGAAGGAGCCACGTTCGACGATCCTGACGGAGGCTGAGGAGGCGGCGCTTGTCGCGGCGGGGACCGAGGCGAGACAGCTCCTTCCGGCCTAGGGTCAGGATGCATTGATTTGCGTTTTGCTGCGTGATTCACGGCTCCGAAAGCGGAGCGGTGACATGAGCGATCCTTTCTGGCTGACGGATGAGCAGATGGCACGTCTG